>JAJFHM010000265.1 GCA_021775625.1 Hyphomicrobiales bacterium | reverse complement strand
ACGACCCCCGGCAGGTCTGCGATCAATTCGCACGCCATATCAATACACGCGCGCTGCGCCTGCATTCTGCGAATAAAGGAATCCAGTTTTGACATAATGCGGGAATTCAACCGGCCTAGGGTCTGTTGAGTATCATAGTTGTAGTGTCGGCGTGGCCCGTTTCGCCTCTGGCAAGGCGCGAAAGGCGCCGTAGTGCGGGCCACTTCAAGCCTTGAGCAACGCTGTCCAGAGGCCAAATGGGCCACGTCCCTGCGGGATTTGGCCCGGTTTGGCGACGTTCGTCGTCGAATATGCGCGCCATGTCCTTCCTCCTCACATCGCCAAACCGGGCCAATCGGGTCAAACCGACGCTGCAACTATGATACTCAACAGGCCCTAGAGCGCTGGCGTTCGGTGGGACTTTTGCCGGATGATATATAGCGAATCCGCAGGCAACTCCAAGTTTAGGCGCATTTCCAGCTGCACGATCCTGGAAAACCGTGATTCTTGACACTTTTTTCTGCCAAAACATTTGCAAAATGACGCCTGCGTCCCTTTATGTCATAGAACAGAAAAAACAAATGCGCGTGCGTGGGGTTTTGTAGGGACTAAGAGTGTTGTTGGATATCGGTGCGGAGCCTTGTGGCTTTTTACCGGACAGCAACCAATCAAAGTATGGCTTCTGAAGAATTTAACGTTCAATTTTGGGGAGTTCGCGGCAGTCTGCCCTGCCCCGGCGTGGACTACGCCGGCGTCGGTGGCAACACGCCCTGTCTCGAGGTTCGCTGTGGCGGCCATGTGATGGTGTTCGATGCCGGTTCCGGAATTCGCGGGCTGGGTCAGCAACTTTGCGCCGCCGCCTGTGATCGCCTCGATTTGTTCTTCACGCATTGTCACTATGACCACATCTGCGGGCTGCCGTTCTTCTCGCCGCTGTATTGTCCGGGTACAGAAATAAAAATGTGGTCCGGCCACCATCTCGACGATATGACCACGGAACACATGGTGCGCCGCTTCATGGCGGCGCCGTTTTTTCCGGTGGGGCCAGAAGTTTTCAGAGCCAATGTTGCCTATCAGGATTTCAGCGCCGGCGAGGAGCTGAAACCCAATGGCTCCATCAGCGTTCAAACCACCGCGCTCAATCATCCAAACGGCTGCATCGGCTACCGGATCGAATATGGCGGCAAGACAATCTGTTATGTCTCCGACACTGAACACGAAATCGGGAAGACTGATCGAGCGGTTTGTGATTTGATCCAAAATGCCGATATCGTCATATACGATGCTGCGTATACGGCAGATGAGTATGAGGGTTTCCGAGGCTTCGGTCATTCGACCTGGCAGGAGGGCGCCCGCCTGTGCGATCTGGCAGGTGTCGGACAATATGTGACGTTTCACCATTGTCCAAGTCACGAAGACGGCTTCATGGATGACCTTGAGCAGCAATTGGCCGATGAGAGGCCAGGCTCATTGATCGCGCGTGAGGGTTTGATTCTGCATCCTTGAGGCCTGCAGTACTTTTATATTCCGTGCACGGAGCACAACCGGGACCTCACGCGGTGTGACTGGCGGCCTGCGCAACGCTGCTGGAGGACAAAAGCAACCCGGCCTGCGGTGGGCCATTCCGGCCCGCCTCCTTGCGTTGCGGGCCTTGTCCGATACCCCGCATCGCACGGCGGCCCGCGCCTTGGCGAGCGGGCCGGAATGGCCCATGAAATGAGTCAATAGTCAGTTTCTTTGGTATTAGGTTCACATGAGCAAAAATGGCGTGACACTTTATGGCGCAATAAGCGACGTGGTCAGCGTGGAGCGCACCGCGGAGCTGCCGGCCAGGGTCGTGGATGCCATCCGGCGGCAGGATGATTCCAGTGAAGTGCTGGTCAAGCTGATCCAGCTCACTGTCGTCTTCGTCATGGGTGCGCTGTATCTCGCATCGCCAAAGACCGACGCCGGGACGGAATTCTCCCCGGTCCCTTATGCGCTTTTGACCTATCTGGTCCTCAATCTCGCAGGGCTGGTCTGGGCGATCCGTTCGGGCCTTCCCGGATGGGCGGTCTTTGCCTCGATTGCCATCGATATGTCTTTGCTGATGGTCCTCATCTGGAGTTTCCATATCCAGTACATGCAGCCGCCATCGTTCTATCTTAAGGCGCCAACGCTTTTGTACATATTCATATTCATCGCGCTGCGCGCCCTGCGATTTGAAATCCGCTTCGTCCTGGCAGCTGGTTTTGTTGGTGCGGTCGGGTGGCTCGCCATGGTGTTCTACGTGACCATGTCGAACCCGGCAGATAGCATGATCACGAATAACTACGTCACCTACATGACCAGCAATTCGATCCTGATCGGGGCGGAAGTGGACAAGGTCATCTCGATCCTGCTGGTCACCGGCATTCTGGCGCTGGCATTGAAGCGGGCGCACAATCTTCTGGTGCGTGCGGTGACCGAGCAGACGGCGGCGCAGGATCTCTCACGATTCTTCGACGAATCTGTTGCGACACAGATCAGAGACTCTGTCGAACGGATTGCCCCCGGCGAAGGCATCAAACGCGAGGCGGCGATCCTTAATGTCGATATTCGCGGTTTTACCACCATGGCCACCGATATGGACGCGGGCGAGGTGATGTCGGTTCTCACTGAATACCAAAAGCGGATCGTGCCGCTGATCCAGCAGCATGGCGGCACCATCGACAAATTCATGGGCGACGGCATTATGGCGACGTTCGGCGCGACCAGTGAAAGCGCAACAACGTCAGCGGATTCGCTCAGAGCGGTGGATGCAATTTTCGAGGAAGTCGACAGCTGGAGCCAACCCGGCAGCCCCGAAGCCCTTGCCGGCCTCAGAATAAATGCGGCGGTCGCCACCGGACCGGTTGCGTTTGGAGCGGTCGGCGATGACAAGCGGCTGGAATATACGGTGATCGGAGATGCGGTCAATCTTTCGGCCAAGCTGGAGAAGCACAACAAGGAACTGGGCTGCCGCGCGGTGTCGACGAAATACACTTACGACACGGCGGTGAGCGAAGGTTATGAACGCACAACCGGCGTCGAAGGACTTGCCAGCGCGGTACAGGGTACGGAGGGGGCGCAGGATCTGGTCATTCTGCAAAGGTGATGCGTGGCATTCTCCCAGATCCTTGCTATAAGGCCACCCGGAGAGAGTGCAGGTTTGCGCCAGCCCAATTGGCCCGGGCCTCCGGGTAGGAGTTTTGAATGTCCGCGAAGCCGCACAGCGACGATATCGTCAGACCTAAGAAGATTCGTCTCGAAGTTTCCACCTATTGCCAGTTGCGATGCCCGACCTGTCCGACCACGACAGGCGAGACCCATCGCGGCATCGGGGCGGGGTTCCTCAAATTCGAGGATTTCAAGAAGCTTCTGGATGACAGCCCGTACCTGGAAGAAATCGAGCTGTCGAACTACGGCGAGATCTTTCTCAACCCCGAACTGCCGGCAATGCTCAAACACGCATTCGAAAAAGGCGTGCGGCTGACGGCCCGCAACGGGGTCAATCTCAACAACGCAACAGAAGAGATGCTCGAGGCGCTGGTGATCTATCGCTTCGAACACCTGCGCTGTTCGCTGGATGGGGCGTCCGACGAAACCTATCGGCAGTACCGGATCCGCGGCAATTTCGACAAGGTCATCGGTAACATCAAGAAGATCAACGAATTCAAGAAAAAGCATAATTCCGATGTGCCCGGCCTGACCTGGCAGTTTGTCGTCTTCGGCCATAACGAGCATGAAATTCCCAAGGCCCGCCAGATGGCGGAAGAACTGGGCATGGATCTGCACCTGAAGCTCAACTGGGATGACAGCTACTCGCCGGTGAAGGACGAGGAGATGGTGCGCCGGGAAATGGACAGCGGCGTTGCCTCAAGGGACGAATACAAGGAAAAATTCGGCAGTCAGTACACGCAGTATATCTGTCACCAGATGTGGGATTGGCCGCAGGTGAACTGGAACGGAGATGTGCTGGGATGTTGCCGCAACAACTGGGGGCATTTTGCTGGAAATGCCTTTAGGGACGGACTGGAGGGGAGTCTCAATGAAGAAACCATTCGCCATGGACGCGCGATGCTGTTGGGCAAGGCAGAGCCGCGCGATGACGTTCCGTGCACCACATGCAGAATCTATAAAAACATGCGCAAGGCAGGCCAGGTGCTGGAGCGCGGGGAAACCTGATCGGCGGTCACTACGCCGGCCTGTAACCGAGGCGCCCGGCGCCGCATCACACGTTGCGGGAGCTGGTGCATTGGCGCCATCTGCCCCACGATTTTACCATCTGCTCAAGCGGGTCAGCGCTCACAGTTACCAAGCTGGTCTTGCGCCCCTCGCCGGGCTGGGTTAGAGCGTGATCCACGCATAGGGGAAGACTGCCGGTGGACGCCGCAACAACGAAAAAGAACAGCTCCGGGAAGGAGCCTGGCGGACAACTTCCATCAGGAGATATCTTGCGCGTCGAAGGGCTTCGGATCGCGTTTGATATCCATGGAAATGCCCTCGAAGTCGTCAAGGGCATGGACTTCCGGATAAAGCCCGGAACGGTGGTTGCCCTGGTCGGAGAATCCGGATCGGGCAAATCGGTCATCTCACAGGCCATCATGGGGATTTTGCCGAATGCGGCATCGATCACCGGCGGCAGCATTCAGTTTTTCGATCCCGAAGGCGGCGGCGCTTCGGTCGACATCGCCCAGCTGTCTCCCAACAGCACGGACATGCGGAGCCTGCGCGGCGGCCGCATTTCAATGATCTTCCAGGAGCCGATGACGTCGCTCTCGCCGTTGCATACCGTGGGCAACCAGATCGAGGAAGCCCTGCTGCTGCATCAGGAGGTCGAGAAGGGCAAAGCGCGCGCGAAGACAGAGGAAATGCTGGCGATGGTCGGTTTTCCGGATCCGACCCGGGCTTATGACATGTACTCGTTCGAGCTGTCCGGGGGGCTGCGCCAGCGCGCCATGATCGCCATGGCGCTGATATGCCGGCCGGCACTGCTGATCGCCGATGAGCCGACGACCGCTCTCGATGTGACCGTCCAGGCACAGATCCTGCGCCTGCTCAAGGATCTTCAGCAGAAGCTCGGAATGGCGGTGCTTCTCATAACCCATGATCTGGGCGTGGTCGCCAACATGGCCGATGAAGTGGTGGTGATCTATCACGGCCAGTTGATGGAAGCCGGCAGGGTTGAAGACATCTTCAACAATCCGGAACATGACTATCTCAAAGCCCTTCTTAAGGCGGTGCCGCAGTTCGACATGAAAGAGGACGAGCGGTTGGTGCCCTTGCGCGAGATCGACTACGTGATCGGCCCTCTTCTCGGCGGTGACGACACCAGTGTTGGAGAAGACGGCAGCAAAGTTGTCTTGTCCGTCAAGGGGCTGACCAAAACCTTCGCCACCAAAAAGGGTTCTTTTTTCGGTTCCAAGACGGAATCCGTGGTCAAGGCGGTGGATGACGTCAGTTTTGACATCTATCGCGGCGAATGCCTCGGTCTGGTCGGCGAAAGCGGCTGCGGCAAGACCACCGTCAGCAAGATGATCATGCGGGCGGTGTCGCCCGATGGCGGATCGATAGACTTCAACGACGGCTATCAGAACATCGATGTGCTCGACCTCAACGGCAACGAACTCAAGGAGTTCCGCCGGCGCATGCAGATGGTATTTCAGGACCCGTTCAGTTCATTGAGCCCGCGCATGACGGTGCTCAACATTCTGCTTGAGCCGCTCTCCATCCACGATATCGGCGATGATGCCTCGAAGCGGGAGATCATCACCGAGCTGATGCGTGTGGTCGGGCTGGATCCGCGCTTCCTCAACCGATACCCGCACAGTTTCTCCGGCGGCCAGCGCCAGCGGATAGGCATTGCCCGCGCACTGGCGCTGAAGCCGGAATTGTTAATCTGTGACGAACCGGTCTCCGCCCTTGATGTGTCGGTGCAGGCACAGATCCTCAACCTGCTCAAAGACCTGAAGAAAGAGCTGGGTCTGACCTATCTGTTCATATCGCACAACCTGGCCGTCATCGATTATGTCGCCGACCGGATCGCGGTGATGTGCCGTGGCCGTCTGGTGGAGCTTGCGCCGCGGGAACAGTTGTTCCGCAAGCCGATGCACTCCTATACCCGCGCATTGCTCAAAGCCGTGCCTTATGCGGACCTGAACCGGCCGCTCGATCTGAATTCGTTCGAACTGCGCAGCGCCTCTGAAATGAGTGGCTGGGATGATGTATTTCGCAGTGACGTGGGCAGCGGCGTATTGCAACATATAGAAGTCGAGGACGGACATTTCGTCCTGGCGAACACAGATGCGGATCTCAGGGAGTTGAGACCATGAGGAAGTTGAGTAGGCTGGCCGTCGCCATGTTGGCGATGACGCTTGGCGCGGTGCAGCAAGCCGGCGCCGTGGACTGGGTTGAAGTACCCTCACTGGAAGCCCGGGTCAAAGCCGGCACCCTGCCGCCGATCGCGGACCGGGTTCCCGCAAAACCCCGCGTCATCGATCTCGTCGCGCTGGGCCGCGAGAACGGGCAGTATGGCGGTAAAATCCGCATGCTGATGGGCAAGCAGAAAGACGTCAAGATGATGACGGTCTATGGCTATGCCAGGCTCGTCGGGTT
>JAJFHM010000264.1 GCA_021775625.1 Hyphomicrobiales bacterium | reverse complement strand
GAAGTTCGGCATCTGGTCCGGACGGGACTCAAGCAGGAGGCCCTCCTTGATCCAGATCGGAACGTAGCTCGACGACGGCACGACCATGTCGAAGCCATGTCCGCCGGCCTTGATCTTGGCGAGCGCCGTATCGTTGGAATCATAGCCGGTCACCGTGACCTTGATGCCGTGTTCCGCTTCAAATTTCTTGAGCAGTTCCGGGTTCGTATAGTTGCCCCAGTTGTAGAGGTTCAACTCACCCGCTGCATTGGCAGGACCGACGGCCAGTGCCATGGCGAGGCTTATCGCCGTTGCTGTTAATTTCCACTTCATTTGACGTCTCCCGTTTTGTTATGGACAGAGAAATTAGCGCATTCTTCGATTGAGAAAGAAGAATATTGTCACCATCACCACCGATACGGCCAGCAGCACCGACGAAATGGCATTGACTTCAGGCGTGATTGCACGGCGCAACTGGCCGAGCATGTAAGTCGGCAGCGTGTCCTGGCCTGCCGATTTGACGAATTCGGTGATGACCACATCGTCCAGTGAAATAACGAAGGCGAGCATTGCGCCAGCCAGGATCCCCGGCCAGAGCAGGGGTAGAGTCACCCGGCGAAAGGTCCGCCAGGGTGTTGCATAAAGATCTGCGGCAGCGGTTTCGAGCGACAGGTCCATGCCTTCCAGCCGCGCCCGTATTGGAAGGTAGGCGAACGGAATGCAAAACGCCGTATGCGCGGCGATCAGATAGGCCAGACCATGATAGTTGGTTGCGGCCTTGATGGAGGCAAACAGAATGAGCAAGGCAACTGCCGTGACGATCTCCGGCACCATCAGCGGCTGGTTGATCATGGCATAGATGGCGGTCAGACCCTTGTAGGGTTTCGTGCGCGTCGTCCCGAGCGCTGCCATGGTGGCCAGCGTTGTTGCGGTCACTGCCGCCGTCACCGCAATGATAAGTGAGAGTATTGTTGCATCCTGGACAGAATCGTTTTCCCAGGCCGCCACATACCAGCGCAACGAAAACCCTTCCCAGAACGCCAACGAGGTTCCGGCATTAAAGGAATAGACGACAAGCGGCAAGAGCGGGGCGTAGAGCAACACGAAGCACACAATGGCGATCGCCGTGAAGCCCGGCAGCGAACGAATGGAAAACGGCCGGCGCGGCGGTGCAATCTGCCGCAGTTTGGCAACATCAACCATGTTGGCCATCCGATTTGCCGACGCCGCGCACGTAGATGATCAATGCAGCCATCACTATCAGCAACAGCGTGAACGAAAGCGCTGCACCCAGCGGCCAGTTCCGCCCCTGGCCGAACTGGAGTTCGATCAGATTGCCGAGCATCATGTTCTTGCCGCCGCCCAGCAGTCTCGGGGTCACGTAGGCGCCAAGCGAAGGAATAAACACCAGGATCGAGCCGGCGACAATGCCGGGTTTTGCCAGGGGCAAGATGATCCGCCGCAGCACCTTCATCTTGGTCGCATAAAGATCATAGCCAGCCTCCACGAGCCGGAAATCGAACTTCTCCATCGACGCATAGATCGGCAACACCATCAGTGGCAGGTAAACATATGTCATGCCCACCATGATGGCGAAGTCGGTGAACAGAATCTGGTAAGGCTCATCGATCAGGCCGAATGACAGGAGTGCTGTGTTGATAACCCCCTGATTGCGGATTACCTCAACGATGGCGAATGTACGGATCAGGAGGTTGGTCCAGAACGGGATGGTGATCAGGAACAGCCAGAGATTGCGGGTCTTCAGCGGCCGGGTGGCAATGAAATAGGCGGTCGGGAAGCCGAAAATCAGCGCCACCACTGTGGTCAGAACCGAAAGTTTGAGCGATCGCCAGAAGATCGAAATATGTGCATCCGCAATCGACAACGTATCGTCGAAAATGTCGCGCTGCATGAAGACATTGGACCAGCCGTCACCCGAGAGTCCCCAGATTATCCCGCCATAATCGCCGGCCGTCAGAAACGAGTAGACCAACATGATCAACAATGGGCCGGAAGCGCAACAGAACAGAACGATCAGCGCCGGCGCCGTCAAGAGCACATTGCCGCGCACTTCGGCCCGGCGGGCGGTTTCAGCGGTGGCACCGGCCTGATCTTTTTTCAGGCCTGTGTCCAATCCCACCGTCTGATCGTGCGCGCTCATACTCAATCTCTCAGCACCTGAACTGCGTTGGCGCTAATCTCGATGCCCAGTTCGTCACCCTGTTGATAGCTCTCCTGAGTATCGCGCTGGTTCTGCGTTCTGACGATAAACGGCGTGTCACCGGGGAGCCGCAGGTGGTAGTGGGTATCGGTCCCGATATAGACGATGTTGCGGAGCACTCCGGTAAGCGTGGTCTTGGATTTTGCCTTCGTCAGGCGGGCATGTTCAGGCCGGATAACGACGGTGACCTGGCCCTCGGAAAACTCCCCATCCGCCAAAGTGACGGCGACAGTTTTTCCGGACGGCAACTTCACCCGCCCCCCCGATTTGCTCAGTGACGTCAGCTCTGCGGTGAGGAAGTTCGTCTCACCGATAAAGTTGGCGACGAACCTGTCGGCTGGATGATCGTAGATTTCCCGCGGCGGCCCCACCTGCAGTATCTTGCCATTGTCCATCACCGCCACTCGGTCCGACATGGTCAGTGCTTCTTCCTGATCATGGGTCACAAAAATGAAGGTGATGCCGGTTTCGCCTTGCAAGTGCTTGAGTTCAATCTGCATTTCCTTGCGCAACTTCAGGTCCAGCGCGGAGAGCGGTTCGTCGAGCAGCAGGACTTTCGGGTGTGGCGCCAGAGCACGCGCCAAGGCGACCCGTTGCTGCTGTCCGCCCGAGAGTTGGTCAACCCGGCGCTTGGCCAGGGCCTCCATCCTGACGAGCGCCAGCATACGCTCGACTTCAGAAGCAACTTCCGCCTGCGGCTTCCCCAGCATCTGCAACCCGAACCCGATGTTCTCAGACACCGTCATATGGGGGAACAACGCGTAACTCTGGAACACGGTGTTCACCGGCCGCTGGTAGGGTGGAAGATGACCGATCGGCTCGCCCTCGAGAAGGATGTCGCCCTGGGTGGGCAACTCGAAGCCGGCGATCAGACGCAGCAAGGTTGTCTTGCCGCATCCCGAAGGCCCCAGAAGCGTGAAAAACTCGTTTTGCCTGATACTGACCGACACATCGTCGAGTGCGACAACGCCATCATCACCGGATCCGAATGTTTTGGTAACGTTCGCAGCCGTGACCGCCGCCACATCACCGACCGATCCGTGCTGGCGCGCCGCCGCCGCACCGATTGCTTTCGCCTTCGCCACGTCAAAACTCCCTGAGTGTTCAGTTGTTCTTGTCGTGTCCAGCATTCTACAGCAGCCATCGCCCTCAGCAATGTTTCGATGCCCACGCCCATGGCGCAAGTTTGGTTCTGTTTCGAAGGATTGCATTCAAGAGATTGTGAAAATATACCCCGAACGGGGTATATGGAAATGAGCGGAAATCCGGTGGTTTTTCGTTGAAATATTGGCGCTGGGCCGTAACTAGACCGTCGCTCCGAGCACCGGAATGAGCTTGACGAACAGTTGCGCCTGGGAGCTCACATTGAGTTTTGCGTAGATGTGCTTGCGATGCACTTTGACGGTCTCAGGGCTGATCCCGAGATTGAGGCCGATCGAATTGGACGAATGTCCCCGCAGGATCAGGGACGTCACGTCCGCCTCGCGGTCGGTCAGCTTGCAGGCGATTCCATCCACATGGGTGAGAGTGCGCAGGTCGGTTGCAATGCTCGGCGGGGGCTCATGAACCGGTTGGCTGCTGAGGTCGGACAACCGGTCTTGCGCGAAAATTTGCAGCAAAGCGCTGATGGTCGGCTGCAGCGCCCGCAACGCACGCACTTCGCTGCGGGGAAACCGTCCCGTACCGCGTTTTCGCCCCAGGGAGAGATGCAGGGTGTGCCCGCTATCGCTGTTACACAGAATTCCCAACTCGTCGATCATCCGGGCCATTTGATAATAGCTGCGGTAATACTCGCTCTGGAAAAAGCGGTCGGGCGCCACCTCTTTCAACGTATAGCTCCCCGGCGGCTCCGCGCGCAGGGCGGCGTGATAGTAGGGATCGAGTTTGTAGGCCTGGTTGAAATAGAGGTCCTGATAGTGAACCAGCGACGCCTCGGGGATCCAGTGATAGAGATCAACCGGTGAGCGGTCCTTCGAGAAGGCCAGAATCAGAAGATTCACAAAACTGATCTCGCGGCCAAGAAACTCCCGCAGGAGTTCGGGAAATTCCGGCGAGCGCGCCGAGCGGATCAAACGTCCCAGAGCCTCAAACAGCTCCGGATCACGGCTCCGCCCAAGCAGTCGGTGTTGCTCTGATTTCGCGTTCATTCCCCGTCCAGATGGCGTTGTCTCGGAACCAAAAACAACTGTAGTGCTTTTGCGCAATGCCGCCAATGTTCCAATGGCGCCTGGGTCACTGTAAGCCCTGACCGGCACGCAAGCGCAATCCGCGCACGACATGTGGTCGCAGGGACTTGCAATTCTCATTCCGTGGGCGCAAGTCAGCAGGCAGAAAACGGTGGCGCCCTGTTCGTTGGCTGCCCCGCCACCCAAACGCGATCGGGACATCGGTGAAATGGAACAGAAAAGTTCAAAATCGGGGACCATCGTCCTTGTTGTCACGCTGGTCGGCCTTTTGGCCGCCTCGACGGCCGGGGGCGTCCATCTGTGGAACAGCATGGAGAGCGTGGAGATGTCCGCGCACGGCTGGACCGCGATGATCTTCGGCATACTTGCATCTCTTGGCGTCGGTGTCGGTCTGATGGCCCTGGTGTTCATATCGAACCGGCGCGGTTACGACGACCGGGTCTCCTGATCCATAGGGTCAGGACCTAACAGCGATCTTGCACTCTTTTCCCGAAACCGGCACAACACCCGCTTGTGCCGCTCGGGGAAGAAACATGTCCAGCAACATCCATATGTTCGGCGATGATCTGCGCCGCAGCGTCCAGCACAATCTGAGCCGTTTTGAGCGCCGGGTGATAGACGACGACGGCCTCAAACGGGCCTCTGTCGCCATCGTCATCATCAAGGAGCCGGCCAGCGACGATGCCAGCATCCTCCTCATATTCCGCCCCAGCGGGATGCGCCGCCACGCGCTCCAGTTCGCGCTTCCCGGCGGCCGCATGGACGAAGGTGAAACCTCCGAACAAACCGCCCTGCGCGAATTGCAGGAAGAACTCCGCATCGATCTCACGGAAAGCGACATTCTCGGCCTGCTGGACGATTACCCGACGCGCTCAGGCTTTGCCATCACCCCGGTCGTGGTGTGGGCCGGCGGCTCGCCCAAGATCGACCCCGATCCGGAAGAAGTCGACCGGGTATTTCGCATTCCCTTCACCCAGCTCGACAGCTCGGCGATCCCGCATTTTCACATAGCCCGGGAGGGAGAGCCGCCGGTGCTTTCGTCCAACTTTCCAGCCCTCGAGGGCCGCATGTATGCGCCCACCGCGGCCATGGTCTATCAGTTTCGCGAGGTCGGCATTCGCGGCCTCGACACCAGGGT
>JAJFHM010000263.1 GCA_021775625.1 Hyphomicrobiales bacterium | reverse complement strand
TATGGAGCAACTGCAGCAGCAGGCGGAGAATGTCGGCACAGAACTGATCCAGGACCATATCGTCGACGTTGATCTCAAGGTACGGCCCTTCACGCTCATCGGAGACAGTGGCGCCCGTTATACCTGCGACAGTCTGGTGATATCCACCGGTGCGCAGGCCAGGTGGCTGGACCTGCCCAGCGAGGACAAGTTCAAGGGCTTCGGCGTCTCGGCCTGCGCAACCTGTGACGGGTTCTTCTACCGCGGCAAGAAGGTCGTGGTCATCGGTGGCGGCAATACCGCGGTCGAAGAAGCGCTGTTCCTCACCAAGTTTGCCGATGAAGTGTTGCTGGTGCATCGCCGCAACGAGCTGCGCTCGGAAAAGATTTTGCAGAACCGCCTGTTCGCCCATGAAAAGATCACGGTCCGCTGGGACAGCGTGCTTGAGGAAGTGCTGGGGACGGAAAACCCGCTCGGTGTTACCGGCGCGCGCCTGCGCAACGTCACCACCGGCGAGACCGAAGATATTTCGGCCGACGGTGTATTCATCGCCATCGGACACTCGCCATCAACCGAGCTGTTCACCGACGAACTCGAGATGAACCGTGGCGGCTATATCAAGACCGCAGCGGACTCAACAGCAACACAGATCCCAGGCGTATTCGCCGCCGGCGACGTGACCGACGAGATTTACCGCCAGGCGGTCACAGCGGCCGGCATGGGGTGCATGGCGGCACTGGAGGCTGAGAAATACCTCGCCACTCAGCAAACCCAAAGCGAGGCGGCAGAGTAGCCTCACTCGCATTAGGCTCTGTCACACGTGCGCCTTAGGTTGCACGGCGGTCATTGAGTCTACGGAGCACTTGAAATGGACTGGGACAAGTTGCGTGTATTCCATGCGGTGGCCGATGCCGGCAGTTTTACCCATGCGGGTGAAGAGCTCGGCCTCAGCCAGTCCGCGGTCAGCCGCCAGGTGAGTGCGCTGGAAACAGACCTGCACGTACAGCTGTTCCATCGCCATGCCCGCGGCCTGATCCTGACCGAACAAGGCGAGATGCTGTACCGCACCGCGCACGAAGTGTTCACCAAACTGGCCTCGGCGAAAACCCGCCTGATGGATTCGAAGGAAAAGCCGTCCGGCGAATTGCGGATCACCACCACCATCGGCCTCGGCACGTCATGGCTGACACCTCGGATTTCGGAGTTCGTCGAGCTTTATCCCGACATCAGCGTGCAAATACTTCTGGTGGACCAGGAATTGGATCTTTCCATGCGCGAGGCCGATGTGGCGATACGTCTGCGCCGTCCGACCCAGCCCGACCTGATCCAGCGCAAACTCTTCACCGTGCACTATCACACCTATGCATCGCCGGATTACCTGAAACGCTATGGCACGCCGCGTGAGGTGTCGGATCTGGACCACCACAAGATCCTGACGTTTGGCACGCCCCCGGCCTATCTGGGCACGATCAACTGGCTTGAATCGGCCGGCCTGGAAAACGGTCACACCCGCCGCCCGGCACTGCAAATCAACAATGTTTCGGGCCTGCATCGCGCCACATCCATGGGATTGGGCATTGCCGCGTTGCCGGATTACATCGTCGGCAAGGACACCAGTCTGGTGCAACTTCTTTCCGATCTGGAAATGCCCAGTTTTGAAACTTACTTCGTCTATGCCGAAGAACTCAAGGATTCCAAGCGTCTTGCGGTCTTCCGGGACTTCATCGTGTCCCAGGCCAAGCAGTGGTCATTTTAGATAAAGGACACAAGCCATGCGCCTGGCGCATAGCTCCTATACCCCATCGTGGCTTGCGAAAGGCAGTCCGTTCACCAACTATCGGACCTTGACGCAGTGAAAGTACTTTAAGCAGCGGAATGATTACTCCCACCCCTTTGGCAATTTCCGCTGCCGGGTTAACGGCCCTCACCTGAGATTTTTAACCGTTGGCCCATTTTGGCGACTAGTTTCGTCAGGCCGAACCCACTTTTCCCCGGGTTCGGCTTTTTTTTGTCTTGAATAACCTCAAGCGCACATCATATAGCGGGGCTCGGTACCATTCAGCGGACGAAGGAGAATAACATGTCGACAGTTCAAATGACCTGCACTGCACGAAACTTAATTCTCCCCATTATGGAACCGTCCGCATGGAACCGCGCAATTCACGAGAGATTGTCCGCCTCATAAAATCGGATGCGAGCTGGATCGAAGGCGAAGCCGTCCAGCAGCTTGAAACCACCGCACAACTGGACGGCATGGTTGCCGCCGTCGGCATGCCTGACCTGCACCCCGGCAAGGGCCACCCGATTGGCGCGGCCTTTATCACCCAAGGCATCATTCACCCCTATCTGGTCGGCAACGACATCGGCTGTGGAATGGCGTTGTCGTGCACCGACATTCCGGTCCGGAAGATCAAGCTGGACCGTTTCGTCAAACGTCTCGATGGTCTCGACGACCCGTGGGACGGTGACACCGCCGCCCGAATGGAACGCACAGGCCTTGCCACCGAACTCGCAGGCCCGTCGCTTGGCACCATTGGCGGCGGCAATCACTTCGCGGAGTTGCAGCGCTTCGACGACATTGTGGACGAAGGCGCTGTTCGCGCTGTTGGCCTTGAACCGGACCACGCCCTGCTTCTCGTCCACAGCGGATCAAGAGGGCTGGGTGAGAGCATTCTGCGCACCCACATAGACAAACACCGCGCCGCGGGACTTGAGACCGGCAGCGAAGACTTCGGCAGCTATATCCGCGCTCATGATGACGCCGTCGCCTGGGCATCGCTCAACCGGGCCGTGATCGCCGAACGCTTTGCGGGCTGTATCGGTGCTGCAGTGGAAACCCGGCTCGACCTTTGCCACAACAGCGTTACACCGGTCGCCGGTGGTGACATGTGGCTGCATCGCAAAGGGGCCGCACCCTCCGATGCGGGGCCGGTCGTGATCCCCGGCTCGCGCGGCACAATCACATACCTGGTGGAGCCGCACGGCGATCACAGCGCCAACGCCTGGTCGGTGGCCCACGGCGCCGGGCGCAAATGGACCCGCTCAGAGAGCAAGGCGCGGCTGTCAAAACGGTATCGGCCGGAAAACCTGACCCGCACGGATCTTGGCGGCCGCGTCATCTGCCGCAACAAGGACCTGCTCTACGAGGAAGCGCCACAGGCCTACAAAAACGTGGAGACGGTGATTTCCGACCTTGTGGATGCGGGCCTTGTCCGCGTCATCGCAACCCTGCGCCCGGTCATCACCTACAAGACCCAAAGACCATGAGTGAGATCTGGCTGCTCGTCTCGGCGGGTCAGGGCCCGGCCGAATGTCAATGGGTGGTGGCGCGCCTCATTGATGAGGTGTGTGCCGGCGCTGCGGCCCAGGGCGCCACGGCAAGACTGGTGGAAACCACCGAAGGCCAGCAAGCGCTTCCACGGTCTGGTCTTATCAGGCTCGAAGGACAGGGCGCCTGCAACTTTGCCGACGCCATCGCCGGCACCGTCCAGTGGATCGGCACCAGCACGTTCCGGCCGAAGCACAAGCGCAGAAACTGGTATGTGGGGGTGTTCCCCCTGCCCGCGCCGGAAAGCGTGCCGCAGCTTCGCGAACGCGATGTCACCTTCCAGACCATGAAGGCTTCCGGCCCCGGTGGCCAGCACGCCAACAAGACCGACAGCGCGGTCCGCGCCACACACGGACCCAGCGGACTGGTTGTGGTCGCCCGGGCGGAACGCTCGCAACATGCCAACAAGCGGCTGGCCCTGGTCAAGATCGCCGCAGCGCTTGCCCGGGGTGAAACCGAGACCACGGCGGCACAGGACCATGAGCGCTGGCAGCAGCACCACAACGTGGAACGGGGCAATCCGGTGAGAATTTACGAAGGTCCGAAATTTCGGCGGCGCGGCAGCGCCTGATCCAGTTCTACATGAACAGGCGTTCGTCCTTCATATCCTTGTAGAGATGCGCCACCTGTTCGCCATAACCGTTGTACAAAACGGTTGGGACACGATCGCCGGTCTCGAGCACCCGTTCGGATGCCTGGCTCCAGCGCGGATGCGGAACTTCCGGGTTCACATTGGCCCAGAACCCGTATTCCCTGTCCTGCAGCTGCTCCCAGAAACTCTTCGGACGCTCAGACGTAAGCGTGAACCGGACAATCGACTTGATCGACTTG
>JAJFHM010000262.1 GCA_021775625.1 Hyphomicrobiales bacterium | reverse complement strand
CGCACCATCCAGATCGGTATCCGCGGCTCCATGTATGACACCGACGATCGCGATTTCGGAGCTCAAGCGGGGGTCCGCATAATGGACATTGAAGAAGCGGTGGCGCTTGGTCCGGAGAAGGTCATGGCAGAGGCCCGCGCCATTGCCGGCGATAAGGCGACATATGTCAGTTTCGACATTGACTGCCTCGATCCGGCCTTTGCACCGGGCACGGGGACGCCTGAAGTTGGCGGTTTCACCACACGTGAAGCCCAGTTCATGCTGCGCGGGTTGCGCGGCCTCAATCTGTGTGGCGCGGATGTGGTGGAAGTGTCACCGCCCTTCGATCCGTCTGGATATACCGCTCTGGCCGGTGTAACGATGATGTTCGAGCTTTTATGTGTAATGGCGGAATCGCGGGCTAATTTATCATGACGATCGAGTTTTGCGACAGCGTTGAGCAACTGATGGCCAAGGTGCCGGACGGCGCTCACCTGGCGTTTGCCAAGGACCTTGCCGGCGCTCCGATGGCAGCGGTGCGGGCGCTGATCCGTGCCGGCACAAAGGATCTCCGCATCGTTACGGTGCCGACCAGCGGCTGGCCGGTCGAGCTTCTGGTTGGTGCGGGTGTTGTTTCAAGTGTTGAGACCTCGGGCATTTCGCTTGGAGAATATGGTGGAGCGCCCCGGTTCAATGCCGCAATCAAACAGGGCGCGATCAGCATCAAGGACGCCACCTGTCCAGCGATTTATGCCGCCCTCCAGGCCGGCGAAAAAGGAATTCCTTTCATTCCCCTGCGCGGGGTAATCGGGTCCGATGTCCAGGCCTACCGCGACGACTGGAAAGTGATCGACAATCCGTTTGCGGAAGGCGGCGGTGATCCGGTGTTGCTGTTGCCGGCGATCCGGCCGGAGATCGCTGTTTTTCATGCCCGGCGCGCCGACCGGAACGGCAATGTTTATGTCGGTATTCAACGTGAGTTGACGGTGCTTGCCCACGCTGCGCAGGAAACCTTGGTCACGGTTGAGGAAATCGTCGACGGAGACCTCATGGCGAGTGAGGAAAGTGCAGCAGCGATGCTTCCTGGGGTCTATGTCTCCGCTGTCGCCGAAGCGCCACGCGGTGCGTGGCCGCTTGGGTTCCTTGACATGTACACGGAAGATGAGGCGCACCTGGCCGAATATGCCGCGCTTGCACGCTCGGATGAGGGATTTGCGTCGTATCTTCTCCGTGAGGTGCATGTCGCTGGAGAACTGGAGAGCGCTTGAGCCTGGGACACACGCAGTATGGCCTCTCCCTGTCTTCCGGAAGAACTTCTGATTGCGACGCTGGCGCGCCTGCTGGAGGGATGCCGCACGATTGCGGTCGGCGTATCGTCGCCAATTCCGGGCTCGGCCGCACTGCTGGCCAAAGAGCAGAGCCGCACGCCGGTTCACGTTGATGTGCTTGAAAGCTTCGGCGGCAACAGTTTCACGGAGGGCAGCGTCGAGTTGTTCGACCGTGCCGCTCAGGGCCGGGTCGATGCATTTTTTCTCGGCGGCGGACAGATTGATGGTGCGGCGAACATCAACCTCGTCGGGGTCGGCGATTACCCGGCGACCAAGGTGCGGTGGCCGGGCTCTTTCGGCTCTGCTTATCTCTATTTCATGGTGCCGCGCGTGATCCTGTTTCGCGAGGAGCACACACGCCGCGTGTTCGTGCCAAACGTCGACTTCATCAGTGCGCCCGGGGTCAGCGGTGAAGAGATCTACCGGCCTGGAGGACCGCACGCCATGGTCACCGGCCTGGGGCGGTTTTCCTTCGACAAGGCGCGGGCGCGGTTCCGGCTCGAGAGCGTGCACCCCGGGTACACACTCACAGATATTGCAGAGAATACCGGGTTTGACTTCGACCATGACGACGTTCCAGCCGAAACGCCTGAGCCCGATGCAGCGACGCTTGCGGCCATTCGGGGCCCGGTGGCGGAGGAAATTGCGAAATCCTATCCGAAGTTCGCGGAACGGGTCTTTCCGGCCGCATAACCGACTATGCCGTGGCAGACAGCAGCATTCCCTCAAGATCGATGGCTGGAGACTTTCCGGCGATCAGGTCGGCGGTGATGCGGGCTGATCCGTGGCACATGGTCCAGCCCATGTGGCCCTGTCCGGTATTGTACCAGAGATTCCTGTGGCGGCCCTGACCGAAGATCGGCGTGCCCTCCGGCGTCATCGGCCTGAGGCCTGCCCAATAACTGCCCTTCGTGTAATCTCCGCCGGATGGAAAGAGCGCCTTGGCAACGCCCATCATATGGCGGAAGTCGGACGGCTGGTATGATGTGCTGTAGCCTGAGAACTCAGCCGTGGCGGTGAGCCGCAGGCGATCCCCCATGGGGCAGTAGGCGACCAGGTTTTCCTCATCGACGCCGCCGATGGTTGGCGGATTGTTGTGAGCGGCAACGGGCAGGGTCATGGAATAGCCCTTGACCGGGTAAATCGGCAGGTCGTCGCCGAGATGGCGGGCAAGGTGAGGGCTGTAGACCCCAAGGCACAGCACACAGGCATCTGCCGTTTGCCTGCCTGCGGACGTCACAATCGAGGTGACCCGATCGCCGTCGGTCTCAAGCCCGTCAACGACGGTGTCAAACTTGAACGTCACGCCATGCGCTTTGCACCATGTGGCCAGTTCATTGGTGAATTTGCAGGCATCGCCGCTCTCGTCGTTGGGCGCATAGAGCGCGCCGGCAATCTGGTCCTGCACCGGCTCCAGGGCGGGATCGATGCCGGCCAGCTCGGACCTTTCAACCGCACGCAATTCGCAGCCGTGATCGCTGAGGATTTTCGCCTTGGCTTGCGCCGCTTCGAACGTGGCGGGAGAGCGGTAGAAATAGAGCAGGCCGTCCGCCCGGCCATCATAGGTCACGCCCGTGGCGGCAACAGTGTCGTGCAGGATGCCCTGCGAGTAGAGGCACAGTTTCACTTTCCGCGAGGTGTTCACGCGGGCGCCTTCGGCCGTGCACTGGCGATAGAATTTCCACATCCAGCGCCACATTTTGGGATCGATGGAAGGTTTGAGGCGCAGCGCCTGATCGTTGCTTACAAGCGATTTCAGTAAAATGCCGGGGGCCTGGGGCGACGACCACGCATAGGCGTGAGCCGGCGCCACCAGGCCCGCATTGGCGAAACTGGTGAATTGGGCGGGCGCTTCGGCACGGTCCAGTACGGTGACGTCCCAGCCGTCCTGCAAAAGCTCGTAGGCTGTGGTGACGCCGACAAGACCGGCACCGAGGACGATCGCCTTCATGACGACATGAAACGCTCTAGATAGCCGCTGTCACCATGATTTCCACCGTGAAGTCGGGCGTCGCCAATCGTGCCTCCGTGCAGGCGCGCGCGGGCGTGTTGCCGGGGGATACCCAGGCATCCCAGACGGTGTTCATCTCGGCAAACGTGCCCATGTCGCTGATCCACAGCTGGGCGGAGAGAAGTTTGGACTTGTCGGTGCCGGCTGCGGCAAGAAATCTGTCGATGCGGTCGAGAATATTCTGGGTCTGCTCGGCAACCGAGGCGCCGGGCTTGTCGAATGCCACCTGTCCGGCGAGATAGGCCGTGCCGTTGTGGACCACGGCCTGGCTCATGCGGTCTCCCACTTCGTGACGCTGAATGGACATTTGTAACCTCCCTTTGCAAAGTTGTTCAAAATCGGCGTGGATTAAACCATATGGCCGGAGACTTGTCTCGGGCCGAGTGCAGGAGTGCCGCAGTGAGTGGTGTGTATAATGGAATGTCACATTCCATGCGGTAAAAGACCCCCATGCTTGCACCTTTGCCCAAGACGGTGCAAAAGACCGCGCAGGACAACGAGAACCAGAAAACATGTCAAACGCATATGGTATAGAACGGCGCAGTTCGGTCAGCGTGCCGGTCGGCGGGGTTACCGTCGGCGGCGATGCACCCATCGTGGTGCAGTCGATGACCAACACGGATACAGCCGATGCCGAGGGCACGGCGCTGCAGGTCGCGGCACTGGCCAGGGCCGGGTCGGAACTCGTCCGGATCACGGTCGACCGCGACGAGGCGGCCGCCGCGGTGCCGCACATCCGCGACAGGCTCGATGCGATGAATGTCGATGTGCCGCTGATCGGTGATTTTCACTATATCGGCCACAAGCTCCTGAACGACCATCCGGCCTGCGCCGAAGCGTTGCAGAAGTACCGCATCAACCCGGGCAATGTGGGCTTTCGCGAAAAGCGCGACACCCAGTTTTCCAGCATGATCGAAACCGCGCTGAAGTTCAACCGCCCGGTGCGGATCGGCGTCAACTGGGGCAGCCTCGATCAGGAACTTCTCACCCGTTTGATGGATGAAAACGCGAAGTCCGCGGTGCCGATGGATGCGCGCGACGTCATGCATGAAGCAATTGTTCAATCGGCGGTCCACTCCGCCGAACGGGCCGAGGACCTCGGCATGGGCCGCGACAAGATTATCCTGTCGGCCAAGGTCTCCAATGTGCAGGATCTGATCGTGGTCTACAAGATGCTGGCGAAGCGCTGCGACCATGCCCTGCACCTGGGCCTGACCGAGGCCGGCATGGGGTCCAAGGGCATCGTCTCGTCGTCTGCCGGGCTGGCCGTACTGCTGCAGCAGGGCATCGGCGATACCATTCGTATTTCACTCACCCCGGAACCCGGCGGCGATCGCACGCAGGAAGTGATTGTTGGCCAGGAAATCCTGCAGACCATGGGCTTCCGGTCTTTTGTCCCCATGGTGACCGCGTGTCCCGGATGCGGGCGCACCACGTCAACCGTTTTCCAGGAACTGGCCAAGGACATTCAGGCGCATATCCGCACGCGGATGCCGGTATGGCAGGACCGCTATACCGGGTTCGAGGACCTGTCGCTTGCGGTGATGGGCTGCATCGTCAACGGACCCGGCGAAAGCAAGCATTCGGACATCGGTATTTCATTGCCGGGCACCGGCGAACAGCCGGCAGCGCCCGTCTTCATCGACGGCAAGAAGGCAATGACCCTGCGCGGTGAGAACCTGGCCGAGCAGTTCAAGGATATCGTCGAGGATTACGTGGAAAAGCGCTACGGCGCCTGACTCTAGATCGTTCCATGTGAACGTGAAGCGATCTAGGATGCGGCTCTTTCCATATCGGCAGCTTCCGGCTGGGCCATCAACTGGGCGAAAAACGATTCATAATCCCGCTTCAGCAGGCTGGCCTGCGGGCGCACTTTGATGTGGCCTTTGGCCTGCAGCATGCGGGTCCTCAACCAGCAGGCGATGAGGCCTGCGGCGCGGGCTGATATGCCCTGGGGATCATCGCCCGTTGCCCCCATCTTGAGCAGCTTTTGTGAGACCGGCTGGATCAGGTCCATCGGCATGCGATCAATGTCGAGCGCCGCGACAACCACATAGCGCTGCCGCGAGTAGGCTTCGTCCGATGGCCAGATTTCTTTCATCCAGTCAAGCACCGCTGCTGCCAGTGCGCCGGTGTAGGCCGGGCTGGCATTCACGCGAGACTGGACGCGCACCAATACATTTTCACAGCTTGTAAGCGTGGCTTCGTCGACCACGCGGACAACACCCGCGGACCACTTCACAATAACTCACTCCCTAGCGACTTCAGGACTCGAGTTACGCAACCACTGATGAGCAGTATGGCCGCGCCGGTGGAGCGCTGTCATGAGATTCGTGGCCGTGGGGTCGTGAATCTGTGGACAATTTGTGGATAAGTTCAAATGGGGCGGTTGTTACAGAACCTGGATTTCTCTGGAAACGTGGCTGGCGATGCGGGCCGAGCTCTCGAAAAAGAGGAACGTTTCTATGGTGGCGGAAAGTCCGGTTTTTTCAGGCGCGAAGAAATTGCACTCGTGGTTTGCCACGGTCATGGGCTCGAAGGTCTCTGTTTTGGACGACATCGAGAGGTCGTAGATCCAGGCGCCGACCCAATCGGGCGGGAAGGCGATGCCAAGCTCATAGCCGCCGGACCAGTAGGATTGCTCAAGAATGCCTGCTGCCGCGTAGTGATCGCGGACCGCGTTGAGAAGGTCGACTACCGGCAGCCCCGGCCGCAGCATCTCTTCGATGATGTCGTAGGCGGCGATGGACTTGTTGTGCAGGTCGACGGCGGATCTGGGCGGCTCACCGACCCAGAAACTGCGGCAAATGTTACTGTGATAGCGTTTATAAACGCCGCACAGGTCGACATTGACCCGGTCTCCCGGTTCGATCTTTTTGCGGCTCGCCAGCGGGTGGAGGCAATGGGTGCGGAAGCCCGAAATCACCGGTGGCAGGATGGCTGGAAACTCGCCGCCGGCGCGGGTCATGGCGGCGATCATTTCGCCGAACACCTCCAGTTCCATGATGCCCGGGGCAATGGCATCCCTGGCGGCCAGCATGCCGATGTCGGCAATGCGGGCGGCTTCTCCTACGGCGTCCATCTCCAGGGGCGATTTGATATGCCGGGCATGGCGGATGATGTCGGTGGCGTCGACCACATTGCACCCCGCATTCGCAAATCCGGACTTGTAGCGTTCGGCGATGACCGGGTTGGGGCGGTAGTTGTAAAGTTCAAGCCCGGCGCATCCCTTAAGCCAGCCTTCCGCCTCCAGTTCCGCCAGAATAAAGGGCAGTCCGTCGCGGCGCGCCTCCAGTGGAAAGATGCGCACATCTGTGGACACCGCACCAATGGCCGCGAGCATGGCTTCGCTCGGGGTTTCGAAATGGATCATGCGGTCATGGTCCACATGGATCGCCAGCCCGCTGGTCGGCGGGAAGGCGCGCCCGCTCTGGGCCTGATACCACTCGCATTGAAAGCCGGTCAGGTAGTAGATGCTCTCCGGCGCGGTGGCGAAGAGGATATCGGCCTTGGCCTCTTCCATGGCCTCGCGGATACGGGTCAGCCGCGCGGTGAATTCCGCTTGCGGAAACGGAAGTTCCTTGTGCTGGTCCGCGGCGGCAAGAGCTGCTTCGAAGTTTTCTTTCATAGCGGTTCGCCTTGTTTCGACCCTCGTGGGCAAGATTAGGCCATTCAAGCCGCCCGGCCAATCATTCAACCTCCCGCAATTGTCGTCCTCCGGCTTGACCGGAGGAGGGACGGTGCAGTTACGCAAACCAATACCAAGAAACGGAATGCCGCGCCGCTCCTCGCGCCTTAGGATCGTGGCATCGTTGAACAGGAGTATCGGCAATGTTGGCGCAAACGGTTGATGAGTGCATCGCCCAAATCGACTGGACCGATGCCGGTGAGCATTTGTCCGCGTATGGCTATGCGCAGACCGGGCCTTTGCTGTCGCCGGATGAATGCCGGTGCCTGTCACAGGCCTATGACGAGGAGACGCGATACCGCAGCCGCGTGGTCATGGCACGGCACGGGTTCGGTCAGGGCGAGTACAAATATTTCTCATACCCGCTGCCGGTCCTGCTGCAGCAGTTGCGACACGCGGTTTACCCGCATGTTGCCAAGATCGCCAATGGCTGGGCCGATGCGCTCAAGTCGCCCATCTCGTATCCCGATAAATTAGACGCGATGCTCACACGCTGTCACGAAGCCGGGCAGACGCGTCCGACGCCCCTGATCCTGCGCTACGGTGAGGGCGATTACAATTGCCTGCATCAGGATCTTTATGGCGAGCACGTGTTTCCGATCCAGCTGGCGGTGTTGCTCGACGAGCCAGGCAGGGACTTCGAAGGCGGTGAATTCATCCTCACCGAACAGCGCCCGCGCATGCAGTCACGCGCCGAAGTGGTTCCGTTGCAACAGGGTGAGGGCGTGCTGTTCGCCGTCAGCCACCGCCCGAAACAGGGCGCCCGCGGCGTCTATAAAGTGAACATGCGGCACGGGGTAAGCCGGCTGCGCTCGGGCCGCCGCCACACGCTCGGCATTATCTTTCACGACGCCGCTTGAGCGGAGTTCGCAAAGCCGCTCGTTGAGCATGCCGTCATCAGCGTTACAAATCGGGGTGCCGTCAATCCGAGGGCAATCCTTCGGTAACAGGACCGTGGCGCAACAGCGCGCTGTCGCTGGCGAAGCCCTCATAACGTGGCAGGTTATCGGCAACGTCAAACCAACTGATACGCTCCGGCTCAAAGGCGTGGGCGGTCGGCACCAGATCATCCGGCTTGTCGAACGTGCTGATGTGCATTTCGACGATCGGTGTGTCTTCGCCGGCGGCGCCTTCCCAGGTCAGTGGTGTTCCGCAATTTCCGCAAAAGGCACGCCCGACGCCCGGAGAGGATGTGTAAATCTTGCGCTCCTGACCGCTGAAAGTCACCTGATCCGCATTGAATCCCGCCAGGGTGACCATTGGACCGCCATTGTTTTTGCGGCAGCTGTGACAGTGGCAATGGATAACCCCGAAGTTTGTCGGGCCGACGGTTTCATAACGAACCGCGCCGCACAGGCAGCCTCCGGTCCTCTTCACATCATCGCTCATTTTATTTCCTTTGCTGGCGTTAATCGCTTCTGTTCAAACATCCTGCTCTAATAGAGCGCCTTCTTGTAGCGCTCGACCATCTCTTCCTGCGGTTCCGCCTCAACGCCGTCGCCGATCTGGTCACGCAGCATTTCACCGATACTGGG
>JAJFHM010000261.1 GCA_021775625.1 Hyphomicrobiales bacterium | reverse complement strand
ATTCTGGGTCTGGCGCTGTCTTGCGCGCTGATGGTCACGAACCGCGTTGAGCGTCACCCGGTAGAGCCAGCTTGAAAACGCCGAGGTGCCCTTGAACCCGCGGATGGCGTGACCCAGTTTCACGCACACATCCTGAGCAATATCTTCCGCATCCGATTGATCGCCACACCATTTATAGGCGACCCTGAATATGGTCGAATAGTAGCGCTCAACGAGACGTGAAAACGCCTCGCCATCGCCGCGCTTGGCGCGCTCGATCAGACCATGGTCAGTTTGCTCATGCATCACATTTGACCGTTAGACGGCAGCCGGAACGGAATCCTTGGGGTGGATTGCAGAAAAATTTGGCGATTGCAGGCGCTCAGAATACTCCGGCGTCAAGGCCCGCGGCCACCAGGGTGCCGAGTTCCTCGCATTCATCGACAAAATCTTCACTCCAGTCTCCCTTGCAGATCAGCGGATCCTGCACCGCGCGCCAGCGCAAGCCTGTTACGATGGTTTCCACACCGCGCCGCGTGCCGGTGCCATCCAGTCCGGCGCGGATGTAAAGCGCGTAAGGCAGACCCTGCTTTTCTTCCAGACAGGGATAATAGATGCGGTCGAAAAAATCTTTCAGCGCTCCGCTCATATAGCCGAGGTTCTCTGTGGTCCCAAGGATGACGGCCTGGGCCGCCAGAACATCTTCGGGCATGGTCTCGAATGGTGATCTGGCAATGACATCAATGCCTGAGATGTCCTCATGCCGCGCACCGGCTTCAACAGCATCCCGCAGGCGCTGTGTGTTGGGCGAGGGGACATGGCCGACGATGAGCAGGCGTTTGCGGGACATTCCGGTGAACTCACAGCTGGCAGAGCATTTCAGCCGTCCACTATTACCAATTCCGGCGAGTCTGCAATGCGGCGTCAGGCGCCTTCGAACGCAGAGCCCGTCGCGTAGTTGCAACAAGTGGAAATGTAAAAGCTTGGACTGGCGGGTCATGCTTGGGCATGAGATGATGGTTTTAGAACACAGGGGCTGGCGGCAATGTCCGGGTTGCAGCCAACTACGACAACAGGCTTTGGCAACAACAGGGGCGGAAATGGACCAGCCACTTGAAGACCCGTTGCTGGCGGTCAAAGCGGTGACCCGTCTCTCAAAAAGCGCGCGCGGGTTCGGTATCAAGATCCAGGCGGGCAGCGATTTTGAAGAATTCTTCGACCTGGTTCGCGAGGTGCGCGGGCGCGAACCGTCGATCTTCTTCGATCCCGGATTGTTCGGGCTGAACAAGGAGACCGGCCTGTATCTGGTTGGGCGCAACCGAAAAACCAACGAAGTCGTGCATCTGCAGGCCTTCCGATCGTTTTACTTCAACGAGCCGTTCCGCAACGCGCTCGCCAACTACATGATCGGCATGCACACCAGGCGCGGCGAACCCGCCAGACACAAACGCTTCGAGACCCGCGAAACAGACGTTACCAGCCGTCTGCGCGGCCTGACGCTTTATCACGGCGAACTCTGGATCAAGAACGGCAGCGCGCGCAGCCTTATGCAGGGTCCGGTCGACGTCCTGCCTAAACTCGGCATTCTTGCAGCCTATTTGAAATGGCAACCGGCCGCCATCTGGGCGCTGGTCTCGGATCGCATGATCCGCCGTGGCCTGGTGGCGCGCTACGGCTATCCTTATGTCGAAAAAGACTTCGCCAAATGGGACAACATCACCGATCTGGTGGACGATGAAGAAGGCCTCGCCGTCGCCTTTCGCTCCGATCTGGAAGATCTGGTGCGGGTGGTGATGGACTAGATCGCTTCACGTTCATATGAAACCGTTTGATGGTCCAAAGCGATTCCATATGAACGTGAAACGATCTAGGGCCGGCTGAGTATCACCAGACGCATCGCGCCGAACCCAAAGGTGCAATGTCAACGTTTCCCAGCGCGATCAAAGATGCCGTCCCCCATCCGCCGCGATAGGCTTTTCGCGGCACCGTCACGCGATGATAAGGAACCCACCTCGGCTCTTCATTCTCCAGCGCCAGCGCAACGATCACCTGATCATAACGCGGCGTCCACTTTTCGAGCACATCGGAATAGGCGCCTACCAGTTCATCGACCGATGGCTGGTTGACCATGCAATCGTCCAGACTGCCTTTTTCGATCCAGTCTTCGCCCAGAACCTGCGACGTTGCCGAGCGCCGGCCGGAATAGGACGGCAGGAAATGGTTGTCCTGCTCATTGAGGAAATTCTCGATGGCAAATGTCTTGTAGAAATGCGAGTGCCGCATCATTGACTTGATCAGCGGCGGCAGCTTTTCGGTTTCATAGGCCTGCTGGCGGATGAACGCCGGCCGCGCAATATCGACATGCTGCATCGCCTGGATCTCATGCATCCGGCGAGCAGCATCCTGCGCCACGCCATAGTGTTCCTTGAACCATCCGGATTTGTAGAACCGCAGGGTCGTTGCAGCACCGGCATCCTGCACCCTCTCGATCGCCGCATCGATCGAGCATTGATCCGCATGCAGCGGATCCCACCGGACCGTCGTGATATTGCCGACCGAGCGCACCAGGACCAGCTTGAAATACCGAAACGGCAGGTCAAGATTGTCCTTGAACGCATCCGGCATCAGTTTTGGCAGCGGTTTGCCGCGGTCGATCCAGTGGAATGAAGGGTTCACGTTCATTTTGCCTGAGACATCTCCACCAGGCACTGGGCAACCTGATACTGGGCACTGGCCTTGTGCAGCCGGACATGCTCGACAACATCGTCCAGCACGTCATCGAGCGGAAAATCGCTGTTGAGCGAAATCACAATCAATTCTCCCAGGCAATGTTCGCAATCACCCGATTCGATCTGCCGCAAAACCGTCACCGGGATTCCCACCTGATTGGCGAAATCTGCATCCGAGATCTGCAGGTGTTCTTCCCTGTACCACCGCACGGAATGTCCGATATGGCGGTAGCGTTTTTCAAATTCAGCAGTAGTTTTACTCGCGTCACTCATTTACTCGCCCCCAAGCGGGTCACTCAAAGTAAAGACAAAATTGCGCAGAAAAGAAACAAGCCGCACATTGTGCGTCATTGCCTTTTTTGCTTGGTGATTTTGACATGATAAGCGCAAGAATTGCAACACAGCACCATTCGAGACAGTAAATATCTATCCGAACAAATACCGGCCGAACGCAAAGCTCTGTATTGCCCCGAACATCACAGCAGGGCACGCAGGCTCGAACCCGTCGAAATCAACTCCGACGAAAAACAGTTTCTCATGTCTCAGGAATAAAATGTGAACCAAATGTCCGGAGCGAACCTTGGGAAATTGGCGGAAGGGGAG
>JAJFHM010000027.1 GCA_021775625.1 Hyphomicrobiales bacterium | reverse complement strand
CGAGAACAAGGTCAAGGGCCAGCACACCACGTCGGGTTCGCTGATCTTCAAGGACGCGGTCGATGCGTCAACCTCGCTTTCGGTTGAGCGCATCATAAAGGCCGGCGGCATCGTGCACGCCCGCTCGACGGCGCCCGAGTTCGCCTGTGCCGGGGTCACCCATTCAAAACGGTGGGGCGTAACGCGCAACCCCTGGAACCTCGACTACACCACGGGCGGCTCATCGGGCGGCGCCGGCGGCTCGCTTGCGGCAGGCTCCACAACCCTGGCCAACGGGTCCGACATCTGGGGATCGATCCGCATGCCCGCCTCGTGCTGCGGCATAGTCGGCTTCAAGCCGCCCTATGGCCGGGTGCCCGAGGACAGCCCGTTCAATCTGGATTATTACTGCCATGAAGGGCCCATGGGCCGCAGCGTCGCCGATGTGGCGGTGTTGCAGAACGTCATGGCCGGCCCGCATCCGCTCGACATTGCCTCCATCAGACCAAAACTGCGGATCCCTGACGATCTGAAAGGGATTGCCGGCTGGAAGATCGCCTATTCGCTGGATCTTGGATATTTCGAGGTCGAGGACGATGTCATCGCCAACACCGAAGCCGCATTGCAGGCGTTCCGAGATCTCGGCGCCACGGTCGAGGAGGTTGATCTCGGCTGGTCCGGCACCACCTTGACGGCGGCCTCCAACTATCTCGGCCACATCTTCGGCAACGTGGTGGCAAGCTATCTGCCGAAGCACCGCGAAGAGATGACGAACTACGCCCGCAAGTTTGCCGAGTTCGGACGCGAAACGACGGCAACCGATCTCCTGGCCTCCATGGAAGTTCTCAATGAAATGTATGCCACACTGGGTCCGGTGCTGGAGAGCCACAACGTGTTCATCTGCCCGACCCTGAACGTGCCGGCCATGCGGGCCGACTACGATCCCGGCATTGACACCTGCACCATCAACGGCAAGACCGTGCATCCGGTGTGGGGCTGGTGCATGACCTATCCGTTCAACATGATGAGCCGTTGTCCGGTGATGAGCGTGCCGAGCGGCATCGCCTCGAACGGCGTGCCCACGGGCATCCAGATTGTCGGACGCACATTTGACGATGTCTCGGTGTTCCGCGCGGCAGCGGATCTTGAGCGGGCCAGGCCGACTTATGCGAACGCTGATCACCGGCCAAGGCTTTAGCGCCCTGATCTGTCAGTACGGCACATTCCTCCAGGCGCGGTCGGCTGGACTGCCTTCGAGGACCTGCTGGTACCTGCGGCCGAAATCCTGCAGCGCCTCGAGACCATATTCGCGTTCGCCGCGTGTGCCGTGTCCGTCCAGCCACTTGAGCTGGCTGGCCTGCCCCGGCCCCGGCTCCAGGCTCAGGGCGGTTATGTTCCCGAAGGCCTGCCCCTGGCCGCGGGCGTGAGACAGGTCTCGCTCCACCACCATGATACCGAGCGCCTCAACGGCATCCTGGCGCCACTCGCCGGCTTTGAGCCGGGTAGCTTCCGGCGCCTTGAGCCCGAAAGCCTCGATCACTTGTCCCACGAATGTGCCGTCAGATGACATCTCCGCCTTGGCGCGTTCGTATTCGGCATATTGCAACGCCTTCAGTTTGTATCTGGCGCAGGTGAACGTGACCGTATCGCCCTCGCCCCGCAGGAGGTCGAGCACTTCGCCGGAGTTCAAGGCGTCCAACGCGAAAATCAGGTCATCCAGCAGTTTCAGCTGCGCACCTTCATTGAGGCGCGACAGCACATTGATCAGCATCTGACGTTGCAGCTGAGGCGCGAGCGCGCGATGGCCCGCCTCCTGCCTCAGCGCCTCCCCCCGAATTTCCGCCTGCGGATCATTGGCTATGGCATAGAGCTGGTCGAGGTCGTGTTTTGCCGCATCTGATACGCCCAGCACATCCATGGAACCCTGCTTGGGGAGCGTTTGGTGCACGCCAAGCGCCACCTTGCCGGTTTCATGGTCGATGGCCCACTCACCGGCTTCAGCGATCATCCGGCCCATGAGATAGAGGGCCTCGCCTGACACGGCATCTTTCCCGTCCTGCCCTTCTTCCAGCACAGGATTGTTTTTGCTTAGCACAACGGACTGCTTGAAGTGATCGACAAGACCCTTTACCCGGGCGTCGAGCTGTTGCCGCAACGCCAGAATTCGCCAGGTATGGCTCAACTCATAGGTGACGCCGTCACCGTTGAACGGGGTCAGAGTGACCGACGCACCCTGGGCATCGAACTCCACGCCAAGAGAGCTGTAATGGTTCCAATCTGCATGCAGCTTTTCGTGCAGCAGCAGCTCTCCGTCATCCGAGCGCACCGCCACTTCGTAAGCGATGGTGCCTTCATTGTTGCCGGTGGTCTCGAAATCGCTGGTCCGCACATAAGCGGTCAGGCCCGGACCGGAATGGGTCTCGGCCTCCGTCCACGCCAGCGGGTCGACCACTCTAAGACCAGATCAGCCAGGAGATGACGATGACGGCCGCCACCGCAAGCCCGAAATAGACCATCTTTGAGGCGCTTCCCTGCGCCGCGTAAGTCTCGATCGCAGCATCGCTTGGAACATCTCCGGACGCAGGCCCGGGAACCTCTTCCGCAACCGGGTCATCCGCCTTGCCGCCCACCTGTTCGGCGAAATTGGCAAAGAACTCATCGGCCATCTTTTTGGCCGCTCCGTCGACAAGGCGCTGACCGATCTGCGCAAGCTTGCCGCCGACGGTCGCATCCACCTCGTATGACAGAACGGTGCCGCCGCCATCGGCATCGGCCAGAGCGACCTTGGCGCCGCCCTTGGCAAAGCCTGCCGGACCGCCCGATCCCTCGCCTGAGATGGTGTAACCGTTCGGCGGGTCGAGGTCGCTCAATTGCACCTTGCCCTTGAACTTGGCCTTCACGGGCCCGACCTTCGCGATCGCCACCGCTTCCATTTCGGTGTCGGAATGCTTGACGATGGATTCGCAGCCCGGAATAGACGCCTTCAGGACATCGGCATCATTGAGCGCCTGCCAGACGGCTTCGCGCCCGGCATTCAGGGTGTACTCACCGGACATC
>JAJFHM010000260.1 GCA_021775625.1 Hyphomicrobiales bacterium | reverse complement strand
CGCACCATGCGCGGTCTCGACCTGTTGCATTTCGAGGCCGGCAAGCTGGTCCGGAAAATCACCTATAAACAGGATTGACTTTCGGTTTGCCATCGCAACTCCCTCCAACGAAGGGCTAGAGCGCTTCATGCTTATACGGGATCAGTTTGACCGGGTTTTCACGCCCACCGACTGCGTTACGGCGCTCGCCCGATGCACCGCATCGCGCTTCACACCGCGCCTTGCCGAACGAACCGATTTGGACCATCAAACGGTTCCGTATAAGCATGAAACGCTCTAGGGCCTTGCAGGACAAGACCTATCACGGGATCAAGGTGCCGTGGCGCTATCTTATTGCTGCCCACGGCGAAGCCACATTGCGGGACTGGGCGGCGAGGCTGCAGCACTTCCGGTTCTGCCGCGCTGTTCCGGGCGGTCATGCGGCCGACGGCGACAGCCTGTGTCTCGCCCTCAACGACGGCCCCCTGCCGCGGCGTTTGACCAGGGACTTTCCCGAAATCGACAGCGCCGGCCGGCATCTCGTTGCAGACATTCCGGTGCATTTTGATTTCGGTGACGGGGTCTTGCGGCTCACGCTCTGCGGCGCTGCGGGCGACATCTATGCGGTCACGCAAGCCGACGTCGAAAACGCTCTTGCGATCGAAAAAAAAATCAAGCCGCTCGCCGCCCATATCATCGACCCGCCCCTGGACAGCGCTTATTGCATAGCGCCTGAATTCTGGCCCGAGTTCTGGCGGGAGGAGTAAACGGTCTGCCATCGCCCGCCTGATCGAGGTTTCAGAGACATTGCAATCGGACTCGGACGGCCCCGAAAAAGCCGACCTCAAATCGGCACAGGAGCGTCTCGACATCCGCTCGGCGCAATTCCGGGCCGATGCAAAAGCACTGGCTGCAATTTTCATTGAGACCTTGAGCGAATGAAACCCTAAGACGCCAGGAACCGTGACAGCGAATAGTTGAACGTGTCCTCGTGACACTTCAGCGCGTTCAGGACAGCGGGGCCGGAAAACTCGCGCACGTCATATTGGCAGACACTGACCAGCGGGAAGCGGTGACCGATTTCATGGTTGTAGCGCATTTCATAGGCGAGCAACTCGTCGTAGCTCATGCCCAGTTGCAAACACCAGGTCATATCGCCGAGCAGCCTGAATGACCGCGTGCCGGCACCGGTCGCCATGACCAGGGCGTGTTCGACAAAACGGCACATGGCGTCGCCATCGGCGATGCCGTCGCTCACAGTGAGCTGGCCTTCGTCGATGGCGCGCGGCACGCCGTCCCAGACCTTGCCTATGCGGCCCAGAATCTCGTCGCGAACCGCCTGTGTGGCGATCAGAAAGCAGCCGTCGCCATTGCGCAGTCCGTCGTGAATGAAGGGCACGGACCATTTCAGCCGGCCGAGATCGTTCTCGTAGAGTGTGCAGATGTGGTTGCCATATTCGATGGCGATGCCTTCCAGCAAAACCTCGGCGGGGCGGCTGCCCGCCAGCGCTTTGGCGGGCGCCACATCGCGGTCCTCCATGAACGACATCAGGTCCCCGCGCCGGAAGCGGCGTTCCCGCCTGGCGCCCAGGCGCAGGCAGGCAAGCCTCCCCGCATTGGTCCAGCGCCGCAGGGACGCCTCGCTGACCTTCAAGAGGGCAGCTGCCTCCTTGATGTTCAGCAATTCGGAGGTCTGGTCGCTCTGTGTCATCACCCAAAGTCCTCACCGCATAAACATGATGCGCTCCAGCAGGAAAAGCTGTGCACCGCATCAACGTTATGTCTTGAACAATCCTATACTTTGCTGCCGTTTGTTTGACAACAAGTGCTCAGCACCGTTAATCTGTGCGCGCATTTGGAGGCCGGGCTGGCGAGGGTGAGACAGCGGCCCGCACCGGCCACACCAGCACAGTTGAGACATCGAGTGGATCACCCGGTTCAAGCATCCACCCCTAAACAGCGAGGACATTCCCATGACTTCCAAAGTGCGTCTGTTGCACCACCCGGCCTCACAACCGTGCCGCACGGCACTTCAATTCCTGGTCGAGAACAACATCCCGCATGAAGAGGAAGTTGTCGACATCACCACGAACATCAACGAGCGGCAGGACTTCAGAGACGAGTACAATCCGACCGGCCAGGTGCCGATCCTCTGCGACGGCGATCTCAGGGTCTGGGAAAACGTGGCCATTGGCCGTTACCTGAACGAGAAATATGACTGTCCTGCCCATTGGTTCGGGGCCACGCTGGAGGAACGCACGAGGATCAACATGTTCGTGCAATGGTATGCCTATACGCTTCGGCTCGGCGGCGGTGCGTTCCACTGGAGCATCTTCGCGCCGATGATCTACGGCGCCGACAAGGACTTCACCGCCGAGGTGCGCAAGGGCAAACACCTGTTGTATGAATCGATGGACATGCTGGAAAACTACTGGCTCAAGGACACCGCCTATGTCTGCGGCGCCGAAATCAGCTATGGCGACCTTGCAGCGTTCCACGAGTTCGTATCCCATGACGCTGGCGGCATCATTCCCGACACGGTCTGGAAGAAACATCCCCGCACCACCGCCTGGTTCAAGAAAATGGCTGAACGCCCCGCCGCCAAACAGGTCAGCGACTGGCAATATGAAACCATAAGGCAGGTTATGGCCGGTGAGCTTGAAGTCACCTTCACCCGCAGGACCGCCGTTTTGAAGGGCACCGAGTCCCATGGCGGCCACAATACCGGGCTTGTCCATCTGGGTGAAGATCACGATTATATTGCAGAAGTCGAGAGTTGAAGGGACCAGCGTGCCGCCGCCAAGAGGTCCCTCAGTGTTTCGGAGTGTGCAATGCCCATGAACCCGGCAGCAAACCCAGGCCCGGCCGGAGAGTTCACCTATCTGGCGGCATCGGTGGAGAGTTCTTTATACCGCAACGGCAAGGTGTTCACCCGCCGCGACGGCAGCGGCAATGACAACCCCTGGGTGGGCGCCGATATGGAAAAGCGGCAGGAATGCGTGCACGATGCACGGGGTCTTGCCGGCGCACAGCGCCCAACGCTCGATGCCAACGGCTTCGAGCTGCTGACACGCCCCCTGGAGGCCCCGATGGTCGATTTTCTCGACCACGACGACGTGGTGCGCAGATACTATCCGCACTGTGCCGCCATTATCGCTGAGGCGTGCGGCGCTGCCCGCGTTGCAGCCTTTGACCACAACATACGGTCCGTCTCCGGCAGCCGCAGCGAGCGGCGCATAGAGGGCGGCCAGCAGGTGCAGCCGCCATTGCACATGGTGCATGGCGATTACACATTGACCAGCGCGCCCCGGCGGCTGCGCGATCTGGCCAAACCTCCGACCGGCAACGACACCTACCGCAGCGCGCTCTCAAACGGAGAAACCCTGCTCGATGCAGCGGATGTGGAGCGCGCGCTCACCAGCGGCCG
>JAJFHM010000259.1 GCA_021775625.1 Hyphomicrobiales bacterium | reverse complement strand
ATGGACACGGCCGTCAGCTTCGTTTTCCTCAGTGTGTTCCACATTTTCCTCGTCCTTTGATTGCGGGTGTCCCACGCATCCGGAATCGAATGCGCTTTCGGGTTCAGTCGTTGCGGCGAAGCAAAAGGTTCAAAGGGTTGGCGTTGAGCGCAGCGTACCGGTGCATCGCGGAAGTGCTCTGGAGCTTGCAGGCGACAGCGATTTGGTCCATCACGGTCGCGCTGAAATTTGCGACGGAGATTGACCAGGTGCCAGAGCAAGCCGGACACGAGACCGCACAGGGCGGCTTTGACCATGTCGAGACCTGGGTGTTCGATCTCGACAACACGTTATATCCCGCCCATTGCAACCTGTTCGATCAGGTGGACAAGCGCATGGGGTCGTTCATTTCACAGCTGCTCGACCTCGATCTGGTCGAGGCCAAGCGCCTGCAGAAGAGCTATTTCTACGAATATGGCACCACCCTGCGCGGGCTGATGACGTGCCATGACATCAACCCGACCGACTTTCTCGACTTCGTGCACGATATCGATGTGAGCGTGCTCGAGGCCAATGCGGCCCTGGGCGAGGCCATCGCCGCACTCGAGGGCCGCAAGGTAATATTCACCAACGGCACTCATGCGCATGCGGAAAACGTGCTGGGCCAGGTCGGCATCCGCGATCACTTCGAAGCGGTGTTCGACATAGCCGATGCGGATTACATCCCCAAGCCGGACCAGGAGGCCTATGACAAGTTCGTGGCCCATGTGAGGTTTGACACCACCAAGGCTGCGATGTTTGAGGATCTGGCGCGCAATCTCGCACTGCCGCACGCCATGGGCATGACCACGGTGCTGGTGCGGTCACCTGAAAACGAATCCGCCGCGTTCATTCAAAAAGCCGGCGGCGCCGGTGACGATGCCGATCATGTGCATCACGTGATCGAGGACCTGACCGCGTTTCTCGACAGCATAAAATAGATTACAGCGCCCGAGATCACACCCAAGCTGCCGGCCACGGCAAGCGAGATGCCGTAATCACCGGAGGCATCGAACATGACGCCGGCGAACCATGGCGCCACAAGGCCCGCGGTGCCCCAGGCGGTGAAGACGCGGCCGTAGATGCGGATACCGGCGAGCGTGCCATGCATGGCTGCAATGGCGGCCGGATAGGCTGCAATTATGGCACCGTAGCAAAAGCCGACCACCGCCAGTCCCGCCAGCGACGCCGCGCCGCCACCCGATGCGGACAGCGCGAACAGCACGGCGGCAGAGGTCAGCGGCAGCAAGACCAGGACCGGCCTTGCATCGATTTCGTCGATCAGCCGCCCGCCCACATAAGCGCCGATCATGTTGGCGATTGCGATGCACATGGGGGCGGCCAGCACATAGCTGCCGTCGAGACCGGCGGCGCGGGCAATGCCGGTGGCATGGCCGATGGCCATGAGCCCGGCGGCAACGGCTGCACCATAACCGATCCACAGGACGATGGTCCGGCTGCCAGTAGTGGCGGCGGAAATGTCAGCTGGTGCCTGATCCACCTGGAAGGCAAAACCGCTCAGGCGCAGCAATGCTGCTGCGACCGGTATGGTGGCGACGAGGCCGGCCGCCAGGGTCAACATGCCCCAGGGCACGCCTCCCGCCGCAATCGCTGTGTCGAACAGCACCGGGGAGACGAACGCGCCCAGCGCATAGGCCGCCGTCACCAGCCCCATGGCAACGCCCGAGCGGTGCGGATTGGCCTGGGCCGAGGCCTGCAGCGCGAAGCCGTAGCCCAACCCGTTGGCGCTGCCGAAGAGAAGGCCATAGCCGAGCCAGACGCCCCACAGCGCGGTGGTGTAAGCAGCGATCGCCGCGCCGCCCGCAGCCAGTGCCAGCAAGGCGGTGGCGAACAGCGGCGCTGAGACCAGTGTGTAGACCCGGTGGCCGAACAGCACCGCGATGGTCAGCGCTACAAGCGCAAAGGAATAGGTCGCACTGACGGCGGCGCGGGATGCCGCATAGAGCTGCTCCATGGGTTCCAGGAAGACCGAGAACGCGTGTACCGATCCCAACACAAGCGCCAGCACCATGGCGGCAGCAAGCACCTGGCGGCCAAAAGCGCGTGGCGGTGCCGCCTTCTGGGTCAATGTCTAACCCGCATACATGAACCTGCCCGGCAACAACGCGCCATCTCCATAGTCAATGAACTCGATGGTCACGGCGGCTTCTTCCTCATCGCTGCCGTTGCAGTTGAGCGTCAGCAGGCGCTTGCCGTCTTGCTGGATCTCGTCGAATTCGAGCGGGACACTGCACTTTTCGACAAAGGACAGGGCGGCCGCGATGGCGGACACGGCGGCGGACGAGCTCATATAGCGGGTCCAGTCGACAGGTCCGGCGCGCGCCGGCGCAACCGTAAAAGCGCACACCAGCATCACCGCGGCGGCAGATGAAATCGGCTTGAATGGGGTCATGGTCATATTCCTTATCGATGCACCACCTCAGGCTGCGGCAGGCGGCAGGCGGATGCAAGGCCATTCACTGTTACGAATGAAACACAAAAGCCCGAAATCGAAATACGACTGATACAGCCGCTCTTTAGGTGTTGCCGCAAGCACGCTGGACGCCGGGCGATCGCTGAACCCGCGCCGCGAACAGTCAACCCAAGACGAACGGACAACACCCATGACACCGAAACAGATTGAACTGCTTGAGACCACCTGGCGCTCCGTGGCAACACTTGGCGCGGCAGCGCCGCGGCTGTTCTATGACCGGCTGTTCGAAACCGATCCCAGCACGAAACACCTGTTCGCCAGAGTGGACATGGACACTCAGGGCGCAAAACTGCTCGATGCCCTTGGCTGCGTTGTGGAAAGCGCCAGCCAGATCGACCGGATCACGGTGTTTCTCGAAGAACTCGGCCGCCGCCATGTGGCCTACGGGGTCGAGGATCACCACTATGACAGCGTCGGCGCAGCGCTCCTGTGGACCCTGGAACAGGGCCTCGGTGTTGGCTTCACCGATGAGGTGCGCGAGGCGTGGACGGCGGCCTATGGCCATGTTGCCGGTATCATGCGCACTGCGGCGGCAGTACACATGCAGCCGTCTGCAAGCGCCGCTGCCTGACCCAGATCATCCCACAGCCGCGTTATCGACAGGTCTTGACCATACGCGCCACAAACTCGCCACTTTGAAGCAGCCCACTCGCATCTGCACAGCAAGTGATTCGAAACTGAATGAATGCGGGGTGTATTCAATGACGGCAGACAATAGTGCGGAAGTGGAACTGGACCAGATCCGGCGGATCCTGCTTGGACCGATCGAGGAGGTTTATGAGGCGCGCGACAAGCGCATCTTCGACTTCATCAAGGCTGAGACAACGGCGACCAATGAGCGCCTCGAACGCATGGAAGCGCGGCTGAACGAAATTTCAGCCGGGGTCGAGGGCAGCCGTCGCAACACGCTGCGGGAACTCTCCAAGGCGATCTCCGAGCTTGCCCAACAGCCCAAACGGCTGGTCGTCGACGCCGCCAAAGAAGATATCCACGACAACGTCCAGGCGCTGGCGGCAAGCCGCAACGTGCGCTGACGCGAGCCGGCGCGGGCGGGCATTGCCTGCACCGCCGCCGGCCATCAAAATGACGGGACAGAGATGAAACCGGGGTGTGACCGCCCTTTGGCCGCGAGAGTATCGTCCCAGAAGCCCGCCTAGGGCTTGTTGCCAATTCTGCGATAACCTGTCCTGCTGGATTGTCTGGCTCACGATGATGTTGACTTCATTTCCATCACTTCGGCGACTTCAATTGTGCCGTGCAAGTTCAGGGTCGGGCATGCCCGGGCAATTTCCAGAGCGGCGTCCATGCTGTCGGCTCTCACGATAGAAAACCCCAATAAGGGATTCGACCCGCCACCATCTGTTACACCATCGGAACTTACGGTCTTGGACTTTCCCAACGGCGTGCCGGGGTTGACCACGGCATCGCCGAGGCCGCCGATCCAGGCTTTCCATTTCGCCATATGTGCGGCCTCCTCCTCGGGGCTCTCAGGCTTTTTCCCACCGTGATAGGCAATGACATAATTTGACATGAGATTTTCTCCTTGTTCTCGAATTTCGTTTCAAAGAAGCTCAAGATTCCGAAATGTCGAAGCAGGGAAGTTTTGACTCCAACGGAACCTTATGCCGGCAACAATGTCCGCTAACGCTTGAGCCCGTCACCGAGTTTCAGCGCATCGCGCAAGGCTAATGCTCAGATAATTGGCGACCTCGGATGCAAACCGTTCTTGGAACTCCACGCGACCGAACTCGGGCGAATCGCTGGTGAGTTCGCGCGGCAATGTGGCACTCAGGTGCTGAGGGAACGGAGCCAGAAACGAATAGTGCTGTGCATGTGGCACGACAATTTCTTCGGTGACTTCCGCCAGTGGCCGTGTGTTCAGTTGTCGTACGACCCGGCTCGCATGCGCCGCGGCCAAGAGCACGTTTTGCTCTTCAGGCCGCCAAATCTGGATATGGCGTGCCTTAATACTGGCCAAAGCTTCGTCAGAGAATGGGACAGCTACCGGGTCCGCTATGGAGGCTGCACAAAAACGTGGATCGGAAACGTTCACTGATGCTTCCTGGTAGTCCAGTTCAATGACTTTGCGTGTAGCTTCCGCAAGATTTCCACCAATGTCGCAAAAAGGATCTGCTGGTGTCGTTATGCAGTGATCAATGATGTTCGACATGTCAGGGTTTGCCCCCAGGATGGCCAACACCGTGTAGCCACCAAGTGAGAAGCCAAACGCACCTATGCGCTTAGTATCGATACGCTCGCGCCACTTCGGAATCGACAGGAGCGCATCGACAGCAGCGGTTACCTGGCGCGGTCTGCCCTCCATAACTATCCGGCGCCCTGCACCACTACTATCCTCATGGTTGTCCCGGGCGTGCAATGGCGCAGCCACGATAAAACCCGCTTCGGCCAAGGCTATGGCGACATTGCGATGACCGAGATCTGAACCGGCTGTGCCATGAGAAATAACGACAAGGCCGCGTCGCCCCTCTTCGGGTTCTGCATCGAGCGTTGCTTGAAAGGTGAATGGCCCGACACTGACAGCGCCGCTCTCCTGGTTGGCCGGATACCAGAGCGAAACCCTCATCTCGCCTCCCATTGGGTCACTTGTAACGATGCGGGAAAATCCAACACCACTGGCCGAAACTGGCATTATCAATGTGATAAACATTAAAGCCGCGCATATGATGATCTTCATGGGACGTCCTTTCTGCGATAAGCATGTTCCACTGACCAGACCACGTGGCGAAACGGCGTGCGACCCAGATCATGATTTAGTCGTTCTGTATCGCGATCGAGTACGTTGGGTTCGTCTGTCCGTGAATCTCATCGAAGTGCACCTGTGCCCATGTTGATGATTCCTTTACCTTTTCTTCCAGCAACCGCCCTGTTGGTCCTTGCGGCCTGGCTCGCCGTTCGATATTCAGAACCGCTGCGTGCACACTGGTTAATCGCTTTTCTTTGCAGTCTTGCCCTCCAGTTGGTGCTGCTCGGCACGCGCTACGGCTACGGCCTCGACCACGTCCTGGCGATCCAACATTTGACAGGCGTTCTGATCCCCTCGCTGGCCTATTTGGCATTCAAAAACCCACCCTTTTCAGTTCGAGTTGCCGCGCATATCCTTCCATGGGCAATCATGTGGCTGGTGGTCCACTTTGCGACGTATCTTGTCGATACAGTGCTTGCCTTGATTACGTTTGGATATGCGACGGCACTCGTCGTAACTGAACTAAGCGGCAATGAAACATTGTCCTGGGCACCGCTGCGATATGGCAAAATTCTCAAGATGGGTCTCTGGGCGACCGTAGTTACGCTGGTGTTGTCGGGCGTTACAGACACAATCGTTGCGGTAGATTTCCTCAGCACCGGAGGCACCCACACCAAAACCATCGCAGCAGGCGCTTCTCTCGCTGGCATTGCGTTACTCACCTTAGGATTTGTGTATTTCCTGAGATCCGGCCGTCGCGAACAATCAGCTGAGGGCTCCGCCGAGGATCAAGCGCTGGTAGAACGACTGAGCAACGAACTGGACCGTAACCAACTGTTCCGCGATCCCGACCTCACGCTCGGGCGCCTCGCAAAACGTCTGAGTATCCCAGCAAGGCACGTATCCCAGGCGGTAAACCGGACCACCGGGCTGAATGTTTCGCAGTTCGTCAACAACAGGCGGATCAGAGAGGTATGCAATGAACTGGCAACGAGTGAGATTTCAGTGACGAGTGCAATGCTTGAGGCTGGTTTTTTCACCAAGTCAAACTTCAATCGAGAGTTCCGGCGCGTTACGGGCCAAACGCCGTCAGGCTGGCGGACGGCGGAACGTCGCAAGAAAGATCAAATCCGGTTGTGATGCCGCATCCCGCGCCTGGAGCATGAAGCGCTCTCGCCGCGAAGGAGACTACAGATGCAGAATGCTGAACAGTTCTGGGACAGGGCTGCAGAAAAATACGCCAAATCTCCGATCGCGGACATGGCGTCCTACACCACTACGCTGGAGCGGACGCGCAATTATCTTTCGCCGAATGACATAGTGCTGGAGATTGGCTGCGGCACCGGGTCGACCGCCTTGCTGCTGGCCGGCGATGTCAGCCACATCACGGCCAGCGATCTGTCGGCCAACATGATCGCGGCCGGAACGGAAAAAGCACAAGAACAGGGCGTCTCGAATGTGACGTTTGTTGCAGCGGAGCTCTTTGACAACGCCATTGGAGACGGGCCTTACGATGTTGTACTCGCCTTCAACGTCTTGCATCTCATGCAAGACCCTGCAGCGGCGATCGGACGTATCCACGGTTTGCTGAAACCCGGCGGCATGTTCATCTCGAAGACGGTTTGCCAATCGGGCGCCGGAACGCCGCTCAAGTTTCGCCTGATAAAGCTGATCCTGCCGCTCATGCAATGGATGGGAAAAGCGCCATATGTGAATTTCATGGAGATCGCAGAGCTGGAAGACATCATCTCCTCTGCGGGCTTCGAGATCATGGAAACCGGCAGTTATCCCGCCTCTCCTCCCAGCCGATATATCGTTGCGCGCAAGGATTAGAGGCCGGCGTCCGCAACTATCTGGCGCAAGACCACCGAGGTCTCGATCTGGCGGTCGGGGATTGACCAGTAGTGGCGCAGCAGGCCGGGCACCTCTGCGTCGGGCACGCGCTCGAAGCCGTGCTTGCGGTAAAAATCGATGGCCCAGGTGGCGGCTTTCCAGGTGCCGATGAGTACCGGCCTTTCGGTCTCGTTCAACAAATGCAGCAGCAATTTTGTGCCGGCACCGCGCCGTTGGGCTGCGGTGCGCACATAGGCATGGCGGATGAGGGTGACGTCCTTTACATCCTGGATGCCCATGATGGCCGAGATCGCGCCGCCGGTCTCGTCGACCCAGAACACAACACCGCTGGCGATTTCGCGCATGAGGTCTTCGCGGGCCATATAAGGCTCGTGCCAGCGGTCCGCCGGGATGACGTGCCTGTAGGCTTGGGCGCCGTCATTGATGACGTCATAAAGCGCATCGCTATCATCTGCTGTCGAGAGCCGGATCATGATGTCTTATACCAAAGGAACTGACTATTCCGCCGCAGCGCTTGCCAGGAAGCCGCCGGACTGGCGGGTCCACAAATCGGCATAAAGACCGCCGCGGCGCAGCAGGCTTTCATGGTCTCCCTCCTCCACGATGCGGCCCTGATCCATGACGATGAGCCGGTCCATGGCGGCGATTGTAGAGAGCCGGTGGGCGATGGCGATCACGGACTTGCCCTCCATCAGGCTGTAGAAGCTTTCCTGGATTGCCGCCTCGACTTCGGAATCGAGCGCGCTGGTGGCCTCATCCAGGATCAGGATCGGTGCGTCTTTCAACAGCACGCGGGCAATGGCGACCCGCTGGCGCTGGCCGCCGGAGAGCTTGACGCCGCGTTCGCCCACATGGGCGTCATAACCAGCACGGCCTCCCTTGTCGGTCAAATTCTCAATAAAGTCGTGCGCATGGGCGCGTTTGGCGGCCAGGATTACGTCGGCCATCGATTTTTCCGGCATGCCGTAGCGGATGTTGTCGAGCACCGAGCGGTGCAGCAAAGAGGTATCCTGGGTGACCATGCCGGTTTGGGCGCGCAGACTGTCCTGGGTTACCTGCGCGACATCCTGCCCGTCTATGAGGATGCGCCCGTCTTCAAGATCGTAAAAGCGCAAGAGCAGGCTCACCAGGGTAGACTTGCCGGCGCCGGAGCGGCCCACAAGGCCCACTTTCTCGCCAGGCTTGATGAGCAGCGAGAGCCCCCCGATGACACCGGGGCCGACATCGTCGCGGCCCTTGCCATAGTTGAAGTGAATGTTGTCGTAGCGGATCTCTCCGGTTGTGACGCGGAGCGGCTCGGCGTCATCGGCATCCACGATGGAGCGGCGCTGGGCGATGGTCTGGATACCATCCTGGATCACACCGATGTTCTCGAACAGCGACCACACTTCGAACAGGATCCATTGCGACATGCCCTGCAGCCGCATGACCAGACCCATGGCAAAAGCGATCGCGCCGGCGGTCACGGCTTCCAGCGACCACAGCCAGATCGACATGCCGGCGATGGAGAACACCAGGAAGCTGTTGAGGGCATTGAGGGTGACGATCAGCAAGGTGGAGAGCCGCATCTGGCGGTGGACATTGCGCAGGAACCCGGTCATGCCCTGGCGGACATAATCGTCCTCAAGGTCCGAGTGCGAGAACATCTTGACGGTTTCCACATTGGTGTAGCTGTCGACCACCTGTCCGGTGACGATGGAACGGTGGTCGGCCTGTTCCATGGAGATCTGCTTGAGGCGCGGCACGAAGAACCTGAGCGCGATGAGATAGCCGATCAGCCACACGATCATCGGCGCGGTCAGGCGTAAATCGGAAGTTGCGAACAAAACAACGGCAGCGGTGAAATAGACGGTCACATACAAGAATACTTCGGTGACCTTGAGTACCGCATCGCGCACGCCGGTTGCGGTCTGCATCACCTTGGTGGCGACCCTGCCGGCGAAATCGTTCTGGAAGAACTCCATGCTCTGACGCAGCACATAGCGGTGCGCCTGCCAGCGGGTGCGCATGGCGAAATTGCCGAGCAACCCCTGGTGGACGGCCACCTCGAAGAAAAACTTGAGCACCGGCAGCACGACCAGAACCAGCACGCCCATGAAGATGAGCCAGTTGCCATGCTCAGCCCAGAAATTTGCCCGCTCGGTCTTGGCCAGCCAATCCACCAGGCTGCCGACAAAGGCGAACAACGACACCTCGATCAACGCGACTGCGACCGCCAGCACGGAACTCACCGCAAGCAACGGATAAAACGGCCGTGCGTAGTGCAGCACGAATGCACCCAACGTCTCCGGCGGCTTTTCCGGCGGCTCGGCAGGCAGCGGGTCGGTCAGGCCTTCGACCCAGCGAAATATGGACGAGAACATGAATGTGTTATCCGGCTTCGGAGCGTTCCCTTATAGCCGGGCTTCTGCCTGCGATAAAGGGCAACAATCCGCAACTTCATGCCGCCGCACACCGGCACTGTAGTGCTATTGATACACGACCTTGTTCTGTTACGATGGCGCAACTTTGCGGGGGGGCAGAGGGGAGACGACGTGCTCGAACAACAATTGATCAACGGACTCATGCTGGGGGCCTCCTACGCCATGGTGGCGATCGGATACACGCTGATTTTCGGCGTGTTGCGCCTGCTGCATTTCGCCCATGGCGAAGTCTTCATGCTGGGGGCGTTTTTCGGGTTGCACATCGTTCTCGCGGTCTCCGGCATCGACATATTCTTCGCCATTGCCGGCGCCATGATCGGGACCGGCATCGTCGGCGCACTGATCGTGTTCATTGCGGTCAGGCCAGTTAGCAATAAATACCCCCTGGCGCCCTTGATCAGCACCATCGGCGTCACCATTCTCATCCAAAATGTCGCCATCATGGTGTTCGGCGGCACCCTGCGGTCGTTCCCGGAAAGCAGCGATCCGGTGCTCTACACATTCGGCTCGATGACGATTTCGTCGATCCAGATCTTCATTCTGGTGGTTGCCTTCGCGCTGATGATCTCCATGTGGTACCTGATCGAGAAGACCAAGATCGGACGCGCCATCCGCGCAACATCGGAAAGCCATGAGACCGCG
>JAJFHM010000258.1 GCA_021775625.1 Hyphomicrobiales bacterium | reverse complement strand
CCACGCAACTCCAACAGCGCCTGGGGGTTTTGCTGATAATATTCGTAGACCTGCTTCTCCTGTCCCGGATATTGCCGCAGCCGCTCCATCATGGCACGGTTGACTTCCTCATCACTGACACTCACTTCGGCCTTCTCACCGACCTCGCCGAGCAGCAGTCCCAGCCGCACACGCCGTTCTGCGATGCCTTGATACTCCGCCCGCGCGTCATCTTCCGTGGTGTCTTCGTCTTCAAAGGTCTTACCGGCCCCTTCGAGTTCCTGCGTCACCTGTTGCCAGATCTGTTCGAACTCCTGATCGACGAGGCGTTGCGGCAAATCAAATTTATAGGCCTCGTCAAGCTTATCCAGAAGCTGACGTTTGAGCTGCGCGTGCGAGACCATTTCGAATTCTTTTTCGATCTGCTCTGAAATCGCTTCACGCAGTTTATCGAGGTTCTCAAAACCAAGCCGAGACGCGAATTCGTCGTCCGGATTCGCGTCGACCGCCTCCGCAACCTCTTTGACCGTGACTTCAAACACCGCCGGCTTGCCGGCAAGCTCCTCAACGCCATACTCCTCCGGGAACGAAACCTTGACCTCCAGCTGATCGTCAGCCTTGGTGCCGACCAGTTGATCTTCGAAACCCGGGATGAAGCTGTTGCTGCCGAGTTCGAGCGGTGCATTTTCCTGGCTGCCCCCTTCAAACACGACACCGTCGATCTTGCCGACAAAGTCTATCGTCACCCGATCGCCAAGAACCGCCTTGGCGTTTGCGGCACGCGGCACAAAGTCCCGGTGCTGTTTGGCCAGGTCAGCGAGGCTTTCATCAACGTGAGTATCGTCGACTTTGGTGACCTTACGTTCCAGCTCCAGACCAGAGAAATCTTCGACCTCGAACTGCGGCACCACTTCGAACGACATGGTGAACGCAAGATCACCATTGCCATCCATGACCGCTTCCATTTCCGCTTCGTCTTCGGAGAACGCCACCTCGGGCTGATACGCCGGACGTTCGCTGCGGTCTTCCAGCGCCTTCTGGCTCGAATCTGTAACAGCCTGCTGCACCACTTCGGCCATGACCGATCGGCCATAAAGCTTCTTGATGTGTCCAACCGGCACCTTGCCGGGCCGGAATCCGTTAATGCGGACCTGAGACTTGAGCTCTTTCAAGCGCTCTTCCATTTTGTCCGACAGCTCATTGGCCGCCAGAATGACTTTCAATTCCCGTTTCAGCCCTTCGTTCAGGCTCTCCGTAACTTCCATAGCTCAATGCTTCCCAAGAACATGGCGTCAATCGGGTTCATGCCCGTTGACAAGTTGATATTTCTTCGCGCAGCCCCGCGTTGTCTTCGCAATTCCGGCCGTGGTTGGTGCGGGCGGAGGGACTTGAACCCCCACGGCGTAAGCCACAAGAACCTAAATCTTGCGTGTCTACCAATTCCACCACGCCCGCGCGGTGAGCGGACTGGCCCGCGCATTTCGCCGCCTCTATAGCACAAGCAATTTTTCAGATGCCAGAGCGGAAAGCCATTGCGGCAATTTTTTTGATTAGCTGTAAATGGTGGAATTTGCTCCTGTCAGCCGTCAAACAGCAGCTTCATCATGGCAACATAGGCAATACAAGCCAATCCCAGCACAAAATGCTCGAATGAAATGGCCTGCTCCACATAGGCCGCACTTGCAAAGCTGACGACCAGCAATAGCAACGTCAACTGAGCCATCGCTCCACTCCTTCCTGTGACAGTCTCGGCGGGCGCTGAGCACATCGCACAGCACGCACCGGACGAACTTCACAGGTCAGCATAAATCATGCCAGTCCAACGCGGACGTCCCAGCCTGATAATCCAATCTGGTTACAACCTTTGCTCGAAATCAGACTTGGATAAGTGTTTTCGGGGTTGCAAAAGTCTAATGATTGTATGTACTTTCGCAGAGACGTTCGATCGGGGGCTCGACAGTCGAAGTAGCTAAAGGCACATCATGACCGGCGGGGCCCAGGCCAGGAAAGCCCGAACCCGGGAGAGAATTTTAAACGCAGCCGTCGATTTGTTTCTGGAACACGGGTTTCATGGAACAAACATCGATTCTGTTGCCTCCCGATCGCGCAGTTCGAAGCAAACCATTTACAAGTACTATGACGACAAGGAAGAAATCCTTGAGCACGTCATTGTCCGTTTGCGAGAGGAAAACAGCGAGGAATCGCTGAAGATCGATTTCGACTCTGACGACTATGAAAGCGAACTGGCCGCATTCGGCCTTTGTTATCTGCATGCAATGCTGCGCGAACGCCAGGTTCAGACATTTCGCCTGTGCGTTGAAATGGCACGCAAGACCAATGGGTTGGCGACACCTTTTGGCAAAATCGACTCAGAAAAACTGCAATCCTACTTGAGCGATTACATCAAACGCCTCAGCGCACGCGGTATCGTTCCACGCGGCGACGATGCCGATTTCATGGCGCAGGCATTTCTGGGGATGGTGCGTGGTAACTATCATTTGTACCGGGCGCTGGATGAGAGTTTCACTCCCCGCCGCAAGGAACTGAGTGCGCACGTACGCCAAGTGACCCGGATGTTCTGCGCCGCTCTCAGCCGGGCAAACTCTTCATAACCTGCGGCAACATGTCAGGCAGGTCCTCTGCAATGAGCCCCCGGCCCGCAAGAGCGCCGGTTTCACCGTGCAGCCAAACGGCAGCACATGCCGCCTCATAAGGCGTCATATCCTGCGCCAACAGCCCAGTAATGATTCCCGCCAATACGTCGCCTGAACCGGCTGTTGCCAAGTCAGGCGGCGCATTGGTGTTCACCACCGCGCTTCCTTCAGGTGTTGCAACAACCGTATCCGCCGCCTTCAGCACAATGATTGCATTGGACCTCGCTGCAGCGCAAACGGCTCGATCGATCCGGCCGACCAGTCTGCCATCTTCCGGAAACAGGCGCGCGAACTCACCGTCATGCGGTGTCAGGACGACCGGCCGCTCAGGTAGAGAAGCAATGGCCGCAAATAATTCCTCCGGACACTGAGCAAAGGACGTGAGCGCATCGGCATCTAGAACCGCCGCTGCACCACTCGCCAGCACGGCTCTTGCGTTGCCCCGCGTTTTCCCGCCCACGCCGGCAGCAGGCCCGATGAGCACGGCATTGATGCGGTGATCCTCCAACACGCGTCCCAGATCGGCAGACGTTTCGAACGGCTTCAGCATAATGGCGGTAAGGTGGGCCGCATTGACCGAAGCCGCATCGCTGGGAGATGCAACCGTCACCAGTCCAGCTCCGGACCGCAGTGCCGCCCGCGCCCCGAGCCGCGCAGCACCGGTGTTCAGGGCCCCGCCCGACACCACCACCGCATGACCGCGGTTGTATTTGTGCATCCGGGCGTCAAGAACCGGAAGTGCACCGAACCACTGTGATGGCCCATTCTCCGAAAACCGCGGTTCAATGGCATCGAGAACCGATGCCGCAATTCCGATATCGGCGACAACGACTTCACCACATAAATCACGGCCAGGATAAAGCACATGCCCGGGTTTCTTGCGGAAGAAGGTAACTGTGACATCCGCTTCTGTGGCCACGCCGAGGGCTGCGCCCGTGTTGCCATCAACACCACTGGGCACATCTACCGCGCACACACGCGCCGGCGATGCGTTGATCGCATCAATCATTGCTGCCAGTTCGCCGTCCACCGGACGGCTCAGTCCCGCTCCCAGCAGAGCGTCAACGATCAGGTCGGCACCCTGCAACTTGCACTCGGACAATGTTTCGACATCACCGGTCCAGCCCGCGGCCGCAATTGCAGCATCGCCAGCCAGAGCCTTGCGGGTTCCAAGCAGCCCGACGCACACATCCCAGCCGGCGTCTTTGAGCAGCCGCGCTATGACAAAGCCGTCGCCGCCATTGTTGCCGTTACCGCACATGATGATCACCCGGCCGGATTCAAAGCGTTCCCGGATGGTTCGCGCACAAGCAGCGCCTGCCGCCTCCATCAAGGTCGCCCCGGAAACACCACCTTTGATGGTCAGCGCATCGGCACGATACATTTCCTGGGTGGTCAGAAGTGCGGATACGTCCGGCTGGCTGATACTGTCAGCAGCCATAATACCAATGCTCAATGCGGTTTTGACGTGAGTTGGCGTTTTCGATCATGCGCCGCCGCTTACCCGAAAAATCCGTTCAAACGCTCTGCAGCCTCCGCCATCACGTTATCTTTCTTGCAAAAACAGAACCGCACCAGGTTGTTCGGCTTGGCCTGCGACGACGGATGGTAGAATACGCTCATCGGGACGGCAGCAACTTTCGCATTCGCCGTGATGTGCTTGCAGAAGTCATAGTCGGAACCGTTGAATCCGAACTTGGCGATATCTGCGGTCATGAAATAGGTGCCGTCACAGGGCAGAACCGGCAGGCCGATGCCTTCAAGCGTCTGGCGCAGAAAGTCTCTTTTGCCCTCAAGCTCCGAAGCCAGACCAGTAAAATAGTCTTCTTCCATTTCAAGCCCGTGCGCGACGCCATATTGCAATGCCGGGCACGTGGTGAAGGTCACGAACTGATGCGCCTTGGACACCACATTGATCAGGGCCTCAGGTCCCGAAATATAGCCGACCTTCCAGCCGGTCAGCGAAAAGGTCTTGCCTGCAGACCCAATACGCAGGCAGCGCTCGCGCATTCCGGGCAAACTGGCCAGTGGAACATGCTTGCGGCCATCGAACGTCAGGTGCTCATAGACTTCGTCGCAGACCGCATAGGCATCATATTTTTCCAGCAAACGGGCCAGCACGGACAATTCTTCGCCCGTGAACACTTTGCTCGCCGGGTTCATGGGACTGTTCAGGACAACAAGTTTGGTCTTGTCAGAGAATGCAGCCTCGAGCAGGTCTTCGGGGATCGACCATTGCGGCGGCTTGAGAGAAACCGCCTTGACGGTTGCGCCGGTCTGCTCAATCTGCGGCAGATAACAGTCATAAAACGGTTCAAGCACAATGGCCTCATCGCCCGGATTGAGCAACGCCATGATGCAGTCCGATAACGCTTCGGTTGCCCCGGACGTGACGATGACTTCAGACTGCCAGTCATAATCGAGATCATAGAACCGCTTGTTGTGCCTCGACACCGCCTGACGCAGTTCCGGAATACCTGTCATCGGCGGATATTGATTGGGGCCGTCAATCAGCCGCTCCGCGGCCAACCGGCGAATGGCTTCAGGCCCGTCCACATCCGGAAACCCCTGACCAAGATTGATTGCCCCATGTTCGACCGCCAGCGCGGACATCACCGTGAAAACGGTGGTGCCCTGGGACGCAAAGACTTGATTGAGGTTCATAATAGAGCTTCCGTTGACGGTGATGTGGGATCGGCGTTCATGTTTGCCGGGGAGCTCCGACAAATCAAGGACCAAACACGCCGCAGCCGCGCCCGCCATGGTCAGGCGCAAAGCCAACCCGGATGGAACCATAAACGGCAACGTCCCACGCACCGCCCAACGACACAGGCGCGCCGCCGATCCCGGTTCCCCTCACACCGTCGAGATATGTGGCGAACACATCGAGGCCGGCGTCCATGCACTCGGCAATCCTGAAGCGGGCGCCGCCGCCGATCTGAGCCAGAAGCGATGTCCCGCGCGCCGACACCACTTTGACGCCCGCACTGGTCGCATCCAACCGCTGGTGCGCCACACCGAGACCACCTCCGATCCGGATGTTGACGGTTTCTCCCAGCTGCCATTCAAGAGCGACAAAGGGCATGACCCCGTAATAAAGATGCGCACCACTGACGTTGAGCGATCCCGGTCCGACAAAGCCCCTGAGAACATCTGCATCGGTTTCGCCGACGATACCAACCAGGCTCAAACTAACATGCGCACCGCCAATGGCGTTGAGCCACATTCCCCCCACCCCGAACCGCGCAGCCAGACCCGGTTCCAGATCGAGACGCTGATTGATGGCTCCAAGATCACCCTTATGCGTGGGCACGCTCACCCCGGCGCCAACTTCAAGGGTGATCAGAAAATCCTGCTTCGTCTGCACCGGCGATGGTTGGTGTGCTGGAACCTCACGGGGCGTCGGCAGAACTTGCCCGGTTTGCGGCGCGGCTTCGACCAGGACAGCGGGGTCTTGCTCAACCTTGTCCGCATCATCCATGGGGACTGGCTCGATGGTATCGGGTTTCACGGTATCGTCCGCGGCCACAGCAGCGTCGGGCTCCGGCTGAACGTCTTCATCCTCACCCACCACCGTCACTGGCGGGTCTGCCGGAGGAATCACCTCCTGGTCTTTCGCAAGATCCGGCGGCGGTGGCGATTTCAGGCCCGATGCTATCAGGGCCTCTTCGGTGAACAGATGCCGTTCATCGGCATGCACCAGGCCGGCCTCGACCAGCTTGCCGGTAAAGGCATCGACAGACACCCGGTCCACGATCAAATTGTCATTGCGGGCAATGCGCAGAATTTCACCGAGCACGCGGGCTTTCGACATCACCGCATCGCCGCCAACCAGGAACCGTATATGCGACTGCTCGATCATGTCCTCAACATCGCGGTAGAGGCCAGTGTTCTCTGCTCTGGTTTTCGGCTCCGGTTTCTTTTCCAAGGGCGCATCTTCAGCGCGTTCGACAGCCACAAATATGTCCGCAAAGACCAGAGACGGGTCGCGCAAATTCGAAACCACATTCTGCGCAAGCCGCACCGCGGCATCTTCGATGTATGCAGGTACGCTCAAGTCGGTAGATTTTCTGAGCGGTGCCAATGCGGAACGGACTTCGTCTGCAACGGTTTGCATGAGTGTCCCGCCGGCGAGCGGAACGGTTGCGTTGTGTGCGAGGCGTCCGCGGTAGTAGCGCTTAAGGACAGGCTCCAGCGCCATGACATTGCCGGCGGCCAGATCGCCCGATATGCGCTTGAACACCAGGCCCATATAGCGCTGGCCCTGAAGCTTCTCGACAAATGCCAGGAGGCTTGAATAATCGGCTTCTGGCCACTCTGCCGCATTATCGACAGTGGCGCTGGACGTTTGACCAAGCGCGCTGCCAGACCATGCAACCAGACAGGTGCCGGGGCCGAACGCCACCAGCGCGCAAAGCATCAAAACGCGAATGCCTGATCTGCCCCTCATCTCTCCCATCACAACCACCGAGCCACTTCCTCTGGGTAACTGCCCGCGGCGGGCTGCGCCATCGCTAATGCGAACTTGCCGCACCAAAGCTGTGGAGACAACTGCATAACAAATCGGCATCTTGCCTAAAATTTAGGCACAGCACTTCGCGACACCGCCAAAGCCTCGACACACGGAAAAATAAACACTTGTATTTCAATAAGATAGAGGGGGCCGCAAACTGGCACACTAAATGCTATAGGCGAGATAGCACGATGGCGGCCAAGCGCGGACCGGCATCGGGCGGCACAGTGTTTCGGCGCTGTCTGAATAAGGCGATAAACATGAAAAAGATCGAAGCGATCATCAAACCGTTCAAGCTCGATGAAGTAAAAGAAGCGCTGCAGGAAGTTGGGTTGCAAGGCATCACCGTCACCGAGGCAAAAGGTTTTGGCCGGCAAAAGGGCCACACTGAGCTGTATCGCGGCGCTGAATATGTTGTCGACTTTCTGCCCAAGGTGAAGATTGAAGTCGTGTTGAATGACGATCTGGTGGAGAAGGCTGTTGAAGCCATCCAGAATTCCGCCAAGACCGGCCGTATCGGCGACGGTAAGATCTTCATCTCAGCCATTGAAGACGCTATCCGCATCCGGACCGGTGAAGTCGGAGGCGACGCACTCTAGCAACAGGCCCTAGTTCGATAAACCCAACTGCCAAACGCCGGCACGGCTGCGGCACCATCCACAGACCTCGAAATTAACAGGTGGGAACCAGAAATATGTCCAATGCAGAAACCGTATTGAAAGAGATCAAAGACAAAGACGTCAAATTCGCCGACCTGCGGTTCACCGATCCGCGCGGCAAGCTCCAGCACCTAACCATGGATGTGGCCATCGTCGACGAGGATATGTTCGCCGACGGCGTCATGTTCGACGGCTCCTCGATCGCCGGCTGGAAAGCCATCAACGAATCCGACATGACCTTGATGCCGGACCCCGAGACCTTCCACATGGATGCGTTTTATGCCCAGACGACCATGGCGATCTTCTGCGACATTCTGGAGCCGTCAACCGGCGAAGGCTACGAACGCGACCCGCGCATGACCGCGAAAAATGCCGAAGCCTACCTGAAGCAGTCCGGCATCGGCGACAGGATCTATTTCGGCCCCGAAGCCGAGTTCTTCATCTTCGATGATGTCCGCTACAATTCCGACCCCTACAACACCGGCTTCAAGCTTGATTCGTCCGAACTGCCGATCAACACCGGCACCGAATACGAAATGGGCAACATGGGTCACCGTCCGCAAACCAAGGGCGGCTACTTTCCGGTGAACCCGGTCGACAGCTGCCAGGACATCCGCTCGGAAATGCTCTCCGTCATGAGCGCCATGGGCGTGGAAACCGAAAAGCATCACCATGAAGTTGGCGCCGCGCAGCACGAGCTCGGCATTCTCTTCACCGACATGACCCGCATGGCCGACAAGATGCAGATCTACAAATATGTTGTCCACAACGTTGCCGATGCGTTTGGCAAAACCGCAACCTTCATGCCCAAACCGGTCTATGGCGACAATGGCACAGGCATGCACTGCCATCAGTCGATCTGGAATGGCGACACGCCGCTCTTTGCCGGCAATCAGTATGCGGATCTCTCCGAAGAGTGCCTGTTCTACATCGGCGGCATCATCAAGCACGCCAAAGCGCTCAACGCCTTCACCAACCCCAGCACCAACTCCTACAAGCGGCTGGTTCCGGGATACGAGGCGCCGGTGCTTCTGGCCTATTCCTCCCGCAACCGTTCGGCGTCCTGCCGCATCCCCTATGTCGCCTCGCCCAAGGGCAAGCGCGTTGAGGTGCGGTTCCCGGATCCGATGGCCAACCCCTACCTCGCCTTTGCCGCCATGCTGATGGCCGGCATCGACGGCATCCAGAACAAGATCCACCCCGGCGATCCGATGGACAAGGATCTCTACGATCTGCCGCCTGAGGAACTTAAGGAAGTGCCGACAGTGTGCGGCTCGCTGCGTGAAGCACTCGTTTCCCTCGATGGCGACCGTGACTTCCTGAAGAAAGGCGGCGTCTTCTCAGACGATCAGATCGATGCTTATCTCGAACTCAAATGGGAAGAGGTTATCCGCTTCGAGCACACCCCGCACCCGGTCGAATTCGACATGTATTACAGCGCCTGATCGCAGCCCAATAGTTTCGCCAAACGCGGCCGGGCCTCCATGGGGGCCCGGCCTTTTTTGTCGCCTGCCGGACACAATCTGCGCAGATTCAACTGGAATCGCGAGAATCTTTGACATCATTTCGGCTAATTTTTCGCGACAAGTTGTACGCGCACAACCCAAGGAGCACGAAATGATTCGCGGCATCATCCTCCTTGTCGTCGCCCTCGGCATGGCCATCGGCGCTGGCATCACCGTGATGGGCCTGTTCGCGCCCCTCGCCCCCACCCTTGAGATCGTCAACCATTTCCGCCCCTTCATCCTGGGCGGGTTTGTTGTTCTGTTCGCCATCGCCGCTGCATTCCGAATGCGCCGCTGGCTGTTGCCGGTATCGGCCTTCGCCATTCTGAACGGCGTACTCTTCGTGCTGCCGATGACCTTTCAGGCCACCCAGGCATCCCCTAATTCGACATCGTCCGCGACGATGAAGATCATCTCATTCAACATCTGGGTTGGCGATCGGTCGCTGGATGAGGTCGAACGCTTTCTGCGCCGTGAAAATGCAGATGTCGTGATGCTGCAGGAATTCGATGCCAAACATGCCGCAGCATTGCTGCCCAAGCTCAAGGACATTTATCCACACCAGCTGTCCTGCGCCCAGACCCGCGCCTGCCAGCTTGCGGTCCTGTCACGCAACACCTGGACCGATGCAAATTATCTCGCCGGCAGCCTCGAAAACCCGCCGATAATCTGGGCCCGCTTCGGCGCCGGGGCGGAAGGCTACCGGATCGCCGGCATTCACGGCGCCTGGCCGTTTCATCCCTATGCACAGGCAAGTCACACCGATTGGCTGATTGCCTGGCGC
>JAJFHM010000257.1 GCA_021775625.1 Hyphomicrobiales bacterium | reverse complement strand
GGCATGGTCATGATGGCGCCGGCGACGGCGACGATGAAGCCCGCCCCATTCGACAGCCGCAATTCGCGAATGGGAATGGTAAATCCGGAAGGCGCGCCTTTGGCATCGGGATCAGTCGAGAAACTGTATTGCGTTTTGGCCATGCAGACGGGAAAATGCCCATAGTCGGCCTGCAGTTCCTTGAAGCGTGCCTCAATTGCACCGTCACAGGAAATGCCGTCTCCGCCATAGATCTTGCGGACCACGGTTTCCACCTTGTCGCGCAGGGGCATATCATCCGGGTACAGCGGTTCAAAATTTGCCTCGCCGCTGTCGGCGAGCTCACAGACATGTGCTGCAAGATCTTCCGTGCCCGCACCGCCATCGGCCCAGTGGGTGGCGATGAAGGCCTTAACGCCTTCTTCCTCGGCAGCGGCTTTCACTGCTTCCAGTTCGGCCGGTGTGTCGGTGATGAAATTGTTGATCGAGACGGTGACCGGGACGCCGAATGATCTCACATTGCGGATATGCTTGATCATGTTGTCGCAGCCAGCCTTGACCGCATCGACATTTTCCGTGCCCAACTGGTCCTTGGGCACGCCGCCATGCATCTTCAGTGCCCGAACAGTTGCAACGATCACCGCGGCATCGGGCTTCAGGCCCGCCAGCCGGCATTTGATATCGAAGAATTTTTCCGCACCGAGGTCAGCACCGAAGCCGGCTTCAGTGACGACATAATCGCAAAGCTTCAACGCCGCTTTGGTTGCAATAACCGTATTGCAGCCATGTGCAATGTTGGCAAAAGGACCGCCATGAACGAAGGCGGGGTTATTTTCCAGGGTCTGCACCAGATTGGGGGCCACGGCTTCCTTGAGCAGCACAGACATAGGGCCGGGGCCCTTGACGTCCGTGGCGTATATGTTTTCGCGCTGGCGGTTCTGACCGATGACAATTCGGCCGAGGCGTTCCTGCAAGTCGGCAAGATTTTCGGACAGGCAGAAGATCGCCATGATTTCCGACGCGACCACAATGTCGAACCCGTCTTCGCGGGCAAAGCCGTTGCCCACGCCGCCGAGTGAACTGACGATGTTGCGCAAGGCGCGGTCGTTCATGTCGACAACGCGCTTCCACGAGACCCGGCGCGAGTCGATGGGAGGCTCGTTGCCCCAGTAGATGTGGTTATCGATCAGCGCCGACAGCAGGTTGTGGGCGATGCCGATAGCATGAAAGTCACCGGTGAAGTGAAGGTTGATGTCTTCCATCGGAACGACCTGGGCGTAGCCGCCGCCTGCGGCGCCACCCTTCATACCGAAGCACGGGCCAAGAGAAGGCTCACGCAGGCAGATCATGGCCTTCTTGCCGATCCGGTTGAGACCGTCGCCGAGGCCAACGGTTGTCGTGGTCTTGCCTTCTCCCGCCGGCGTCGGCGTGATCGCCGTGGTGAGGATCAGCTTGCCATTGGGCCGATCTGCAAGCGTGTCGATATAGTCCATCGACAGTTTGGCCTTGTGCGGTCCGAACTGCAGCAGCGCGTCTGCGGGAATACCCAGTTTTTCGGCACCCACTTCGGCAACCGGCTTCATTGTCGCTTCGCGGGCGATCTCAATATCGCTCTTCACCATGGCAATAGATCTCTCATATGTTTGATTAAATCACGGCGCGGTGAAGCCGCACCGTATTCTCCCCTGCTTATCCAAGCCGCGCCCCAACTGCCAATCCGGACGCGCCGATATATTCACCGGCACCGACCTTTTGGCCTCCCTTCGGGCGCACGCGGGACACCTTTATCGCACCTTGTCCCGCCGCGACAGTAAAACTGTCATCCGAGACATCTATCACGGTGCCGGCGTCGCCTGCCCCCTCGCCCACCACAGCGCTGTCATAGACCTGCACTTCCGTGCCGTCATGCACGGTCCAGGCACCGGGTTGCGGGTTGGTGCCGCGGATCAGATTGTAGACATCCTGCGCGGGCTTCGACCAGTCGATCTCGGCATCGGCCTTTTTGCACCAGCTTTCATAGGTGGCCTTGCTGTCATCTTGCTGTGAGCGGGGCGGGTTGCCGGACCGGAAGGCGTCAACCACTTCAAGTGAAGATGCGACCGCGGCTGGAAATATCTTCTTGAAGTAGACATCCCCCAATGTGTCATTGGGGCCGATTTCCACATCACGCTGGAGGAGAATGTCGCCCTCATCCAGCCCATCGGTGGGATAGAACCAGCTGTAGCCCGATTTGGCGGAGCCCCAGATGATCGGCCAGTTGATGGAACTCGGGCCACGGTGCAATGGCAGCAAGGACGGGTGGAAGCAGATTGAGCCCATCTTTGGCGTGTCGCGGGCAGCTTCCGGAATGAAGATGATGACATAAGCCATCACCATGAGATCCGCATCGAGTGACGCCATCTCATCAAGGACCACCTGGTCCGTGTAACTTGACGGCTGGAACAGCGGCAGGCCGTGTTCGAGGGCGGCATCCTTGACCGGATCCGCCGGACGTCCTTCCTTGTCGGGTGCCGTATAGACTCCGACAATCTCGTCTGTTCCGGCTTCGATTATTTTCTCCAGCACTGCCCTGCCGAAGGCCTGTTGGCCGTTGACGATCAACCGCATCGGACGTCCTCCCCTGTTTTCTTGGTTTTTGCCGCCGTCCTATTCGGCAGCTTCGGCCTTCATTTCACCGACCGCGCCTGAGGAGACGATACGTTCATATTCGTCGCCTGTATAACCAAGCACTTCGGTAAGAATTTCTGACGTATGCTCACCAAGCAGCGGCGAGGGTTTTACGACTGCCGGGCTGTCCGACAGCTTGACTGGACAGCCAACCGTCAGATGCTTGCCGCGGGTTGGATGATCCACTTCCACTATGGTGCCGGTTTCTCTCAGGCTCGGCTCTTCCGCCAGCTCTTTCATGGACAGGATCGGGCCGCAGGGAATGTTCAAAGGATTGCAGATTTCCATGACCTCGAATTTGGTCTTGGTTTTGGTCCATGCTTCGATGGTGTCGAAGATCCGGGATATCTTGTCGAGCCGCTCCGGTGGCGTGGCGTAGCCTGGCTCTTCCTTCCACTCAGGCTTTCCGATGGTGTCGCAGATCGCCGGCCACACGGCCGCCTGGGTGATGAAGTAGACATAGGCATCGGGATCTTTTTCCCAGCCTTTGCATTTCAGGATCCAGCCCGGCTGACCGCCACCGGAGTCATTACCGGCGCGCGGCGTTGCGTCGCCGAACTCGATGCCCTGCCCGTGCTGGGAGTATTCCGTGAGAGGGCCATGGGCGAGACGCTGCTGATCGCGCAGTTTGACCCGGCACAGATTGAGCACTCCGTCCTGCATGGATGCCATGACGCGCTGGCCCCGGCCGGACTTCTCACGGTGATAAAGTGCTGTCACGATGCCGAGTGCGAGATGCAGGCCAGTGCCCGAGTCGCCGATCTGCGCACCGGTTACCAGGGGCGGGCCGCCCAGGAAGCCTGTCGTCGAGGCGGATCCGCCAGTGCATTGGGCAACGTTTTCATAAACCTTGCAGTCTTCGTAAGGGCCCGGGCCAAAGCCTTTTACCGACGCCATGATCATGCGTGGATTAAGCTCCTGGATGCGATCCCAGCCGAAGCCCATACGGTCGAGCGCGCCGGGCGCAAAATTTTCCACCAACACGTCGCATTCCTTCACAAGACGCTCCAGCACTTCCTTGCCGGTGTCGTTCTTGGTGTTGAGCGTGATCGAGCGCTTGTTGTGATTGAGCATGGTGAAATAAAGCGAATCCACATCCGGGATGTCGCGC
>JAJFHM010000256.1 GCA_021775625.1 Hyphomicrobiales bacterium | reverse complement strand
GCTTCGCACCGCGCCTTGCCGAGCGAACCGATTTGGACCACCGAAGGCCGGGTTTTCACGCCTTCTGACCGCGTTACGGTCCACTTGTGGTCAACCAGACCACGGCGCGGACCGTGCCTTGCCAGAAGACGTGAAGACCCGGTCAAAGCGATTCCATATGAACGTGAAACGATCTATGCAGGTTGTAAAAAAGGGCCGTCAGGCGAGTTCAAGTTCCTTGTCCTTGTGAGCGAGGCTTTCGAGCAGACTTGCATGCTCTCCAAGCGGATCCTGACCTGCTGCATTGATCTTGATATAGAGGATAAGACATCCCGCCGGCTTGATCCGTTCATGAAATATCGTCGATCCATGAAAAATGATCATATCGCCGACGTCGCCTTTCAGCTTCACGATACGGTCATCGTCGTAGAATTGTTCCATATCGGTATCGGCCGGCATTTCAGCATATGCTGCGCGTTGTTCCGTGTTCTCTTTTCGGGACATATGCGGGAAGAAGCACACACGCGATTCGTCGGGAATATGGATTGGAAATCCGATGGTGAACTCGGCTGCCTGGCGATCCATGTGTGGCGGAGAGAAGTCCGGAGCCTCCTGCAGGTAGACCTTGATGTGCCGCTCGCCGATGGTGATCGCGTCATGCGGCCGCCCGGTAAGCTCCGCCAGGCCCTTGCGGAACCCGTCAAGAAACGCCCGTGAGGGAAAATCAAAGAGAAACTGCCGTTTTTTGCCGGGAATATGCCACTCTTCGATTTCAGCCAGTTCATCGGCTGCAATCTGCCGGCCGTAAGATTGCAGTGCAGAGACAAACTCTTCCGTCAGTATGTTTTCCAGGTGGAGGTAACTTTCCTCCTCAAGCTGCGGTCTATAGGCGTGAAGATCCGTGTTGAATGCCATTTCCCAGTCCTCGGTGATTTGGTTTACAGACACCCACTTCCGCAAGTTCGGTGCCAAAATGGTGGAGGAAGGATGCCAGGTTCGGCGTGGTGCCCGCGCCGATTGCGTTTGGCAAATCCCGACCTATATTATACCAGAGGGCTAGAGCGGTTCCGTGTAAACATGAAACGCTCTAGGGACGCATGAGTGGGTACAAACAAGGGTAATATCGACAATGACGGGACGAATTCCGTTTTTGGCCGCGGTTCTGGGCGTTGTGTTTTTGAGTGTGCCGTCTGTGGCGCAGGATCAGCTTGGACGCTTCACCATGAAGGAGATCGATGACGGTTTGCTCCGTCTCGATACCCAGACCGGCGAAGTGTCCTACTGCCGCAAAACAAACGCCACATGGGCTTGTGACACTGCAAGCGACGACCGTTCGGTGCTCGCCGATGAAGTCGAACGATTGCAGGAAGAAAATGCAGGTCTCCGCAACCGCCTGGCAGAGCTGGAAAAAAAGTCGGTTGACGAAGATGCCGACCGTTTGAAACTGCCGAACGATGAAGATCTCGACAAGGTGGTTGACTTCATGGACCGGCTGATGCGCCGGTTCTACGCCTTTACGAAGTCAATGCGGGATCAGATTGAAGACAAGAAACCTGGCGAAGACACTTAACGGGTTTCGCCAGGCTTCAGGTGCTGCGCCTGAGTAAAGCGGCGCAAAAAATGGCAGGCCCGCCTCTCTTCAGGTGAGAGAGACGGGCCAGGCATCGTGTTACTAGGGACGACTTACTTACTTGAACCACGATGCCTCGAAGCCGCCCTGCAAGCACAGGGCATCCTTGTGGCGTCGCCTGTGCGGCGCCGCAAACGCTTCATCTTTTGGGTAATCTTCCGTGCAGGACTGCCCACCGGACACCCCGGCGATCTTCATGCCGGTTCCCTGCCGTTTGGTCTCGGTATGGTGCAGGAACACTGTAACCTCTGCGAAGTCTTTCGCAGCGCTACCCGACCCGTCACTCACTCGACACTCGGTCACCTGGATTCCCCTCGGCAAATGACCCCAAACTCACTTGATGAGAGTTCTAGCCATGCAGCCCGGCGTCGGAGGGGCGAAAGCGCGGCGGAAATCGGGCAAACCCTAGGAGTTTTGGCGGCGTCGCAACCGGATTTATGGAAAGATGATCGCGATACGGACAAACCGGTGTGAAAAGATGAGTGTGGAGCAGGCAATCTGTGAACTGGCCGTGGACACCCCCGGCGCCGGAATGAGCGATGTGACCGATGCGATATCCGACTGGTTGCAACAGCAATCGGCGACGGATGGACTGCTCACAATATTTATCCGCCACACGTCAGCCTCCCTGACCATCCAGGAGAATGCCGATAGCGACGTGCAGCGCGATCTGGTCGATGCGTTGGCGCGCCTTGCACCGGAGACAGAGCGTTATCGTCACGACAGCGAAGGGCCGGACGACATGCCGGCCCATATCAAGGCCGCCCTGACCTCAACCAGCCTGTCCATCCCGGTCATGTCGGGCCGCATGGTACTGGGCACCTGGCAGGGCGTATACATTATTGAGCACCGCGCACGCCCGCACCGACGCAACCTGGTACTGCATTTCCAAGGCGGGCTTGGAGAAAAGTGAGTTGGATCGTTTCCATATGAACGTGAAGCGACCCTAGAATAAAGAAAAGGCGCGAACTTGCGTTCGCGCCTTTTCAAAGTGCTGTAGGTTCAGGCCGGCTTAGGGAGGGAAAGCAGACCTCAACCCACATGCTCGTAAACGGTTTTACCGGTGCAGGCCCGGGGTAACGGTGCGGGAGACGTGCTCGTTACGCTCAGTGAGGAACAAGCCGAAACCGCGGGAAATGCCGTCGAATAAATCTTTGATTGCAGTGATCATGTCCACATCTCCACAAGGTTTGGTGTTTCCAATTGCGAGGTCCAACTCCGGATCTCTTTATCAACTGTGTTGAGGCGAATATGGTACTTATTGTGCGCCGCAACAAATGCGCGTTTGGAATATCTGATATGCAGTCATTGCATGCCCGGTAAACACGACGTTAACGCCGGTTCGGTGTGTCTACTGCCCGACATCAATCTTGTTTGCAACGATCACCGCCTGGGTGCGGCTGTCGACTCCGAGCTTTTGCAAAATCGCCGAGACATGGGCTTTCACCGTTGCTTCCGAAACAGTGAGTTCGAACGCGATCTGCTTGTTCAAAAGCCCCTGGCTGAGCATCATCAACACGCGCACCTGTTGCGGCGTCAGGGTCGATAGCTTCGAGGCAAGCTGCGAGCCTTCACCGTCCTGATCCCCGCTGAGGTCAAATCCGGGCGGAACCCAGATCCCACCACCCATGACGTGAGACAGTGCCTCGCGAATGCTGTCGGCCCCGGCCGACTTGGGCACGAACCCGGACGCTCCGAACTCAAACGATGACCGGATCACCTGTGCATCTTCGCTGGCGGAGACGACGATGATCGGGACCGCGGAATATTGCGCGCGCAGATACATCAAACCCGAAAACCCCTGCACGCCCGGCATCTTCAGGTCGAGCAGAATAAGGTCATATTCCTCATCCGCATCCAGCGTGTCGCGCACGCCGTTAAACGAGCCCGCTTCATCTATATGCAGCGCATCGAATCCGTCCGCCAGGGCGCTTTTGAGCGCGTCCCGGAACAGGGGATGGTCGTCGGCAATTAGGATCCTGAAATCGGACATGACGATGTGAGTGTTTCACCCTCTGTGCCAGCGCCACTCCAAATCAGCGCTCAGGCGTCTGTGCACCGCTCTTTGGTGCCGGATAGGTCGGGCAGTGCCGGATTTTCCCCCATCGCCACTCCCCAGCGAACAGCTGTGGAGGCAGTTTATAGCCTATTCCACATGTGAAATCTATTGCCGCAAGCCGGGCCCGGTCGCCATCAGCGCTCAGTGAAGGCGATGTCGAGCGAGCGGTAAACCGGCTTGAGAAGATAGCGCGTCAACGACTTCGACCCGGTTATGATCTCCGCGTTCACGACCATTCCCGGCAACACCAGATGGCGCCGTCCGGCGGCTTCGACAAAGTTGTCCGTCAGCTTGATGACCGCCTTGTAATAGGGGTCGCCTTCCGGTGTTTGGAATGTGCTCGCAGAAATTTTCTCAACCGTTCCCGAAATCGAACCAAAACGGGCAGGATCGAAAGTGGTGATCTTGACGTTTGCCGGATCTCCGATGCTCACATGGCCGATGTCCTTCGGCGCAATCTGCACCTCCGCCACAAGTTCTTCGCCCATGGGCACGATACGGGCGATAAGCTCACCCGGCTGCACCACCTGGCCGATTGCAGTGGGGACAAGTTCCTGCACGATGCCTTTGACCGGTGCGCGTACAAGAAGGCGGGTGACGCGGTCTTCCTGTTTCGATAGTGATTCCTTGAGTTCCGCCAGTTCGGAGAAGGCGCGCGAGCGGTCCTCTGTCATCCGGTTGGCGAAATCCGCATCCGCTTCCAGTAACTTGATGCGCGTTTCGTTGAGGCCTTCTTGTGCGCTTTCGAGCCGTCCGCGCAGCGCGATAAGGTCGCTGTTGGTTCGCTCATGGGCACGGCGCGCTTCAAGCACGGTTGCGATGGAGGCAAATCCCTGAGATTTCAGCTTCTTGCGGATCTCGAGCTGCTCCAGGTCGATCGCGAGTTGCCGGTCCATACTTTCGGATTCGGAATGAAACGCCTCAACTTCGACCAGCTTCTGCTCGACCCGGGCAATAAGGCCGTCTTTGGTCCGGGCCTGCTTTTCGCGTTCGGCTTCAAAAGCCTGCAGCTGGTTTTTGGCAAGATCGGGAAACATTTTCGCGAGTTCACCGGATTCGGGTGCGCGGCCTTCCAGGGCTGCCGTTTGGCGTTCTATCTGCAGGCCGAGTCCGGCAGCGCGTATCCGCAACAGGGTGAGGTCCGACGTGGCGGCGGTCGGCTGCAATCTGACGATCAACTCGCCGCCGTCGACCACCTGGCCTTCCTTGACCAGTATTTCGGAAACGATACCGCCTTCGAGATGTTGCACCAGCTGTACCGATCCGGCAGGCTCCAGCTGTCCCGATGCAACGGCAAGTTCGCGGATTTCGGTGAAAGAAGCCCATGTGACCGAGGCGACGACGAACGCCGCGGCCAAATAGAGAAGCCACGACGACATGCCCGGGACACGCCCCTCTTCAAGCTTGAAGGGCAGGGTCAACCGGCGCGGCAGGTTTTTTGGTTTACCCCGTCGAAACACGGACATACTCACTCATCGGCACGAGGCCACGAAACACTACGTAAAAATTAACAGCCTATGCTTAAGCGAATGCTAATCAGTGACAATAATTCGGTTAACGAAGCGACTGCGAGCCTAGGATGAGCGGCACCACCTGGTCCGGTTTGCCGTCATGCACAATTTGCCCGTGTTCCATGAAAATCACACGGTCCGCCATGCGCATGTGGCTTGGCCGATGGCTGACCATGATGATGGTGGCCTTTCCACGCAGACTTTCGATCTTGTCCAGGAGTCCTTCTTCGCCGGATTGATCAAGGCCGTCGGCGGGCTCGTCAAGCAGCATGATCGGCGCGTCTTTTACGAAAGCCCTGGCCAGCAGCACACGCTGCCTGAGGGCGTCCGGCATCTTGCGCTGCAACTCGGCGTTCAACCGGGTTCCCGCGCCATCGGGCAACAATTCGGCATAGTCATACACCCGCGCCTCCCGGCACGCCCGCTCGATATCCTCGTCGCTTGCCGTGGGATGTGCCAGCCGGATGTTCTGTTCGAGCGTGCCGTGAAAGAAGGTTATTTTCTGGGGAACGTATGAAATGGCGTGGCGCAGTTCGCCGGGGTCAAGTTGGCGTACATCAAGACCGTCAACATGAACCGCACCTGCTTGCGGCGGATAGAGCCCGAAGATGATCTTTAAAAGCGTGGACTTTCCGGCGCCGCTGTGGCCGGCAACCACCACCAACTGGCCGGCGGGAACTTCGAGCGTTACGCCGGCCAGGGCCGGTTCGGAGCGGGGCAGGTATCGGAAACCCAGGCGCGAGACCGATATTTCGCCATCGAACTTGCGGTAGAAAGAGGGCACCTTGCCTGGAACACGTTCCAGATCAAGCCGCAGCAAGGCGTTGATCTGCTTGAATGTCTGAGCCACCTGGCTCAGCCGGTTGAGGCTGAGGAAGGCCGAATTGATCGGCGCCAGTATCCGCCACACCAAAGCCATGACGGCAATCAGCGCGCCCAAAGACAACTCGCCCGCCATAACCAGCAATGTGGCGATCCAAAGTGTCGCAACACCGGACAGTGTGACCATACTCTGCGACAGGGTCTGTATCATGATGTTCAGCTGTTGTGACCGGAAGTGGCGGATCACCGATTCGCCGCAGAGCTGACGAAATCTTTGCATCCATATGGACTCAGCCCCGTTGTCCCTGATGCAGCGATGCTGCGAAATCATTTCAATGAAATAGTTCTGCTGCTTGGCGCGCGCCTCGCCGGTTACGCTGACATGATGTTTGGTCAGGGGTATCGTCAGCGCCGCCATAATGCCGTATGCGGCAATCAGTGCCACGGGGACCCATGCTACATTGCCGCCGATGAAAATGATGGCGATGAGAAAGATCACCATGAACGGCAAATCCAGAACGGTGTTTGCGATGGTTCCGGTGAAGATGTCGCGAATGCCTTCGAACTGCTTGATTCTGGTGATCTGTGCCCCGATCGGTGCCCGTTCAGTCATGTTGATCGGCATGTACAGCAGCTGCTGAAACGCGGCAGATCCGAGGATCGCCTCACAGCGGGTCCCGAGATAGGCGGTCGCACGGGCGCGAATGGTGCGAAGGGCGACGTCGGCGAGCACTATGATCAAAATCCCGGCGCAGAAATACACCAGCGAGTCCTGCGACCGGGTGCCGATCACCTTGTCATAGACGTTCATTGTGTAGATCGGCACCGCCAATGCGAATACGTTGGTTATGAAGCTGATGCCGAGCAGTTGCCACAGCAACATTTTGAACCTGGCCACCATGACCAAGACCCAACCGTGTTTGGCGGCACTGAGGCGTTCGCGGTCGATATCGACTTCGCTGATCAGGTAGGCAGTGCCGGAAATCGCTTCGGCATCGCACCATTCTTGCGCGCTCGTGTTGCTGTCGAAGACCAGCAAACGGTCTTCGTCACGTTCGCCGACCACCAGAAGGCGGTCCCGGCTCACCGCAAACACGCAAGGCAGAACGTCGTCGGTGAGGTCACACAGCCTGAGCGTCTGCGGCTTTGTCTCGTAGTTCAGGCGCGCCAGAATCGAACGCAACGCGTCCATATCGTCGACCGTGTCGAAGTGTGGCAGCGACTCGATCAGATGCCGTTCCTCGCCGCGCCAGCCCAGAGCATCGAGTAGCGGCCGCAGACACCGTCCAGCCGGATATTGCGACAACGTTGCCTCGGCATTCGGCTTGTCGTTGGGAGCCGGGCCTTGCGCCGCTCCCGCCGGATCGTGGTCAGACGCCGGGGTGATGGCCTCGGCTGAACTTAGAGCCATTATGCGCCCTCGGCTTTGTGTTGAGTCAGCGGAGCCTGATCGGAATATTCCGAGGTTATGTCGTAGAGCTGCCCATCCAAAAGTGAATAGACACAGTCCGTCAGGCGCAGCAGCGACGGCCTGAGGCTCACGATGATGATGGTCGTGCTCCCCTTGAGCTGTTCCAGTCCCTCGCGTAACAGCATGTCGGACTTGGCGTCGAGGCTCGAATTTCCTTCGTCAAACAGCAAGATACGTGGCTTCCGGGCGAGCGCCCGGGCAATGACGATGCGCTGCATCATGCCAGCCGGCAACTCATCCGAAATGCCTTCGGAAAGTACCATGTCATAGCCGGAGGGCAGGCGATGGATGTCCCGTTCCAGGCCGATCAGCTGCGCGGCCTCACGCGCGTTGTCGATTGCGCCGCCGCTACGGAACATGGTCAGATTTTCCATGATGGTGCCGCGGAATATTGAGGCGTGCGTTGGAACCCTGGATATCCACTCCGACACCCATGTCGGGTTGAGCGTGGACGGTTCATACCCATCCAGCCTCAGCCTTCCCGTCGTTGGCTCGATCTCTCCGCATATCATTTTGAGGAGAGTGGACTTCCCCGCCCCGTCTCCTCCCCGCAATCCGATCATATCTCCCGCGGCAACCTCAAGATTGAGATTTTGCAGGACCATCGCCTCGCCTGGACCATAGGCAAAGCCGACGTCTGACAGGGATATCGTGCCGCGCAGCTCCGGGGCGGTTGTGCCCGGGTCGTGTGCCACTTTCTCGAGGGTGAACAGTTGATCAAGCTGGTTGCGGGCAATCGCCAGGCGTTGCATCTGGGTCCACAGTCCAAGACCTTTGAGCAGAGGCTGAATGGTGCGCCCTGAGAGCAGGGTGCACGCGGCAAGCGTGCCCATCGTAAGTTGACCGTGAATGACCATGAAAGCGCCCACGGTCACCACGCTGATCATGGTGAGGTTTGAAAACAGCACGCCGATTGTCTGAACCGAATTGCCGAGCAGAATGGTTTGATGGCTGGCCGTGGCGCCGACTTTCTGCAGCCTTTCAAACCGCCGCTGAATTTGCGGTTCCATCGCCATGGTTTTGATGGTCTCGATGCCGTTGAGACTTTCAATGATGAAGTCGTAACGACGGTCATCATGGTGGGATCTGGTTTCGAGGATTTTTCGCAGCGCTCTGCCGCGGAAAACCGAAACCGAGCCCAGGGCCGCAAAAAGCACGATGGGAACCAGGACCAGGATGCCGCCGATGAGGGCCATCAAACCAAGAAAAATAACGACAAAAGGCATATCCAGAAGCAGCAGGCGCGATTGTCCGCCATAAAACTCCCGCATTGCGTCCATTGCATTCAGGCGGTCGAGGTGAACAGACGGAGCGTCCTTTTCGATACGGGAACTGGGCGCGTACAGCATTCTGTCCAGCGCGTCGCAGGAGATTTCGTATTCGTGATGGGCTGTCACCCAGCCAACCATGTAGGCCCGCGCGATCTTCATTGCGGTATCGAGAACCAACACCCCGATCAACCCGATAACAAGCATGGTCAGGGTTGCTGTCGCCTGGTTGGGCAGGATGCGGTCGTAGACCTGCAAAATGACCACCGGAAGCGCCAGCGCCAACAGATTGATAATCAGCGACCCGACATAGATGGATGGCGGTAAACGAGGTGCGGATGTGTGATCGACGCTGCCATCCTCGCCCTTTGGCGCGCGCGAAAACAGTTTTGTTTCTGGAGTTTCTGTGGGTTTCGCGCCGCTTTCTCCCGTATTCTCTGCTCCACGCACCTCTGAAGCCGTTTCAGGCTCTCCGACCGGTTTGTCGTTCGCAGTGAGTTTCAGCCGCATCAATTGTTGCGCCTGCAATTCTGGCTTCGATGTCGAGGACTCGATGAAGGAGGGGGATTCGGGCGCGGGCACCCGTTGAGAACCGCTGAATTCAGCCCTCAGCTTGTCGTGTAGACCATCGACAGTTGCTCCGCCCACACTTGGCTTCTCGCCATCTCGCAAGGTCTCACTCCAGCCCAAACAGAAGACACACTCGTTCCGGTATAGTCGTTAGGTCATTTAGATTATCTTTTGGTTAACCATGCGCCGCGGCAGATGTGCCAATCCGACCAGCGGGCGGGGCGTTTGATTACGTCCGGTTAACCACACCCCGAAGTTTACGCACAGGAATCAAGTTTACTCGCAGGAATCAAGTCTGCTTTAAGGCGCTTCCTCCAGCATTGGCCGGTTAAACCGCCACATCTGCGCACCCATGTGACGGAACACCTATGGTAGGAGGCGATCCGGACCATGTCCGAAGACAATCAGTTTCAGCCGGCGAATGCGCCGGCACCCAGCAAGTCTCTGCCGCAGGGTCCCGCCCGGAAGGAAGCAAATTCCGCTGCCAGGACCGATGAAGAGGTGTTGCGGGCGAACGACTATGCCTTGTCTGGAGAGATTTCGGGCAATGAGCATGTCGCCAAATCCAGCATTCATTACGGATCACGGACATTCGAAACTCCTGAACTTGAAGCTGCCGCAGGAAGCGAAGGAGAAATCGGATCGAAGAATGGCGACGAACTCGCCAAGACGGAAACAGCCGAAACCAGTCAGGCCGGAGGGGTCGACGGCGCAGTCACTTCGGACCCCGTCTCCAGTCCGCACCTTGGCACTGGCCGAGGCAAACCCGCCAGCGACAATGGGTCCCCTGGGAGCGGTCATGACCGCTTTGCTGCAAATCTTGAGCCGGCGCCGCAAGAAACTCCAGACGCTACCGCTCCGGTTGAGTCCGCTGTTGCGGTGGAACAGCAGGTGCCGATTGAAAGTTCCAGCCCTGGCGCCCCCACAGGAACGCCGGATGGCGATCCCGACGGTTCCTCGACGGATATTTTTGTTGCCGGCGGCGCCATCGATGAAAATGCCCCAGGCGGTGCTGTGGTTGCAACGCTGGGCGTGATCGATCCCGACACAGGCGATAGTTTTACCTTCGAGATCGTCGGCGGATCACCTCTTTTCGAAATCGTCGGCAATCAGATCCTTGTGCGGGCCGGCGCCGACATAGATTTTGAGGATGCGGCCACACATGCGCTGACGCTGCGCGTTACCGATTCATCCGGCGCGTCCTACGAGCAAGTGGTCACGGTAGATGTCAACGACCTTTTCGACGAGGCGCCCACCGATATCACCCATGGTGGCGCTGCCGTCGATGAAAACGCGGTCGCGGGCACCACGGTTGCCACACTCTCTTCAGTTGACGCCGACGCGGGCGACAGCCGCACATATGCGATAACAAGCGATCCATCCGGCTTCTTCGAGATCGTCGGCAACGAGGTGCGAGTTGCGGCCGGCGCCTCCCTCGACTTCGAGACCGACCAGTCGCATGACATCACGGTGGAGGTCACCGATGCAGGCGGCAACACCTATTCAGAGGTGATCACCCTTACGGTGAACGACCTGTTTGACGAAGATCCCACGGACATCGGCCTGACGGGTGGCTCGGTAAGCGAGAACGCTGGCGCAGGTACGACGGTTGCGACGCTTTCCCCGGTTGATGCAGACGCAGGTGACAGCTTCACCTACGCCATCACCAACGATGCGTCGGGCTTCTTCGAGATCGTCGGCAACGAAGTGCGGGTTGCGGCGGGCGCGACCCTCGACTTTGAGACCGATCAGTCCCACAGCATTACCGTGGAGGTAACCGATGCGGGCGGGAACACCTATTCCGAGGTGATTACGCTCAACGTCAATGATCTCAACGAGGATCCGACCGACATCACCCTGGCGGGCGGTTCGGTTGATGAGAACGCCGCCGCTGGAACGACGGTTGCGACACTTTCCTCCGTTGATGCCGATGCCGGCGACACGTTCACCTACGCCATCACCAATGACGCTTCGGGCTTCTTCGAGATTGTCGGCAATGAAGTGCGGGTTGCTGCGGGCGCGAACATCGACTTCGAGGGCGGCCAAACGCATGACATCACCGTTGAAGTCACGGATGCTGGCGGCAACACCTACACTGAAGTGGTCACGCTCACGGTCAACGACCTGTTCGATGAAGGTCCGATGGACATCACCCTGACCGGTGGTGCGGCCGACGAGAACGCTGGCGCAGGTACGACGGTTGCGACGTTGTCCAGCGTTGACGCCGACGCAGGCGACAGCTTCACCTACGCCATCACCAACGATGCTTCCGGCTTCTTCGAGATCGTCGGTAATGAGGTACGTGTCGCAGCCGGCGCCACGATCGACTTTGAGACAGACCAGACCCACGACATCACGGTGGAAGTCACCGATGCCGGTGGCAACACCTACTCTGAAGTCATCACACTGACTGTCAACGATCTCTTTGATGAGGATCCGACTGACATCACCCTGACCGGTGGTTCGATAAGCGAGAACGCTGGCGCAGGTACGACGGTTGCGACGTTGTCCAGCGTTGACGCCGACGCAGGTGACAGCTTCACCTACACCATCACCAACGATGCTTCCGGCTTCTTCGAGATCGTCGGCAATGAAGTGCGGGTTGCGGCGGGCGCGGCAATCGACTTCGAGACCGATCAGACCCACGACATTACAGTTGAAGTCACGGATGCGGGTGGGAATACCTACTCTGAAGTCATCACGCTGACAGTGAATGACCTGTTTGATGAGGATCCGACCGACATCACCCTGACCGGTGGTTCTGTTGACGAGAATGCTGCTGCGGGCACGACGGTTGCCACACTCTCCACCGTCGATGCCGATGCCGGTGACACGTTCAGCTACACAATCACCAACGATGCCTCCGGATTCTTTGAGATTGTCGGCAACGAAGTGCGGGTTGCGGCAGGTGCGGCAATCGATTTCGAGACCGATCAGTCCCACGACATTACGGTGGAAGTCACCGATGCCGGTGGCAATACCTATTCGGAAGTCATCACGCTCACCGTCAACGCTCTCTTTGATGAGGACCCTACTGACATCACGCTCACCGGCGGTTCCGTCGACGAGAAT
>JAJFHM010000255.1 GCA_021775625.1 Hyphomicrobiales bacterium | reverse complement strand
GCCGGAGCCGGAGCCGGAGCCGGAGCCGGAGCCGGAGCCGGAGCCGGAGCCGGAGCCGGAGCCGGAGCCGGAGCCGGAGCCGGAGCCGGAGCCAAAGCCAAAGCAAGAGCTGGAACCGGAGGAGGCGTCCGATCGCGGCTGGTTCAGCAGGCTCAGGGACGGCCTGTCGAAGTCTTCGCGCGCGCTCACCACCGGCATCACGGAGATTTTCACCAAGCGCAAGCTTGACGATGACACCCTGCAGGAGCTCGAAGACATCCTGATCCAGGCTGATCTCGGCATGGAGACTGCCATGCGTATCACCGAAGCGGTGGCGGACGGGCGCTATGACAAGGAGATCGAACCGGAAGAGGTGAAGGCGATCCTGGCGCGCGAAGTGGCGGCCGTGCTGGAACCGGTGGCGCAGCCGTTTGAGTTCGACGCCTCTCAGCAGCCGTTCGTTATTCTCGTGGTCGGCGTCAACGGATCGGGCAAGACCACCACGATCGGCAAGCTCGGCGCCATCGCAACGCGCGAAGGCTTCTCGGTGAAGCTCGCGGCCTGCGACACGTTCCGCGCTGCCGCCATCGATCAGCTCAAGGTGTGGGGCGAACGCTCCGGCGCCACGGTCATGGCGCGGGCGCCGGGATCGGATTCATCCGGACTTGCGTTCGATGCCCTGAAGCAGGCGCGTGAAGACGGCACGGATATACTGATTGTCGACACGGCAGGCCGGCTGCAGAACAAGGCGCATTTGATGGAGGAGCTGGAAAAGATCGTCCGGGTCCTCAAGAAGCACGATGACACCGCGCCGCACTCGGTGTTGCTGGTGCTCGATGCCACCACCGGTCAGAACGCCATCTCTCAGGTCGAGATCTTCCAGAAGACCGCCGGCGTCACCGGCCTCATCATGACCAAGCTCGACGGCACGGCTAGGGGCGGCATTCTCGTGGCCCTGGCGCAGAAATTCGGTTTGCCGGTACATGCCATCGGCGTCGGTGAGAGCATCGAGGATCTGCAGCCGTTCGATGCGGATGAATTCGCCAGAGCCATAGCGGGGTCGGAATGAACGACGACAGCAGCACTCAGAAAAACAAGAATCCAGCCCCGCAATGGCGCCGGTTCGCCATCGAGATGGGCCCGCTGGTGATATTTTTCATCACCAATTACATCGCGGGCATCATCCCGGCGACCGGTGCTCTGGTGGCGGCGACGGCGGTTGCCGTCGTCATTTCCTATGTGCTGGAGCGGCGCATCCCGATGATGGCGCTGATAGCGGCAATTTTCGTCGGCACCTTCGGCGGTCTGACGGTTTATTTCGAGGATGAAACTTTCATCAAGATCAAACCGACCGTGGCCTCTGGCCTGATCGGCCTGTTTCTGCTGGTCGGTTATCTGATGGGCAAGGCGCCGCTCAAGATGATGATGGGCGTGATGCTTGATCTTAGGGAAGAAGGCTGGCGCAAGCTGACGTTTCGCTGGGCTTTGTTCTTCTTCTTCCTCGCCGGTCTCAACGAGGTGGTGTGGCGGATGGTTTCGACCGATACCTGGGTCAGCTTCAAGGTGTTCGGCCTGATGCCACTCACCATGGTTTTCGCATTGTCGCAAACACCGCTGATGCAAAAATATACAATCGAGCCCGAGGACTGAGCGGGCGGATGTGGACCGGAGCGGAGCTCCGATCCACTTCTTAAACGTGATTATGCCGCGCGTACGCCGGCAAGGAACGTGTCAATCTGGGTCCGCAGCTGCTCGGAGCGCTGTGTCAGCTCCCGGGTCGCCTCCAGCACAAAGGTTGCCGCCTGGCCGGTGCTGCCGGCGGCTTCGTTCACTCCGTGTACGTTTGAGGTTATTTCCTGCGAGCCCATTGCGACCTGTTGAACGTTCTGCGAGATTTCCTGCGTCGCAGCGTTCTGTTCTTCCATGGCGCTTGAGATCGTGGTGATGACTTCGTCGACGCCGCCGATGGACTGGACGATTTGTTCAATCGCCTCGGCGGTGCCTGTGGTCATGTTCTGCATGGTTTCGATCTGCGCACCGATCTCTTCGGTGGCCTTGGCGGTCTGACTGGCCAGAGACTTGACCTCATTGGCGACGACGGCAAACCCCTTGCCCATTTCGCCGGCGCGCGCCGCCTCTATGGTGGCATTGAGCGCCAGCAGATTGGTTTGCTCGGCGATGTCGGAAATAAGGTCGACCACTTCGCCGATCTTCTGGGAGTTTTCGACCAGCTGGCTGACCTGGGTCTTGGCGCCATCGGCGTTTTGAACGGCCTGACGGGACAGTTCCGATGAACTTACGGTCTGGCGGCCGATCTCCTGGATCGACGCTGTGAGCTCTTCGGTTGCGGTGGCGACAGATTGAATATTCTGGGCCGATTCCTCGGCCGTGCCAAGAATGACGTCGCTTTGGGTCCGGGTTTCCTCCGAAGCGCTCGACATGGACGTTGCGGTATCATTCAATTGCTGGGTGGCGCTGCCCACCGAGGTCAGAATTTCCGCCACTTCGGCATCGAAGGTCTTGTTCAGGTCCTCGATTTTCCGGCCCCGTTCTGCGTCCTGCTGCTGGCGTTTGCTGGCTTCCGACGCCATCTCGGCGTTTTCGATCAGTTTCAGCCTGAAGGTTTCAAGCCCTGCTGAGACGCTGCCGATTTCATCGGGATACTCAACTTTGACCTCGATATCGGTGTTGCCGTCGATGAGCGCATTGATTGCTGAAACCACATTGCCCAGAGGGCCGATGAGATATTTTGTAATCAGGAACCAGGACGCGGCACTGACAGTCACAAAGATCGCCGCGGATATGATCATGAGCCACAGAAGGGCTGATTTTTCGTGCGCTTCCGCTGTCTTTGCCGCCCTGTCGGTAAATTCCGAGATTTCCGTGACCAGCGCTGCGAGCTCATGGTCAAGTTTTTCGGCCTCGGCGTCGATCTTTTCGCCTTTCTTGATGCCTTCTGCAATGTTTCCTTCGGAAAACAGCTTGACAACTTCCTGCACGTGGCTTTCGAATGCGGTGTGCTCGTGCTCGATTTTCGTGAGCGCCGAGAGAATATGCTCAAACTCCGTCAGTTGTTCCGCCGTGTGCGCATTGGCGATCGCGTGCTCCGCCAGTTCTTCGCCCTGGTGCATCTCTTCAGTAACTTTTGTGCCGATGCTGGTGAATTTCTCCACCGAATGCTCATATGCGGTCACCGCGTGCGGGTCCGATTTCGACTCGAGGGCAAATCTCAACATGCGCTCGAACTCGATCGTCTGCTCCAGCTGGTGGGTTGAAATCTGCGTCAGGATGCGGGTGAGAGGAATGTCCTCTTCGGCGATCGTCGTAAGCTCCTGGCCGATTTTATTGATCTGCCAGATCGCGAAAACAGCGACGAAGGCCAGGGCCAGCAGGCAAACCCCGATGGTCCCGAGAATTTTCGCTTTGATGTTCACTTTATTCAGAATATTGGACATAACTTGTTCCTTGAATTTGATGTGGACGCGCCAGGCATGCCGTGTGCCCGGTCATGTGACCAAAATGCCGGTTTGTCCGGTGCTATTGCAGCGGCGCAATCACCAGACGCTTGCTTTTCGGCTGCAGCGGCCGGGCATTGAACCCGACACTGTCGGCAAAGCGTTTGACCTGCTCGATCCCGACCACCATCGGTGTGTTGAGCACGAACCAGTTGACGCCCTCACTGCACGGCGGGGTCGTCAATGAGCCCATGTAGCGGTAGTAGGAACGGGTCGCCGGCAGAAAATCGCGTGCGTTCACCAGGACGTCAGCCGCCCGG
>JAJFHM010000254.1 GCA_021775625.1 Hyphomicrobiales bacterium | reverse complement strand
AACTGCGCGTGGGCCAATACCCGCTCCGATTGGTATTGCCATGATGCTTCTGGTCGGCCTGGGGAATCCGGGCGAGAAATACGCCGGTAACCGGCACAATATTGGCTTCATGGCGGTGGATGAAATCATCCGCCGCCATGGCTTCAACGGTCCGCGTTTCAAGTTTCAGGGCGAAGTCTGGGACGGCACTCTGGGCTCCGAGAAAGTCCTCATCCTGAAGCCCACCACATTCATGAACGAATCCGGCCGCGCGGTCGGTGAGGTCATGCGGTTCTACAAGCTGGAGCCGGCAGACGTGGTGGTGTTTCACGATGAGCTCGATCTGGAACCGGCGAAACTGCGCGTCAAGTTCGGCGGCGGGACTGCCGGGCATAACGGGTTGAAGTCAATCGGGCGTCATATCGGTCCCGATTTCGTGCGGGTGCGCATGGGCATCGGGCATCCGGGACTGAAGCATCAGGTTATGTCGTACGTGTTGAAGGATTTTGCCAAATCGGACCATGAATGGCTGGAGCCGATGATCGACGCCATTGCTGAACATGCAGCCTTGCTGGCTGACGACGATATTTCCCGCTTCAGCAACAAGGTACACCTGACCCGGTTTCCGGAAGACAAGGATGACGCGGGCAAGCCTGGCAAGAAAGACAAGAAACAGGACGACGAATAATGGGTTTTAAATGCGGAATTGTCGGTTTGCCGAATGTCGGCAAGTCCACCTTGTTCAATGCGTTGACGAAAACCGCGTCGGCACAGGCGCAGAACTACCCTTTTTGCACCATCGAACCCAATGTGGGCGAGGTGGCGGTGCCGGATCCGCGACTTTACCGGATCGGCGATGTGGCGAAGTCGAAAGCCATCGTGCCGACCAGGCTTACCTTTGTCGATATTGCCGGCCTGGTGCGCGGTGCATCGAAAGGCGAAGGACTGGGCAATCAGTTTCTGGCGCATATCCGCGAAGTCGATGCGATTGCCATGGTGTTGCGCTGTTTTGAAGACGGCGACATCACCCATGTCGAAGGCCGTATAGATCCGATTGCGGATGCTGAGATCATCGAAACGGAATTGATGCTGGCCGATCTCGAAAGCCTCGAGCGCCGCACAGATGCCATGGAAAAGCGAGCCAAAGGTGGTGACAAGGATGCCAAGGCGGCATTTGCCCTGATGCAGCGTGTGTTGGTGGTGCTGCAGGACGGCAAACCGGCCCGCGCAACAGAAATTGCCGAAGATGAGCGCCGCGCCTTCAAATCGCTCAATCTCCTGACATCGAAGCCGCTGCTCTATGTCTGCAATGTGGACGAGGCATCCAGCGCCGAAGGCAATGCGTTCTCGGACCTGGTGGTCGCCAAGGCGGAAGCCGAGGGTGCCGGCGTCATTTTGATCTCTGCCGAAATCGAAAGCGAACTGGCGCAACTCGATGAAGCGGAACAGGCGGAATACCTCGCAACACTGGGGCTGGAGGAACCCGGCCTCAACCGGTTGATCCGTTCCGGCTATGAATTGCTCGAACTGGTGACCTTTTTCACCTCAGGCCCGAACGAATCGCGGGCCTGGACGGTGCGCAAGAACACCAAGGCGCCGCGTGCCGCCGGTGCAATCCACACCGATTTCGAGCGCGGTTTCATCCGCGCAGAAACCATTGCATATTGCGACTTCTTGTCTCTCGGCGGAGAGGCCAAGTCAAAGGAAGCGGGCAAGATGCGGGCAGAAGGCCGCGACTATACCGTCAAGGATGGAGATATCATCCTGTTCCGCTTCAACGTTTAAACACCCATCGACACTTCAGGAGGGCTTCGCATGTCCCGTTTCAACCGTCTGCTGATAACCGGCGCCGGGGGCAATCTTGGCCGTGTGCTGCGCGAGGGTCTGGCGCCGCTTGCCACGACCCTGCGCCTGTCCGACCGTGTCGACATGGGAGAGGCAGCTTCGCATGAAGAGCTGGTGCAGTGTGAACTCGGCGATTTCGAACAGGTGATGAAGATGGTCGAGGGGTGTGACGGCGTGGTGCATTTCGGTGCCGTGCCGGTGGAACGCCCCTGGGCCGAGGTTCTCGAATCCTCGATTATCGGCGGCTACAACGTCTATGAAGCCGCGCGCCGTCATGGCATCAAGCGTGTTGTTTACGCGAGTTCCATCCATGCGGTGGGTTATGTGCGCCGCGAAGAGGGCGCGGACACCGACACACCGCACCGTCCGGATGGTCTTTATGGTCTGTCAAAGTGCTTTGTTGAAGATCTGGCCAAACTCTATTTTCACAAGTTCGGCATGGAGTCTGCCTGTCTGCGCATCAACTCATGCTTTGAGAAACCGGCCGACCGGCGCCACATGGCGACCTGGCTGAGCTTCCCCGATCTGGTGCGGCTGGTGGAGCGGTGTTTGGTGGCCGAACGGGTCGGTTTCAGCGTTGTTTACGGTATCTCGGACAATGACGAGCTGTTCTTTTCGAACCACAAGGTGGCGCATCTGGGCTATCGGCCGCAAGACAACGCCGAAGCGTACCGGGCTGAGGTGGAGGCCAATGTGCCCGCCGGTGACCCCTATGATCCGGCAGTTGAGTTCGTGGGCGGAGCCTTCTGCGATCTGGGCCACCCGGACGATGAGTAAAGCGATTTAAGGAATCACCCGTCGGTTGCCGCGCAGTCCGCCTGATAGGCTTCGATAATTTTCCGCGCATCGTCAGGCCATGGCTGCTTTGCCGAATTCTTGTAGCTGAAGCCGACGGATGTAAAACTGCCGCGAAAACTGAGACGGCGGTCGCTGCCGTACCCGGTACAGTGATAGGTGATCGCCGAGGTGCCCAGGTGCTGGATTCGCACTTCCACTTCAAGCGCGTCCTGCGGCGTAATCGGTGACATGAAATCGATTTCCAGATGGACGACCGGTCCGCCGCGCTGCTCCTTCATCAACATCTGCCACCAGTCGGTGTCGAGATATGCCCGCATCCAAGCTTCCGCAGCTTCAAGCATGTAGTCGACAAACTTGCCGGTATAGGCAATCTGCGCGGTGTCCGTATCGCCCCAGAATACCGGTCTGCGGTAGACGAAGGGGATTTCCGGTTCGGCCGCTGATGTCGTCTCGCTCATTTTCTTTTGCTCCCGGAGTGTTTATGCGTGCACCGTTTCGCCATGGATCAGCATCAGGTGTGACGTGAATGCAGTGATGGCGTCCAGGGTCTCGTGGGGCTGTTCACGGAACGGCCAGTGGGACGCGTGTTCCAATATCACAACTTCCAGTGGGCAGGTGCAGGCCTCCCGGGCCGCCTCGACCTGGGCGAGGGAGGCATATTGCTCCCGCGCACCCCAGATCAGCAGCATCGGCACGCGAATGTGGGCGAGGTGATCTTCGATGTTCCAGTCGCGGAAGTCCGGATCGAGCCACAAACCATTCCAGCTCTGAAACGCACAGTCCACGTTGTCGCCATGATGCCGGGTGAGTTTTTGCCTCAGACCGCCCTGTTCGAAATCTTGCTTTCCGTTGCGGCATGCGGTGATGCAGATTTCTTCATTGAAAAAGTGCGTCGCCATCAAAATCAACCCGCGAACGCGGTGGTCCTGCGTGCCTCCCGCATAGATCGCCGCGATAGAGGCTCCGTCGCTGTGACCGGCGAGAAAAACCTTCTTCAATTCCCATTGGTCAATGATCCTGGGCAGGACATATGCCGCCTCGTCCTCCATCAGTGACAGTCGCCGTGGAAGCGCTGCCGGGTCGGACTTGCCGTAGCCCTGGCGCGAATAGACAAGCACCCCGCACCCTGTTGCCTCTGCCAGCGCCTGGGGAAAGTCCATCCACATGCTGACGCTGCCAAGGCCTTCATGCAGGAGAAGGATCGTCGGCTTCTCGTTTGCCGCCGGGCCGTGCCAGGCATACTCGAGGCGAATGCCGTCGATTTCCATGAAACCGGAAGGGCCGGTCATTGCGGTGTCGCCGGGCTGGGTTGAGGCGCGGGGCAATCATTCCACCAGCTTGAAGCGCTGGATCTTTCCGGTGGCGGTTTTCGGCAACTCTTCGCGCGGTTCAATCCAGCGCGGATATTTCCACGGCCCAACCTGTTGTTGCACATGCTCCTTGAGCTCATCAAACAGCGCGTCGCCGTATGTCACGCCCTCGGCAAAGATGATGAATGCCTTTGGCTTGAGCAAATCCTCATCGTCGGCGTGAGGGACAACCGCGGCTTCGACCACGCTGTCATGGCTGACGAGGGCTGCTTCAACCTCAAACGGCGACACCCAGATGCCGGACACCTTGAACATGTCATCGGAACGGCCGCAGCAGCGGTAATATCCGTTCTCGTCCTGGAAGTACTTGTCGCCGGTCCACGTCCACGGGCCCCTGAACGTGTTGCGGGACTTTTCACGGCGGTTCCAATAGCCGTCGGCGGCGGAGCCGCCCATTACGATCAGTTCCCCGATTTCTCCCTGCGGCACATCGTTGCCGGCTTCGTCGACAATGCGCAGCTCGTATCCTGGAACCGCAACGCCCGATGAGTTGAAACAAACGTCACCACTCTGGTTGCTGACGAAAATGTAGAGCAATTCGGTAGACCCGATGCCGTCCAGCACTTCCACGCCGTAGCGTTCCTGCGTCCGCTTGGCGATGTCTTCGGGAAGGGCCTCACCGGCGGATATGAGGAGCCTGAGGTTGTTGGAACCGTGTTCGGCGGCACAGGCCTCGGTTGTGAGCATGGCGCCATAGAGCGTCGGGACGCCGAAGAAAATCGTCGGGTTGTGGTCGCGCAGGCGCTGCATGACGCTGTCGGGAGTGGGACGTTCCGCCATCAGCACCACCGTTGCGCCAG
>JAJFHM010000253.1 GCA_021775625.1 Hyphomicrobiales bacterium | reverse complement strand
GAAGAGGATGACCGCTGGACCCGGGCCAGGATTCTCGCCCGCACCACCGAGGATCATGAACTTCTCGATCCCACATTGTCGGGCGAACGGCTGCTCTTCCGCCTGTTCCACGAAGACGGCGTCCGCGCCTTCACGCCGATCGCCATCGAGGGCCGCTGTACCTGTTCGCGTGAGCGGGTGGAAGACATGCTGCGCCAGTTCGAAGCAGCCGATCTGTCCGACATGGTCAAGGACGGCCAGATCGAAGTGACCTGCGAGTTCTGCAGCGCACATTACAGCTTCACGCCGCAGGAAGTGGGCGTATGAACGGGTTTTTGGGCGGCTGAATTCCGTGCGAGCGGGCTGGCGCCGATTACCCCTATGTCCGCCAGAACACCGGCGAGAACAGCACCAACACGGTGAAGATCTCAAGCCGGCCGATCAGCATGGTGAACGCCAGGAGCCATTTGGCAGCGCCCGGCAGATCCTTGTAGGTTCCCGACGGCCCCACCACATCACCCAGCCCCGGTCCGACATTAGCGATAGCGCTTGCCGCTGCCGACATCGCGGTCAGGTTGTCGAGCCCCATCATGTTGAGTGCGAGGGCTGCAAAAATAAAGCAGATGAAGAACAGAAAGAAAAAGCTCAAGACCGCCGCGGTCACATTGTCGGGCAGCGCGCGGCCATTGTAGCGCGGCACGAACACCCCATGCGGATAGAGGATGCGCGACAGATAGACTTTGAGCATCTGCAACACCACCTGAAAGCGGAATATCTTGATGCCGCACGAGGTCGAGCCGGCGCAGCCGCCGACGAACATGATGCAGAAGAAGAAGGCCAGCGCGAACGGTCCCCACTGGCCGTAATCCGTGGTTGCATATCCCGTGCCCGTGACGATCGAAATCACGTTGAAGACCGCCAGTTGCAATGCCCGCCACAGGGCGTCCGTGCCGATTGAAATCTCATAGATCCAGGCCAGCGCGATCAGTGCGACGACGAGCAGCAGAAAGAACCGCACCTGGGAATCTTCCATAAGAGGCACCGCATTGCCGCGCACCGCCTGCAAATAGAGCACGAAGGGCAGGCTGCCGACGATCATGAAGACCGCGCCGACCATGTCCACGCTGACGCTCTGGAAATATCCGATTGAGGCGTCATGGGTCGAGAACCCGCCCGTGGCGATGGTGGTCATGGCATGCACCACCGCATCGAACACCGACATGCCGGCGAGGTGGTAGCTGAGGCCGCACAGGGCCGTGAGCGACACATAGAGCACGGTGATGGACCCGGCGATCTGCGTCGCCCGCGGCAGGATCTTGTCCGACGTGTCGGAGGATTCCATGCGGAACAGCTGCATGCCGCCGATCTGCAGCATCGGCAAAACGGCGATCGCCATGACGATGATGCCAATACCGCCAAGCCACTGCAGCAGGCCGCGCCACAGGAGCAGGCCGTGCGGTGCGCCGTCGAGCCCGTCGACCACTGTTGCCCCGGTCGTGGTGAGCCCCGACATGGCTTCGAAAAACGCATCCGTATAGGACATCTGCATGCTGCCCAGCGCAAACGGCAGGGCGGCGAACGCGGCAAGCGCGACCCATACGGCACTGGTCAGGATAAACGCCTGTTTGACGCTCAAGTTATCGGTGCGCCCCCAGGTAACGATAGCCAGCGATACGCCCACAAACAGGGTGAACCCCGCCGAAGCGGCGAACGCCGTCCAGTTCGGCTCGTTGAGCGCAAGATCGACCAGCGCCGGCAGCAGCATGGCGCAGCCAAGCGTGGTCAGCAAAATGCCGATGACCAGCAATATGGGGCGGATATCAAACACGGAAGATCATGGCCCCCCGGCCGCGGCGCGTGCCCGGCCGGCAGGTCTCATCCCGGTCAGTGCATCTGCAGGTTCGTGTGCGGGCTGTCCAGGGAGAAGGCGGGAATATCGACATCGAACATCTCCCCCATCGCGTTGACCATTTTATAGCTGCCCATCATCATCCCCGACGATGTGGCAAGCGGGGTGCCGCTGGTGTATTCAAAGCTCTCGCCCGGCTCCAGCACCGGTTGCTCACCGACCACGCCTTCGCCGCGCACCTCCTGGGTGTGCCCGTTCGAATCCATGATCCGCCAGTGGCGATGCTTGAGCTGCACCACTTCGCCACCCTCGTTTTCAATCAGCACCCGGTAGGCCCAGACATAATAGCTGTCTTCGGGAGACGACTGGTCATCCAGATAAATCGGAGCCACCGTCACCCGGATGGACCGGGTCACGCTGTCATAAGCGCTGCAAAACTCTTCACCACTGTCCGTCATGTCCTGACCGATCATTTTTCGAATCCCCTAGGCTCCACGGTTAGAATACCGCACAAAGCATGGTCCTTACCAGTCCCTCACTTGTGGAAAGCGGTAGAGGAGTTTTGGCGGGTTTCGGACGAATCCGGTAAGAATGGCGCCACGATGCCGCTGGTACGCCCGCCGGCCGCACAGGTAATGGACCCCCGAGCATGGCCATGGCAGCAAAAAAGAGCCCTGATATCCACCCCGCAGCCCGGCCGGGCATATTGCCGGCGCACGAAATCGAGGCGCTGGTCGAGCGCAAGGTGATCACAGCATGGCCCGCGGTCGAGGCCAGCCAGATCCAGCCGGCAAGCCTCGATTTGCGGCTGGGCCGGGTGGCTTACCGCGTGCGCGCAAGCTTCCTTCCCGGCCGAAAACGGGCCGTTGCAGAGCGTCTCGACGCTCTGTCCCTGCATGCCATAGACCTTACCAACGGCGCGGTGCTGGAAACCGGTTGTGTCTACATTGTGCCGTTGATCGAGGAACTGGCGCTTGGCGACGATCTGGCGGCGGCCGCCAATCCGAAAAGCTCCACCGGCCGGCTCGACGTCTTCACCCGGGTCATTACCGATGGCGCAGCCGAGTTTGACAAGATCGATGCCGGATACCACGGCCCCCTGTTTGCCGAGATCAGCCCGCGCACCTTTTCCATTCTGGTGCGCACCGGATCGCGGCTGTCGCAGATCAGATTCAGACGCGGCGAGCCTGCCCACTCCGACGACATGCTGCGCAAACTGCATGCCTCAGAGCCGGTGATATCGTCCGGCGAGCCCAATATTGACAATGGCATCGCCTTGTCGGTCGACCTTCGCGGCGACGGTGACAAGCGTCCTGTCGGTTTCCGCGCCAAGCGCCACTCCGGCCTGATCGACGTCGACAAGCCGGACCAGTGCAGCGTGATCGACTTCTGGGAGCCGCTGTGGCCGAGCGGGGATCTGGTGCTGGATCCCGATCAATTCTACATACTGGCTTCGAAGGAAGCGGTGCGGGTACCGCCGCTCTATGCCGCCGAAATGATCCCGTTCAACCCGCTGGTGGGCGAGTTCCGGGTGCATTATGCCGGCTTCTTCGATCCCGGCTTCGGCCATTCCACCGGCGGCGGCGAAGGCAGCCGGGCGGTGCTCGAAGTGCGCAGCCATGAAGTGCCGTTCATCATCGAGGACGGACAGATCATCGGCCGGCTGGTTTACGAACAACTCACCGAACCGCCGCAACGGGTCTACGGCGA
>JAJFHM010000252.1 GCA_021775625.1 Hyphomicrobiales bacterium | reverse complement strand
TACTCAACAGGCCCTAAGCGCATTCTCGAGTGAGATCGATAATGTCCGGGCTGTGACCGCATGATTTGATAAAGGTCACCAGATCATCTGGCCGGATCGTCGTGGTGGCCGCGTTTGTCAGCGGGTGATAATTCAAAAGCTCTTCTTCCATCATGCGGTGTTCCAGCACCACTTTGACCTTTCCGCCGGTATCGTTGATGAGGCCGAAGGGCGTCACCCCGCCCGGTTCGACGCCGAGCAGCTGCATCAGGAGATCAGGCTTGCCGAAGCTCACCTTGCCGATGCCGATGTGCGCGCCAAATGTCTTGAGGTCCACGTGGGTGTCTTCGAGCATAACCACAAGAGCCACCTGGCCCTTCTTGTCCTTTAGAAACAGGTTCTTGGAATGTCCGCCGGGGATTTCGCCGCGCAGCTCGCGTGACTGCTCGACCGTGAACAACGGTGGATGGTTATGGGTTTTGGTCTCGATCCCGAGCTCTTCGAGGCGGGCGAACAGGTCTTCCGGTCGTGCCGGCATGGGGTGTGTGCTCCTGTGCTGAAACCATCGCTCAGGCACGGGTCTTGCGGTCGTGTCCGAAGCGGAGGTTTCTATTGCATTTGTAAGGCCCTTGCGCAATAACACGCGTCTCGCTAAACAAGGCGATACGGTCTTATACCGTCATGCGGGCGTAGCTCAGGGGTAGAGCGCAACCTTGCCAAGGTTGAAGTCGTGAGTTCGAATCTCATCGCCCGCTCCAATTTCCAGATATCGCAGAGCCGCGGAAAGCCGGGCCATTTGGGTCCTTGAGCAATTCTGTTCGATTGGGCGGGCCGCCCGCGCAGAATGTTCCGGTGACATCTCGGACATCAAAGGTACGGAACAAAGACCTACCCCAACCCGGCGATCACTTCATCGGTGCTGGTTACGGCGGCGACATTCTGCATGGCGAAGTTGATGGAGGCGTTGTGCCATTCCGCATTCATGGTCGAACAGGCATCTTCCGGCACCACGACGATATAGCCTTTGTCCGCCCCGGTCCGGGCGGTGTGCTCGATGGACATGTTGGTCCAGGCGCCGGTATCGATGATGATGTCGCGGTGGCCGCTCTTGAGCACGGTTTCAAGTGAGCTCCCCTCCCATGCGCTCATGCGCATTTTTTCCACCACATGATCGCCGGGGCGCGGCTCCAGCCCGGCGACGGCTGCAACACCCCAGGTGCCGCGCACCAGAGCTTTTGTTTCGACCAATCCCTCGAACAGCGGCGCGTTGAGCGTGACGCCGGGTGCACCGGGCTCGACGACGAACCAGACGTGAATGACCATGACGCCCTTCGCCCGGCAGGCGTCCGCGAGCCTGCGGATATTTTCGACAACGTTTTGCTGTTTGGCATGTTCCGGCGCGCCGGACTCGGCAAACGCTCCGCCATCCATAACGACGTCGTTCTGCATGTCCTGAATAATGAGGGCACAGCGTGCGGGGTCGAGGTGCAGGCCGGTGTCGGGTTCCGGGGTGGGGGATTGCTGCGGCGGTGGGGTCGAGTGCGGCGGCACGGCGGCCGACGGCTGCGACACGGAAACGCTTGCGGCGGGCTGGCTGCCGACACCCGGGCGATGGCGCATGAACGGTTCGTTGCGCGGGCCGACCTTTGTGGTGACCGTATAGACCGAATGGGTCGCGCACATGTAAAGCGTGCGCCAGTCAGCCCCGCCCCAGTGCAGGTTGGCGACCATTTCGGGAACCACAACCTTGCCGATCAGCGCGCCGGAAGGATTGTAGACCCAGACGCCGCCAGGCGCCGTGACCCAGACATTTCCGCGGGCGTCGCACTTCATGCCATCGGGAACACCGGCCTTGAGCTCGGATTTGATGCCGCTGGCAAACAGCCGGCCGTTCGACAGGGTTCCGTCCTGATTGACTTCGTAGACCCTAATCAGCGCCTTTTCCGTGTCGTTGATATACATCAGGCTTTCGTCGGGCGAAAAGCACAGACCATTGGGCATTCCGAAGGCGTAACGCTCGACAACCAGTTCGGGCTCCTGGCCCTCGCGCCCGGGGGCCACCCGGTAGACCCCCTGGAAGCCAAGCTCGCGGGGGCGTTCGATGCCGAACACCGGCATGCGCCCGTACCAGGGGTCAGTAAAATAGATTGACCCGCTGGAGCCGACACAGACATCGTTCGGGCTGTTGAGCTCACGGCCCTCAAAATGTGAAGCCAACACATCGCGCTGACCGCCCGGCCGTTCCCTGATCAGGCTTGACGTCGAATGCTCGCAGACAATCAGATTGAGGTCTGCGTCATAGGTCATGCCGTTGCATTTGTTGGCCGGCCGCATGACCTCGCGCACGCCGTGCGGATCCCAGCGGCGGCGCACGTCGCCGGGCATATCGGAAAACAGGAGATACTGGTCGACCGGATGCCAGATCGGGCCTTCGGTGAACTCAAAACCGGTGGCAAGCTGGCCGACCGGGGCATATTGATCGACCAGATCGTTGAACTCCGCCCGCAGGGCTTCGTGGGTCATGGCATTCTCCCCGAAAAGATCATGTTCTAGACCGGGAACCAGTCGCGGCGCGGCAGGGATTCCGTAATCGGTCCCGGCACCTGCTGTTCCAGCCGCCCGACGATACGCCCGTGTTCCACTTTGGCCGGCTTGTCATGCACCGGCAAAAGGAAGGTGCTGTGGTTCAGGAGCTTCTTGATCGCGCCTTTTTCAGCCCGCTTGGAGCCGGCATGATTGCCGGTCACCTGGGGTTCCATGAACTGGGTCTGGCGCACCTGGTTCACGATCTGGTCGTTGAAGTTGTAGATCACGTCGCCGCAGATGTTGGCGATGCCCTCGGCGGTTTCAACGATCACGTTCATTGAGCCCTCCGTATGGGCATTGGCGGCCTCGCAATAGACCCCCGGCATGATTTCTTCGGTGCCGGAAATTTCAAGATCGAGGAAGCGCAGGGCGTCTTGCGTGTGCAGGCGGTCGATCAGGTGCTTGATGTCGGGCTGCGGATATTGCGGATGCATCAGCCCCGAGACCGAACATTCCAGCTCGCGGCGATTGAGCACAACGGTCGTGTTCATGGGGAACAGGTCATCCTTGCCGGCGTGATCGATATGCAGGTGGGTGTGCAGGATGTAACGGATGTCGCCCAGCTTCAGGCCATGCTTGGCCAACTGGTTCTCGATCATGTTCTCATGGAACTGCAGTCCGCGCATGCCAAGCGATTCCATGATCGCGTTGTCGCGATAACCGGTATCGACCACCACCGGATATGCGCCTCCCAGAATGAGGAAGCCATAAACCGGAACCCGGCGCACCCGGCCGCATTCGTGTCCGAGCACCAGGAAACTGGTTTCCAGCTCAATGTCGCCGTAGTCCAGGAGATGAATTTCGAGGGCCATTATTGTTGTTCTCCATGTTGTCGGGGCTTTCGCCACCCCACTCTCTAGATCCGGTAAATCCGCTCGGCGGTGCCGGAGAAAATCGCTGTCTGCGCTTCCGACCTGAGTGGCGATGCGCCTTTCTTGTAGGCATCGATCAGGTCCGCATAGGACGTCCAAAGCTTTTCGATTGGAAAGTTGGAGCCGAACAGGCAGCGGTCCTTGCCGAACAGCGCATGTGCGGTGGTTATCATTTCCCCGATATGAGCCGGGTCATTGCGGTGAACGAATGTGCCCAGACCCGATAATTTGCACACCACATTCGGGCAGGCAGAAAGCATGCCCATGCCGGTTTGCCACGCCGCCCGGCCTTGTGTGGATGTATCCTCAAGCATGCCCGCGTGCTGCAGCACAAAGGTTACGTCCGGGCAGGCATCCGCCAGGTCCGCGGCGCCGGCCATTTGCGGGGAAAATACCTGCAGCTCGAATATCCAGTCATAGTCCGCGAGATAACCGATGTTCCTTTGCAAGGTCGCATTGAGGCACAAATCCGGCTGTGCAGCGAACCGGTACATCTGGTTTTCGTGCCAGTGGAGCTGCATCCTGATGCCGCGCATCAAAGGATAGGCCTTGAGGCGGTCAAGTTGCGGGCGAACATCGTCGGCGAGAAAATCCGCATAACCGACGACCGCATGGGGCCAGCCGGTTTCGTCTGCCTGTTGATGCACCCACGCCACTTCATCCTCAAAACGCTCGGGCGCCCAGTTGACCTGGACATAGACCGACTTCTCGACCCCTGACGGGGCATTGTCGGCAAGAAATTCGGACATAGGATAATCGCGCCGGATCGGCTCATAAGGGCCAAAGATGCGCGGCTGCATCGGCCCGGAAAGCCAGGGAAGATCGGCCTGGCGCCAGATGTGATGATGCGCATCGACAATCCCGGTCATGCGGCTTTTCCTTCTGCCATGTGCAAAATGTGATCGCAGATAAGCTCAATGCTGGCGCCATCGGCGAGGCTGTCGAGGTAGGGGACGATCGCCCGCAGTGCGGCGGTTTGCGGCTCAAAGCCCGCACCGCCCGCCAGGGGCGACAGCCAGTGCAGTTGCCAGGCACAGCGCGACAGTTTCGCCACAGCCTCCGTCATGGCGCCATGATCGCCACGCTCGAGACCATCAGACAACACGATGACGACGGCGCCGCGTGCCAGCCCAACATAACGCGGCACCTTCATGAAGGCGCCAAGCGCATCACCAATGCGGGTGCCTCCGTCCCAGTCGGCCACCATGCCTGAAGCGGCCGCCAGTGCCTCGGCCTCGCGTTTGAGCCGTAGCGCGCGGCTGATCCGGGTGAGCCTGGTGCCGAAGGTGAAAACCTCGGCCCGTTGCGTCGATTGCACCAGCGTATGGGCCAGCCTGAGATGCAGTTCGGTCTGTTGCTTCATCGAGCCGGAAACATCGATCAGCAAGAGGATCTGGCGCAGGCGTTGTTTGCGCCGCAGTTGCGGCAACCGGATTACGTCGCCGTCGTAACGCACCGCTTCCCGCAGGGCCTGCCGAAGGTCGTAACGGTCGCCTGCGCGGGCACGCTCGAACCGGCGGACCTTGCGGCGCGGAAGCCGGCGCGGGGCCTCCCTGGCGAAGTGCCGCAAGGCTGCCTCTGCGTCTTCCACCTCGAAGCCGCGCTGCGACAGCGTTTCCGTGCTTGTCGCCTC
>JAJFHM010000251.1 GCA_021775625.1 Hyphomicrobiales bacterium | reverse complement strand
CATCAGCCAGATCGCGGCCTGGCCATTGTCGTTTTGCCACACCAGGTCGGAGTTGCCGTCATTATTGAAATCGCCGGTGCCCCTGATCTGCCATGTCGGCCCGGGGTTGTTGCCGGCAAGGCCGCCACCAATGACGGTGTTGCCGTTCATAAACCAGATCGCCGCCTGGCCATTGTCGTTCTGGAAAACCAGGTCGGAATTGCCGTCATTGTTGAAATCGCCGTTACCCCGGACATTCCAGGTTGGTCCGGGATTGCCACCGGCAAGGCCGCCGCCAATGACGGTGGTGCCGTTCATATGCCAGATTGCGGCCTGGCCATTGTCGTTTTGCCAAACGATGTCGGCGTTGCCGTCGTTGTTGAAATCGCCGGTATCCCGGAAATTCCATGTTGGACCAGGATTGTTGCCGGCGAGGCCGCCGCCAATGGTGGTGGTGCCGTTCATCTGCCAGATCGCGCCCTGGCCATTGTCGTTTTGCCAAAACAGGTCGGATATGCCGTCGCCATTGAAGTCGTGCGGTGCGGGTGCGCCTGTCGCGGACAGCGTATAGCTTCCCGTGTTTGTGCTAAACGCCTCGGCCGACAGGTAGAACGTGCCCGAAGAGGTTGCCGTAAGGGTAATCTGTGAATTCAATCCGGTTCCGCCGTCGTCGTTAAAGGTGATCTGCGTGCCGCTGGCGTCGTGCAGGCGCAGATAGGTATCCGACAATGTGCCCTGGCCGGTTGGAGAGCCTTCCAGGTCGAATTGATAATCGACCCCCGCCGTCAACGTTATTTTGAACCAGTCAGCATCGCCGTTGGTTTCGATCGTGCCCGTACGGGATTGTCCAGCGGAGATCGTACCCGTGGTCGTGATGTCGCCGGCAAAATCATCTGTGGAAGGGGCGATAGCCACGGAAGCCATGTAGCCCCCGATGCTGGAGCCCGTGCCGCCGGCAGATACATAGAAGGTTCCTGAGGATGTCGGGGTGAAGGTCAGCTGCGAGTTGAACCCCACGCCGCCGTCATCGTCGAACGCCACTTGCGTGCCCGAACTGTTGTGCAGGCGCAGGAATGGATTGGAGAGATTGCCCTGCCCGCTGTCAAATCCCTCAAGATCGATCACGTAACTCTGGCCGCCGGTCAGAAACACGCCGAGCCAGTCGAGATCGTTCGCCACCTCCACGTTGCCCGTTGTGCTGCCGCCGACCGAAACCGTGCCGGCGGTGCCGGGCGCCTGGCCAAAATCGTCCGAAGTGCTCAGTACGGTGGCCGACACCACATAGGTGCCGGTATTCGCGCCGAAGCCGCCGGCATCCAGATAAAATGTTCCCGAGGTTGTGGCCGTGAAAGTGATAAGAGATTCCAGGCCCGTGCCGCCGTCATCGTCGAACGCGAGCTGGGTTCCCGCACTGTTGCGCAGGCTCAGGGTGGGGTCCGCAAGGGTTCCCAGCGCGGAGGGGCTGCCCTGCACCCGGAATTCATACTCGGTCCCCGCCGTCAGCGAAATTCGGAACCAGTCCTGGTCACCGCTGATCTCGATGTCGCCGCCGGCCGACCCGCCTGGAACAACGGCGCCTGTGGTGCCGGTGTTGGCGGCGTAGTCGTCCGCCGGGGGGGCGCCAGCTGCGCCGTATATGGATTGGATGCCAGCTATATCGTCCGCCGTCAGGCCGGTCAGCGAAGTGTTGATGGTCGGGGACATGATAGAGGTGACGTTTGAATGACTCAGCCCCAGCGAGTGCCCGACCTCATGCAGCATGGTCAGGAAGAAGAGGTTTTGCGTCCAGTTCTGGCCGCTGTCCATGACCACGTCGCCATTGGCGGCACCTTGCGAGGATGTGCCGCTTCCGGAAAACGGAAGAAAGGCTCGGGCAAGGACGTTGCCGCCCGGCGGGTCTCCGTCAATAAACCCGGCAACAATGCGGATTTGGGCGGAGGTGCCAATGCCGATATTGCCACCGCCATCGGCGACCTGAGTGAATGAGATATCGGCGACTGCCGACCAGGCGTCGAACACCGATTGGATGACGGTTTGGAAGTTGAAGGTTACGATAGAGCTGAATGCAACCGTCGAGCCGGTGAAGAAGGTACTCCCGGACTGGTTGGTGAGGCCCGCTGTCGGCAGGCTCCAGGTGACCGTCCCGCCCGCAGTGCCCAATGTGCCGCTGATTCCCCACTTGCCGCCATTGACCTGAAATTCTACGACGCCGTTTTCTTCCGGGTTGCTTCCTTCGGGCCCGATCCACAAGGACTCAACCTGCGATGTGTAAGCTCCGCGTTGGTTGTACATTTCCCACGGAAATTCGACATCAGGTGTGTAAGGCACGCGCTGGTTGTACATTTCATGCGGTGTGTAAGCGACGCGTTGGTTGTACATTTTAACACAGACTCCCCAAGTTCCGTCGTTCCCCCATATCAGGATGCAACAGCGCATACCAATCACATGGCTGCGAACTCAAGTATTCGCTTCCCAATTGCTATTCCAGCCTACTCAATGCGATCGTTCACAAAAATTTCCGTATAGGGTGCAAAATCGGGAGTCCCCCAGTGGAGCGGTACAGGAAGATTGACCGTGCCGCATCGAGATTGCAACAGGCGTTGCCACATCGTTGGCCGGCAAGCGTGACCGGGGGTCTTGGCGGTCCGGTTAACGTGGAGCTTCTAAGATGCACCACCCGGCACCTGTGTAACCCCTCAACACCCCGCCAGAAACCGGCACGGGCAATCGGCCAGGAACCGGCACGAGTAATCGTAGCGGTAGTGCGGCCGCAGGGTGTAGAGGCCGGAGCCGATATAGTGCAGGCGGGCACCGTAGTAATATGAGCTTGCCGTGCGATAAGGCACCCAGCCGCTGAAGCGTTGTGTGTGCACCACCTTCGGGGTTTGAAGATAGCGGCGCTCTTGCAGAAATGTCTCGGTGTACTGCACGGTTCGTGCATGGCGCGTGCGCATGGCATTGCCGGCGAGCCGGGTCGTTCCCGCGGTGATGGTGAGGCTTTGGGTCGAGGTTATGTTGTCGCTGGTATCGGCACGTGCCGGTGTCAGCGCTGCTGCTGCCAGCAAGAATATGGCAAACAAGATTTTGTCGAACCGCATGAGGGCGTCCTCCGTGCTGCGTTACGGGTTCCGACCGTACCGGGACAGCCGAAATTCTTCACTGGAGGGCCTCTTTGCTGGGAAGTGTGGCAATGTTTCGGAGCCAGGTAAAGCCCCGCGCGACGTGTTGGTTAGCGCTGGCCGCTCACGCAATGCCGGGCATGAACGGAATGTCCGTGTCGTCCGGTCTGGCGCCCTTGGAGGTCAACATGGCATGCACCTGGCCGCGATGGTGGGTCTGGTGATTGAAGAAGTGGGTAAGAAGGATCCAGAACGGTTTCGTCATGTCGCGCGCTGCCGCTCCGGAATGCCAGGTCAGATCTCCGCTGAGGTCTTGTGCCGAGAGACCTTGCGTCCATTCGATGATGTTGGCGTCGAGGGCCGTGCGCTGGGTTTTGAGATCAGCCCAGTCCTTGATTTCGCCGGTTGAAGACGGAATGTCCGGCACATTCGGCGCCGGCCAGCCGGCAAAGCGGCTCATCCAGATCCTATCGGCCCACAGGATATGATTGAGGGTTGCCTCGATGGAGCCGAAGAAGGCGCCCAGATCTTCACAGCGCTCAGCATCGCCGAGGCTGTTCGCTGCACTGTATATGCTTTCGTTCTGCCAGCGGTTGTACGCCGCCATGAGCTGCACGTGTTCGGTTCCGATCATGGGGGTTCCTCTCGGTGAACTGCCCACTAGCATAAATCATCCGGGCTCACGGTCCATAGTGTGGCCGCGCCGGAGCGCCCGCATGGCAGCTATGCGCCAGATACATTGCCATGCCCTGAGGCAAATCGCATAGTGCGCTCTTCTTGAAGGCTGGGACATGACGGACACAACGGCAAGGGCGGAACAGAACAATACCCTGGCCGGGATCGGCTGGATGGTGGTGACCGGTCTGATGTTCGTCTGCGTCACCGGCATCGTGCGTTATCTGGGCACTGATCTTCCCGCTGTCGAAGCCGCCTTCCTGCGGTATCTTATCGGCCTGCTGCTGGTGTTGCCCGCGCTCTACGGCGTTATCAAGGCGCGGCCCTCAAGCAGCATCGTCAGCCTTTACGTGGTCCGCGGTCTGGTGCACGGGGTTTCGGTGTTTCTGTGGTTTTTTGCCATGGCGCGCGTTCCCATCGCCGAAGTCACGGCCATTGGGTACACCTCGCCAATATTCGTGACCATCGGGGCGGCGATGTTTCTCGGCGAGCGCTTGTTCGTGCGGCGCATAGCGGCTGTGGCCATCGGGTTTCTGGGGACACTGATCATTCTGAGGCCGGGCTTTCAGGAGATCGGCATCGGCCAGCTGGCGCAGTTCGCCGCGGCGCCGTTCTTCGCGGCATCTTTCATCCTGGCCAAGAAGCTGACCGAGCGCCAGGACCCCGGGGCCATCGTCGCCATGTTGTCGTTGATGTGTACGCTTGCCCTGCTGCCGGCCGCCATCGCCCAATGGCGGACACCGACCTGGGAAGAACTCTTCTGGCTCACAACGATTGCGGCATTTGCAACCACCGGCCATTACACGCTGACCAAGGCGTTTGGCGCCGCACCGATCACCGTGACGCAACCGGTGGGGTTCCTCCAGCTGGTCTGGGCAGCACTTCTCGGCATGGTGCTGTTCGGTGAAGCGCTGGATCCGTTCGTGTTCGTGGGGGGCGCGGTCATCGTCGGGGCCGCCACCTATATTTCGCACCGCGAAATGGTTGCGGCACGCCACCCGGTGACGCCGCCCGCCGTGGCGACCAAGGGTTAGACTGCCTCAAGCTATTTTTTACGGTACATTTCCGGGATGAAATACATGTGATCCTGGCCCTCCACCGCGAGGTGGCAGGAGACGCAGAACTCGACCGCCTCCGCCGCGTCGCCGCTGGTTTTCCCGAGGATACTGCCATCCGGCATGACAGCCAGATAGCTCCAGTCGCCCGAGACATAGTTGAAGCCCGGCTGCATTTTCTCCATCACCATCAAGGGACCGGGCCGCACCGTGCCGTTCTTGTCGATGGTGAAGGTGTCCTTGGCGAGGACGGAGCCCACCGGCATGGTGCCGGCGTTTTCGAAACGCCCGTAGCTTCCAGCGATGTGGTTGGCGTAATTGTTGACGTAGCGGTTGCCGTGGGTGGCGCTGATATAGGGCACGCGGTTGTAACGCGCCCATTTCTGGTAGCCCGCCACCGGACGCTGTTCGGCCGCGGCGTACCGTTTGGCGAGCTCGGCCTTGAGGTTCAGATAGATCCGCTGGACTTCGCCGTCCGTCAGCGTGGACGTGTTGCGGGCACGGAAATGCCGCCGCAGGCCATCGAGGTCTTCCGCCGGTGTGACCGGGCCGGTGCGATGCGGGTCGGCGTTGAGCGCGCGTTCTTCTTCGTCGCCGCGCACACCAGTGCTCACGCCCGCCGCGGTGATAAGGGCGATGGCAATGACAACAGACGCGATAATCCGGTCAGACTGAATCCGTGTGAACATGAAGCGCTCCAGGTCCCAGAGCTCACGGCTCTCTCCTGATGTTTAGAATGTGGGGTCACGAACACATCATTTGAAGTCAACAGCTGTCAAATACGCGCGATAAATTCATCACATTGTTGTGCTCTAATGACGTGGAATTCAGCGGCGCAGACGCCTGAGGTTCGGTATGAGCAGAACGCAGGTCAGGGCGGCGACGATCAAAACGAGTGCTGCAAGGTCCTGCAAGCCCACCGGTTCCCCAAGTATCAAGTGGCTGGAATACACGCCGACAACGGGCACAATGAGTGTGCCGATTGCCGCGATGGAGGCCGGGAAGAGATGCACGGTCTTGTAGTAGGCCCATTGGCAAAACACCATGGGAAAGCTGTAGATGTAAAGCAATGCGAGTGTTGCTTCATACGAGATGCCGGTAAGATCCGGCAGCGGTTCCAGGACCGCGGCAACGGCGATTATCGGCAGGGCGGCCGTGCCCAACTGCCAGCCAACATTGCTGGCAACCGGAATGCTCCATTCGAAACGTTTGAAGAGTGTTGTCCCGAAAGCCCAGGATACGGCGGCAGCGAACATGAAGAACGCACCCAGCGGCGATCTGCCGACGGCGGCGATCTCGGGGCCGATCAGGACACTCAAGCCGGCGATGCCGAGGGTCAGGCCGATGATTTTCGGTGCAGTGAACTTTTCGCCCAGCATCAGGCTGGCAAAGACCGCTGCCCAGATCGGCATTGTGAAGGCGATAATGGCGGCGCGCCCAGCGCCCATCAGCGAAACGCCATAGGCTGAAAACATCAGCCAGCCGACGAAATTGAAGGCCCCGCAAATGCAGATCTGAACGAACTCGCGCCCGGTGGGCCGGATCGAGTTTCCGGAGGCGGCCGAAATCGCCAACAAAGCGCCGCCGCCGATCACCGCGCAAGATGCGCGAAACCACCAGGCCGGCAATTCGCTCAGAATGATCTTCATGCCGGGCCAGTTGAGGCCCCAGAACAGGGACAGGCCGGCGAGCAGCAGAAAGCCCATGGGCGGCAGCGCCTGCTCGGCGGCTCTCGATGTGTCAGGTGACGACATGTGATGTGTTGGCTCGCGCGGCCGCCAAAGCATCATGCCCGGGCGTTGCGCCGCGATGGTTCCCGTAATTCGGAGCGGAAGTCCAGCGCGAATTCCATTGTTGTCAGGATTGACTCCAGGCAGAGTTTATGGAAAAATGAACGAACGTTCATTAATTAATACTGGCAAACATGCAACCAGCGCGAAAAACCCAGGAGACTGCACCGCGGCAGCGATTTCTCGATGTCGCCGCCGATCTGTTTGCCCGCAACGGCTATCACGCCACGTCACTCCGGGACATTGCACGGGCCCTCGGGGTTACCCCGGGAGCGGTCTATGCGCATTTCGCCTCCAAGGCGCGCGTCCTGCTTGCGGTCTATGAAACCGGGGTTGGCCAAATTGGCGACGCGGTCGATGGCGCGATGCAGGGCAGTACAGACCCGTGGTCCACGCTCGAGCGGGCCTGTCACCGGCATCTGGAGGCAATACTGTCGGACAGCGGTTATGCCCGGGTGGTCATCCGGGTGCTGCCGGAAGATGTGCCGGAGGTGGCGGGCCAACTTGCGCGCCTGCGCGCCGGCTATGAAGCCCGCTTCAGGACACTGATCGACGCGCTTGATCTTGCCCCCGGGACCAGCCGCACGTTGTTGCGGTTCACACTTCTGGGGGCGTTGAACTGGAGCCAGGTCTGGTACCGTCCGGGGCTGACCGCACCGGCGGATATCGCGCGCGAGGTTGTGCGCAATTTACGAAACGGAGCAGCACCCCATGGAGAGGAACATGAGTGAAGTCCAGTTATCCAGCTTCCCGCCGCGCGTCCTGGTCACCAAGATCGGGTTTGACGGGCATGACCGCGGCAGCCGTATCGTTGCCTCTTTCCTGCGCGATGCCGGGATGGAAGTGATTGAGACCGCCCCCTGGCAGGAGATTTCGCAGGTGGTTCGCCTTGCACTCGAGGAAGATGTCGATGTGGTCGGGGTCAGCTCACTGTCGGCCGACCATCTGCTGATGCCGAAGTTGATGGCGGCACTGCAAGAGGCGGGCCTGTCCCACGTCAAGGTGGTGGTCGGTGGGATTGTGCCGGACGACGATGAGGTCATGTTGTTGAATGCCGGGGTCGCGCAGGTGTTTCATCCCGGTGTTGGCCGTGACGAAATTGTCGAGGGTGTTGCAGCATTTGCGGCGCAGGCGCGTGAGCAGAGAAACGGAGAACTGGTGACATGAGTGATCAAGCTGTGCAACTGCCGTTGCCCGGGTTTGAAGCGGTGCGGGACGAATGGCGCTCGGACTATGATGACCAGATGGGACCGGCACTCAATCCGAAGAACCGGTCGGGCATTGAAGTAAAGCCGCTTTATACGCCGGACGACTGGAATGGCGATGCCTATATGGAGGATCTGGGGTTTCCCGGCCAAGTGCCGATGACCCGAGGGATTTATCCCAGCATGCATCGCGGCCGCACCTGGTCGCAGCGCCAGTTGATCGGCCTCGGCACGCCGGAAGACTACAACGCACGGCTCAAGGCACTCATCGCCCACGGCGCAAGTGCCGGCAGTCTCATTCCCTGCAATTCGGTTTACCGCGGCTATGACGCCGACGAGGTGCCGGCCGAACTGCTCGGCACCTGTGGGGCGGTGGTGAACTCGGTCGACGACATGGAAATCTGCTATCGCGATATTCCGCTCGAAAATTTTTCCACTGCCCAAAACGACCCGTCACCTTTTACGCTGCTGGCTTTGCTGCTGGCGGTCGCCAAGCGCCGCGGCATACCGTGGAACCGGATCACCGGCACATCGAACCAGAGTGACTACATCTCGCATTTTGTCTGCAATCACATGTTCTTCCGGCTTGCCCTGCCGGGTGCGCGGCGGGTGCTTGTGGACCACATCGCTTTTTCGCAGAAGCACCTGCCGGGCTGGAATCCGCTGTCTGTCGTCGGGCAGCATATGCAACAGGGCGGGGCGACCCCGGCTGAAGCCATGGGGCTTACCTTGTCGACTGCCATCCAGTATGCCCATGACTGTGAGGCACGCGGTCTCGACCCCAACGAGTTCCTCACCCGGTTCACGTTTTTCTTCGACATCTCCCTCTCCTTCTTCGAGGAGATCGCCAAGTTCCGCGCCGGACGCCGCATCTGGCAGCGCATCGTGCGTGAGCGTTTCGGGGCGACCAATCCCAAGGCATGGCGCTTCAAGTTTCATGGCCAGACGTCCGGCGTTGACCTGACGCGTGAGCAGCCGCTCAACAACATCGCCCGGGTCACAGCACAGGCGATCGCCGGTATCTTCGGCGGGTTGCAGTCGCTGCACACGGATTCTTACGACGAGGTGCTCAGCGTGCCGACGGAGCAGGCTGCCCGCATCGCGGTTTCGACCCAGGAAATCCTCAAGGACGAGGCTCATCTGACCGATGTCATCGACCCGCTCGGCGGCTCTTATTATGTGGAGAGCATGACCAACGACATGGAGGAGAAAATCCTCGCGGTGATCGAGCAGATCGACGCTGAGGGCGGCATGTATGCTGCGGTCTCATCGGGTCTGGTCCAGCGCATTGTCGGTGTGTCCGCACTGGCGCATCAGGACCGTATCGACAGTGGCGAACAGACCGTGGTCGGCGTCAACAAGTTCAAGGTGCCGGAGGAAGACGAGATGCCGCGCCAGCCGCTCAAGCCGCCGCCGGCAGACGTGATAGAGGCGCAGATCGAGCGTCTGAAACGCTACAAGGCGGAGCGCGATCAAACGGCCACAGCGCGCGCCATGGACGAGCTTTCCCGGGCGGCGGAAAGCGAAGACGAAAACGTGTTTGAAAAGATCGTCGATGCCACATGTGCAGGCGCTACCCATGGCGAGATTTGCCAGCGGCTGCGCGATATCTATGGCTTTGGCGATCCGCTCATCGTTCCATGAGAGAACCTGAAGCAGACAGCACACCGCAATCCGCATTGATCGAGCGTGTGCGGGCCGGCGAACTGGCCGCCGTTGCCCGGCTTTTGACCGAGCTTGAACGCCTGTCGCCGGCAGCCCCGCAGTTGCTGGCGGAGATCGCCCCATTTCTGGGGCGCGCCCAGGTGGTCGGCTTCACCGGGCCTCCGGGTGCGGGCAAGTCGACGCTGGTGAATGCCTATATCAAGGCGTTGCGGGCGGAGGGTAAAACCGTAGGCGTGCTCGCGGTCGATCCGTCGAGCCCGGTCTCCGGCGGTGCGCTGCTCGGCGACCGCATCCGCATGAACGACCACACCGACGACGATGGCGTGTTCATCCGTTCGCTGGCGTCACGCGGCCATGTGGGCGGGCTGACGCCGGCTGCGGTGCGCATGATCGACGCCTTTGATGCCGCGGGCAAGGACGTGATCATCCTGGAAACCGTAGGCGCCGGCCAGTCCGAGATCGATGTGGCTGAAGTGGCCGACATCCGCATTGTGCTCAATGCGCCGGGCCTTGGGGACGACATTCAGGCGATGAAGTCGGGCATCCTCGACATTGCCGATATCCTGGTGGTCAACAAGGCGGATCTGGATGGCGCGGAAAAAACCTTCCGGCATCTTCTGTCGGCGGTGCACCTGTCATCCATCAAGGCCGATACCCCGGTCATGAAGACCGTGGCAACCACCGGCGAAGGTGTGGTGGAACTGGCGCAACAGGTCTTGGGGATCGCCGCCAGCCGCTCTGAGACGCCCAAGACCCGCCGCCGCAACCGGGCGCGGCGGCTTTTGGCCTGGGCGGCAGCCGACATGATCGAGCGCCGTGTCAGCAAAAGGCCGGATGCCGGGATTGACGCTGTGTGCGATGATATCCTGAGTGGCCGGATGACGCCTGATGAAGCAGCGATTGAGTTGTTGAAATCTTCCTGAGCGGCACGGACCGTCAGTAGAGCGTCTGCAGTATCCGCGTGTGATCGACAACGTCCGTTACGCCGGGCACTTCGCGGACTGCAACCATCAGGGCTTTGCGCTGGGATGAATTGTCAACCTCGCCCCACAGGAATGCGGTGCCGTCGCGGAC
>JAJFHM010000026.1 GCA_021775625.1 Hyphomicrobiales bacterium | reverse complement strand
TCGATCCCGGTGTCGATGAACCCGCCCATCGAGATGAAACCGTGAATCATGCCCGGGTAGTGTTCATGGCGGGCCGCGACACCGTCGGCACGGAGCTTCTCGAAATAAGCGGCGTCCTCGTCCTTTAACGGATCATAGCCGGCTGAAACCAGGAACGCCGGCGGCAATCCCGCCAGGCTGTCTGCATAAAGCGGGGAGCACAATTCGTGCCGCCGGTTGCGTTCTTCTCCGGAAAAATAGTGGTCCATGAACCAGTCGATCAGCGGCTTGGTCAAGCGGTAGCCGTCGGCCAGGTCTGCATGCGATGCAAAGCTCCGGCTCAGGTCGGTCGCGGGATAGATCAAGAGCTGATGCACAAATTGCGGCCCGCCGTCGCGCCGCGCCATGAGGCACATGACGGCTGCCAGGTTGGCGCCTGCACTGTCGCCGCCCACCGCAATTCGCCCGGCGTCTCCGCCAAAGCGCCCGGTTTGGCCGGCAATCCAGGTGGTCGCGGCCCAGCAGTCTTCCACCGGCTGCGGGAACGGGAACTCCGGCGCCATGCGGTAATCGACGGACACAACAATGCAGTCGCCCTCGCGGGCAAGGTGGCGGCACGGCGCATCATGGCTGTCACGGCTGCCGAAAACGAACCCGCCGCCATGAAAATAGATCAGCACCGGCATGGCGGATCCAGCCGGATCGCGGGGTGTGTAAACCCGCAATGGTATGGGGCCGAACGGGCCTGTGGCATCGAGATCTTCAACCCGGAAGACGTCAGGCGCAGGACCGCCGGCAATCGCTGCCGTCTCGTCATAAAGAGCACGCGCCGCCGGCGGGTCGAGTGTCTCGAACAACGGCCGCCCGCTGCGGTCGGCGAGTTCCAGAAATGCCTGGGCCTGAGGATCCAGCGTCATGCGATATTTTCCCTCTCACATCTGGCGGCGCACACGCCGGTTCGTCAGCCGAGTTTATAGCAAGGCCGGTGATGAGGACGAGGAAACTTCGCCACGTGGAATCCGTTGTGGCGAAACCGCGAGCGCGGTCCCGTCTTCCGAATATCGAGGATTTGAGGGGTCGTCTACTTCAGACCTGCGTCGACGGTCGTGAAGATCGCGGCAACATCCGTTCCCAGCACGCCCACAGACACCACGATGGCAATGGCGATACCCAAGGCGATGAGACCGTATTCGATTGCAGTTGCACCGGAGTTTTCGGTGGCAAACCTCTTGATTGTCTTCAACATACTCACAAAACTCCATTCCCAGCCGGGTCAACGCGCGGTCTTGACCAGGTTGCCTGCGCGTCGCAATCACCGGCATCTATACAGCGGAATCTCTTAACGCGGAGTTGTATGATACATGTAAGTATATGTTCTATAGACAAAAACCCGACACAGAGTTTTCAAACCGTAAATACGGCTGTTAAAATTGTATCAATACCGGCTTACTCAAACGGTAGTCCTGCCGTAATGACTGCGCTAGTCTGCAGCACCTTCACCTGGAGAGACCGCTCATGGGCCGCGAACTGACACTGGAACTTCTCGATGAAATTCAAGACGCCTTTAACCGGCAAGACGTTGACGCCATCCTGTCGCACTTCGTTGAAGACTGTGAATGGCTGATGGCGCGGGGGCCCAACGCCCCGGAAGGCCGGCGCTGCCTCGGCAAGAAGGAAATCGGTGACGTGCTGCGCAGCCGTTATGGCGAGATACCCGATATGCGCTGGGACGACATGCGTCACTGGATCTGCGACCAGACCAAAGCTCTTTCAGAATGGGTGGTGCGAGGCACGCCGGAGGGTGGTGAGCCGTTTGCATATGTCGGCTGCGATCTGTGGGAATTCCGCGACGGCTATGTCACCAAGAAGGACACATACTGGAAGTACGTAGGTTAGGGCCTGTTAGGGAAGCGCGACCGGCGTCTGCCGGTTCACCGCACAGATTCTCTGGACAACACAGCGGTTCGGCTCTGAGTGTTCGCCATGTTCATAGGCGGTCACCTGCAAGATGCCGCGAACCGCTTCCAGAAGTTCACCGGGTTTAAGCAGATAGTCGGGATTTGACGGTTTGCCGAATGCTTCGTTGCCCTGTCCGAAGGTTTCGTAAAGAAGCACTCCACCGGATGCCACGGTCGCCACCAATGACGGCAGGAGCGGCCGGTGCAAATAGTTCGTCACCACGATCGCCCCGAAGGTCTGCGTGCCGAACGGCCAGACCGATCCGTCTTCGAGATCTTGTTTGACCAGGGTGGCGTTCTCATGGCCGTCAATGTCGCCGACATCCGAGAGGTCGATGTCAACCGCGGTGACCCGGTGGCCGCGCTCGAGAAACAGGCGCGTATGCCGTCCACTGCCGCAGGCCAGATCGAGCACCGGCTGGTGCTCGGGCGCCAGATGAGCAAACCGCGTGATCCAGGGCGAGGGGTCTCGTTGCGGGGTCATGTCCGCCATCATCACCCCAATGGACCCCGGTGCCAACACTTTCCTGCGCGCGGTGCAGCTTCAATCCGACATTGCAGCTATGATTGTGAACAGGCCCTAATCCCGAAGGTGATCGCCGCGTTCCAGTCTCATTCTGGTACCGGCCTGCTCCCAATCATACTGCTCGCTGCCCGGTTCATAGGCGACTGTGTCGAGGCCGCCATCTTCGGTAATCGGGTGAAGAACACCTGCCTCCGCAAGGGCCGCATAACGCGCCCGGATGGCCCTGCGTTTGCGCACCTGATGCGGCTGGCAGTCGTCCAGCATGGCGGTATCATGCTCGGCATCAAACGTGATTGCGCCGGCAGCCAGAGCATCGTCGATCAGCTCGCGTCCGGCCGTGGTCCTGATGATGAACCCGTTCCAGCCTTCGTCTTCTCCCACCGGCGCACCGCCCGGCCACACATCCAGCGCTGCGATATCGGCGGAAAGGCCGATGGCGTCGGGACAGATCTTGCAGCGGTAAAAACTGCGCCAGGCGGATGCTTCCGCCCACAGGTCGCGATAGGTGGTTTCGCCCCGCCGGCCGTCTTTGGTTTCGGCAAAGGTCGGCCCCGGGCAGCCATAACCGCGGTAACTGAAACGGCTCACGTCTTTCTCACGCATGTCCCAGTCCGCCAGCAGTTCGGTAAACTTGGAGAGCTCTGAAAACCCGCCGCAGACGATGGTCAGCTTGTAGCGGCACAAGGCGTCGACCCGGTCGTCGATGCGGGCAAGATTGTTGAGGGCGGTGATGTCGCAGGGCTTGCCGACAAAGGCGAACGGCCGGCCATCATCGAGCGCTGCGGAAATGTCGGTCAGCGGCGCTGTTGCGGCATAGCGCGACCCTGAGGCGTTGATCACGTCTTGCGCGGTGTAGGAGCGTTGGGTCTTTGACATGAACGGCCGGTCCGGATCGGCCACAAGATGCAGGATATAGTCCGCCTTACCGCTTTCGAGAATGTGCAACGCAAGTGCCGTGGTGGCTCCGCCGGTCGCCGCCCTGAAGCGGACCTCCGGATCGGATGCGTAGCCATGGGTGATGCGGATGATGTTGCCCCACATGGGATCGCTGGAAGCCTCGTCGTCTGGTTCGGGGACACTGACATGCAGACCGGGACAGATCGCGTTCAATGTCGCCGTCTCGCCTTGCGACATGGGCCGGATCTCGCGCGGCCGTTCCAGCCCGTCAGCTTCGTCGCTATGGGTCAGAACATCCGGGCCGAGCACCGAACGGCAGATGCCGCAGCCCATGCACAGCCCGTTCCCGATAATGTCTTCGAGGCTGAGCAACTGATCGTGCTTCGTCATATTAATCCTAGCTCTGTTCTGACCTGCAGGAAATTGCCCAACGCGCGCGGTGGCAATCAGCGGCATCATCATTGCAAAAACTTCTTCCGGTCAACATGGTTTTCGGCAATATGCTCATGTGGCCAGAATGGATTAGCAGGCGGTCTGCAGATCATTCGGCCGGATTGGGAGAAATGGGCATGGCGCAACCAAAGCAGATGTGCGATCCGCCGAAGTCGGAACTCTGTACAAAGACGGCGGCAGAGCTTACCCGCCTGATCCGCTCCAAAGCGGTCTCTCCGGTCGAGGTGGTGCAGGCGAGCCTTGACCGCATCGAAGAAGTGAACCCGGTCCTCAACTGTTTCTGCTTCACCTATCCCGACGAGGCCCTCGATCTTGCCAGGACGGCCGAACAGGCTGTGATGAACGGAGATGACCTGGGCGCCCTGCATGGCGTTCCCATTGCCATCAAGGACTTCACGCCCACCAAGGGCAAGCGGACAACCCGGGGCTCGGTCTATTTCGAGAACTGGGTTCCGGATTTCGATCCGGTTCTGGTGCAACGGTTTCAAAACGCGGGCGCCATCATGGTTGGCAAGACCACCACGCCCGAGTTTGCTTACTCAAGTTTCACCAAATCGGTTCTGTGGGGCCACACGGTCAATCCCTGGGACACCAGCCGCACAACCGGCGGCTCGTCCGGCGGCTCTGGAGCTGCAGTTGCATCATACTGTGTCCCCCTGGCAGAGGGCACGGACATGGGCGGGTCGGTGCGCATTCCAGCCGGCCTGTGCGGCATTGTCGGCCACAAGCCAAGCCTCGGCCGCATCCCGATGGATATCCTCAACACAGTGTTTGATTCGATCTCCCATTTCGGCCCGCTGGCCCGCACGATGGAGGACGCTGCGTTGTTCCTGCGGGTGACGGAAGGCCCGTCCGACGCCGATATCCAGAGCCAGGTGAACCCGTTGCCGCTGCCCGATCCGCTTGAAAGTGATGTTAAGGGTCTTCGGATCGCGCTGTCTCCGGACCTTGGCATCTACAAGGTGCATGACGATGTCCTCGCAAACCTGCACACGGTGGCGGGTCTTCTCAGGGACCGCGGCGCCCAGGTCGACGAGATCGAACTTGGCTGGACGACCGAGGTGGTGGCGCAATGGGACAAGCTCTGGCAGGTGCTTCTCGCCGCAGCCTTCGCCGACGCCCTTGATGAACATCGTGACCGCATGGACCCGGCGGTGGTTGCCATCATCGAGGCCGGCCTCAAGCAGGACGCGGTGTCTTACAAGCGCATCGAGGATTTCCGCACCTGGCAATGGTCCAAGCTGGCCCATGTGTTCAAGACGCACGATGCCTTGATCTGTCCCACCATGACCATGGGCGCGCCTAAGAAAGACGCCGGCGACGGTGAATTCGACGAGATCGATGCCAATGGCAGGCTCTGCGGCCTCGACATGACTTCGCCGTTCAACAATGTGCCGCAATGCCCGGCACTTTCGGTGCCGTCCGGGTTCTCCGATGAGGGGCTGCCCACGGGCGTGCAGATTGTCACCCATCGCTTTGACGATCCCATGGCGTTCCGCATCGGTGCTGCCGTCGAAGCGGCCATGGCCGGCTGAACGAGCTTCCATCGTGGGTACCCACAGACTGACACCTCTTTTCGAGCCGCGGTCCATAGCGGTGATCGGCGCCAGCGGCCGGCAAGGGCGCCCGGGTTTTGAAACACTTGGCGCTGCAACAATGCTCGGCTGGGACGGCCCGCTTTACCCGGTCACCCCACGCTATGAGGAAATCAACGGCCTGAAATGTTACGCTCGCATGGCAGATCTCCCCCAGACGGTGGACCTTGCGATCATTTCCGGCTCTGTTGCACGTCTTGAGCAGGATATGCGCTCAGCACTCGATGCCGGCGCCCGTTCGCTTGTGGCCTATTCCACACCGCAAGTCAGCGAAGATGCGGATCTGCCGGCGCGCATCATGGCCATGGCGCGGGATGCCGGCGTGCCCATGCTCGGGCCAAACACTATCGGCTACGTGAACTATGCCCACGGCACGGTTTCAACCTGGGTGCCACCGTCGCCTGGAGAAGCCGGCAACGTTGCCGCAATTGTGCAGTCCGGCTCGCTCTATTCCTTTGCCACCCTGACCGACCCCCGTATCAAGGTCTGTTTTACCGCCCACCCGGCACAGGAGGCGAACGTCTCCGTGGCGGAGATCATCGATTACGTTGTGGATCTGCCGGAAACCGAGGTTCTGGGCCTGTATCTCGAGATCGTCCGCGAGCCGCAGGCATTTGCGGCTGCCCTCGCCAAGGCCGAGGCCAAGGGCATTCCGCTGGTGGTGCTCAAGCCCGGACGCAGCGAGGCGGCGCGGTCCGCCATCTCGACCCATACCGGCCGCATGGCCGCACCAGATGCCATCCTCGATGCCCTGTTCCACAAGCATCATGCACACCGGGTCGGCAGTCTCGATGAATGGTGGACCACACTCGCCCTGTTTGCAGGCGTGCGCGATATCGGCCCCGGTGGCCTCGCGGTGCTGACGGATTCAGGCGGCCAGCGCGCGCTCTTGATGGACGAAGCGCATACCCTCGGCGTGCCGTTGGCACAGTTTGAAGCCAAAACCCGGCGTTCTCTGAGAAAGCGGCTGGCGCCTGATCTGGCGCCCGAAAACCCCATCGACTTCTGGGGCGGAGAAGAGGCCTTGGTCGAACATATCGGCGGATTGCTCGGGGATGCGCTCGCCGACCCGGACACCGCCATCGCAATGGTGATGACAGAATACGGCGCGGTCACCTCCGATCTGTTCACCAACAAAGTGGCCGAGGGCACCGTGCAGGGTGCGCAAGACAGTGCCAAGCCGGTGGTGGCAGGAACATTTTCCGCCCGCCAGTTTCACTCCGAACGCACACTTGATCTTGTTGCAAAAGGAGTTCCCGTGCTCGACGGAACGCCCATGGCCATGCGCGCCATCCGTCACGGCTTTCGCTGGAGGGACCGCGGGAAGCTCACCCCGCGTGCGCCGGTCCCTGCGGCAGCGGATCCAGGTTCCGTTCTCAAGGCGGCGCGGTCGGGCCGGGAGGCGGATGCCCTTGCGCTCCTCGCCCATTATGGAATGGATACGGTCCAAAGCCGCATGTGCCGGTCGGAGAGAGACCTTGCCGGGGCGTTTGAAGAGCTTACGCCGCCGGTGGTGCTTAAGACCGCCGAAGGCCACGCCCATAAGGTCGATGTCGCTGGTGTGGTTCTCAATCTGACAGATTTCGATGAAGTAGCGGCCGCCTATGACCAGATGGCAGGCCGGCTGGGGCCTGCGGTCACCCTGCAGGAAATGGCGCCACCGGGTGTCGAAGTGGCCCTCGGCGTGGTCAATGATCCGGAGTATGGGCCGGTTTTGATGGCTGCGTCGGGCGGCACCCTGATCGAGTTGGTGGATGACAAGACTTTTGCCCTTGCGCCGGTCGGCCGAACAGAAGCAGGCGCGATGGTCGAAAGCCTCAAATGCGCTTCCCTGTTCGAGGGCCATCGCGGCCGCCCGCCGGTCGACCGGGCAGCGCTCGTGGCGGCTATCCTGGCGCTCTCCGATCTGGCATGCGAATGCGGCGATCGTCTTGCCGCCGTCGACATCAACCCGGTCATCGTGCACCCGGGCGGGGCGACGGCCGTCGACGCGCTGATTGAGTTCAAAGCCGGTTGAGGTCAGCCCGCGATCGGCAGCTGTGTGATGCCATAACTATGAGTTAGCTTTCGCCCAAGCTTTGGATCTTCCAGTTCGATATCGAACCGTTCCATCGGGCGGACCCCGCCATGCACCGCAAGCGTGCCGCAGAACATGGCCAGCCCCGGCTTTGCCGCGTCCGACCCGCTATAGGCTGCGATCAGCTCCATGGGATCGCGCATGGTGGTCACCGGGCCTTCCTGATAGAGCGTGCGGTTGCCGCCCTCGACCGCATAGGCGCGCAGCACGAGGTCGTCCCAGTGGTCTTTCACTTCGTCATACCGCCACAAGGTGGATCCGACCGGTTTGGGGCAGACCTGTTTGGAAATGGTGACGCCGGATTTCTCCACTTCCCGGTCGGTATGGTCCGATCCGAGGCCGACCAGAAATCCGCCTTCATGGGCGAACAACACGAACTCCACTTCACCGCTCGAGGTGGCGCCGACCACCTCGATCGCATCCTCGGTGGTCAGCAGGTTGGCGCCGTTACGGTAATAGGTGGGCGTGGTTTTGGGGCGTGCGATGCCAAGCTGTTCGAGCTCGGCGATATGGGCCTCCATGGCGTCCACATTACGCGCCGTCCAGCCGGCAATCACCAGTTCCGACACGTTGAGCGCAATCTTGCGCGCGCTGTCCAGACCCTCCAGGGTCATTCCCTCTAGCACCATCGCTGCAATCTCCTAGACCGGGTCGTAGTAGTGGATTTCAAGCAGCACGCAACCGCTTTTCGACTTGAAGGGCCCATGATAGGCACCGGGCGGCCGGCAGGCGTAGGTATTGGGTTCGAACGGTTGACCGCCTTCGCCGTTCTCGTCATTGCCCACCGTCAGGTCGCCGGACACGAGATAGACCTCTTCCCAGTAATCATGCACGAACGGGGCCGTGGTGAACTCGCCGGCGGCAAACCTCAGGAGCCTGGTGCGTGAGCCGTGTTTGCCGTCTTCATCGAGCGCGCCGGAGAGGATTTTCTGTTCGATCCCGGCTGGATAGCCCGGTGGCACATGCCAGCCCTCGCCCATATCCAGTGCGTGGAATTCCTTGTGTTCCTTGTTTACGGCCATAAATGTAACCCTCGCCTTGGTGCGGTGTTCTTCGTGGGCCGTAAAATGCTGTTGCAGGGGCTTCGATGTCAAGCGGCGCGCTCGCGTTCGGCATTCAGCCACCGGTCTGGTGGCTGCCGGTTGCGCCGCGCTCTACATTTTCATCATCTCGGCAACCTCGATAGTGCCCATTTCGACGAACGGGCATGACTTGGCCATTTCAAGGGCCGCATCCATGCTGTCGGCTTCAACGATCGAAAACCCGGACAACGGGTTGGAGCCGCCGTCATCTGCGACACCATCGGTACTCACGGTCTTCGACATGCCCAAAGGCGTGCCGGGGTTGACCGCGGCCGCACCCAGCCCCTCGATCCAGGCCTGCCATTGTGCCATCATTTCCGCGCCGGCCTCAGGGCTCTCGGGCTTTTTCCCGCCGTGATAGGCGAACATGTAATTGGGCATATCGTAATCTCCTGCTTGTTGGCGTGGGTTCAGCCGCCATACGCGCGCTTACAGGCAGGTCTTTGCTGCAGGCAGGTGTGGTAGGCTTCGTGTTCCGGGCACCGGTTTGATCAACTATTAGGTTGACTATTCCAAATCTGCTACATAGTCAACCATATGGTTCTGTAAACAGGCGAATCAAATGGGAAACCTCGACACTACCTTCGCAGCGCTCAGCGATGAAACCCGCCGCGCGATCCTGCAACAACTCACGCACGGGGAAGCCCGGTTGTCGGATCTGGCCGCGCCCTTTGACATGTCCCAGACGGCGGTTTCCAAGCACGTGCGCGTCCTCAGTGATGCCGGCTTGCTCACTGTGGAGAAAAGAGGGCGCACCCGCCACTGCCGCCTCAACGCGGAGCCAATGAAAGTGGCGACCGACTGGCTCAACGATTATCAGGCTTTCTGGATGCACCAGTTCGACAATCTCGCGCACCATCTGGCAGGCGGAGAAGACTGAGCATGGTGCTTGTCAAATCTATTTCCGGCGATGCGGATCACAACGTTGGAGACAGCAGGCCTTCTTCACAGGCCTTGATCTGCAGCGCCATATATTTGGAATAGATGCGGCATTGGGCGAGGCTGCCCGCCATGAACCAGAGACCGGGTTGTCTGGTCCGCATGAACATGTTGCGCAGCTCCTG
>JAJFHM010000250.1 GCA_021775625.1 Hyphomicrobiales bacterium | reverse complement strand
CCGGTTCATGATGAGATGGGCAACGGCGCCGTCGATCTCGACTTTGAAAAATGTGCTGTCAAGCTGCATGGCGGCTGCCCGGCGCCGGCGGTGTCTCCGGTGGTCCGGCAAAGCACTGTGCGATCGCCATCCACCGTTCAGCCGTTGGGCCGACGGTCTTCAAAGACGTATCCGCAATGTTTCGAACCTGGGTCACCACCTGGCAGAACTCACAGGCAGGTCCCTCCACGAGGTTGTGCGGCTGCGGGTCGTTCCACTCCCATATGGCGCCGGAAGGTGCCGTCAGTTTCACATGCGGCGCAGGTTCGGGCACATCTTCTTGCCGGGTGATGAATGTCCAGCCGAATGTGGAGACCCCGAGATGGGCAATGTTCCTGATGCGGTCGCCATCTTCGCGGGTTGCGCCGAGCACGTCGAAGACCTCCTGACCATGCGCCCAGGTCTCCATCTGCCGGGCGGTGATCGAGGATCTGGCGCTCATCTCCGGGCCCGCCCACTTCAGGCGCGCCTTGGGATCGATCTCAGAATAGGCTTCAGCCGTTTCCGTACAGTTTTTGAGCCACACGTCATAAAGCTTCCGGCCGTTCAGCCCGTCAAGCCAGCCGACCTGGATTTCGACGAGCGATTTGCCCTCTTCGAGCTCCGCCCGCACCGGCGCAAAGAAGGCTTCGAACGCCTCATCGTCGCGGGCCGACAGGGCTGCGGCATGATTGAACATGTAGAGATGGCCGAGCACATCATCGATGGTCCAGCTCTTGAAGAGCGTTTTGCGGAAAAAGTCCTTTTCTTCCAGGGGCTCGAGAATTGCCGAGAGCGCCATGGATTCATCGAGAAAATCTTGAGCCTGCTGCACGGCGGGAATGCTCCAATTGGTGTCATGTACGGGCGGGTGTGTGGTGTCACACCTCCACAAACCGGCTTGCCTGCGGACAAGTGTTCTGTTGATATCCCGGTCACCGGATGAAATGCAACCGGTGATCAGATTTACTCCCAGTCTCCGAGGTCCTGTGTGACCTGGCGGCCCGGCAGATGGGGCTCTATGCGCGCATCCCCTTGGTGTTGCGGGAGAGGTTAGATATAACCATCGCTGTCTCAGCCAAACGAACTGGATAGTCGCCCCGTGTCTCACATTCACTTATCGATCCAGGATGCGCATGCGCTTGCTGCCGCCTGCCTCAAGGCCAACGGCTGCAACGATGAAAACGCCGAAGCCATTGCAACCACAATCATGGCGGCCGAGGGAGACGGCAGTGCGGGGCACGGATTGTTCCGGCTGCCGGGTTATGTGGCCTCGCTGCGCAGCGGCAAGGTCGATGGCAAGGCGTCCCCCAGCATTGACCGCCCGGCGCCGGCGATGGTCCGCGTCAATGCCAATGGCGGCTATGCCCCGCTGGCGCTCGAAGCCGGACGGCAACCGCTGATCGAGGCCGCGCGCGAGCAGGGCATTGCCATGATGGCGCTGGTGCGGGCGCATCATTTTGCAGCATTGTGGGTCGAGATCGAACCGCTGGCGCGCGCCGGACTGTGCGCCATGGCGTGCACATCCTACATGCCGGCCATGCCGCCCGCGGGCGGTGCCGAAAAGCTTTATGGCACCAATCCGGTGGCCTTCGGCTGGCCGCGCAGGGATGCCCCGCCGATGGTGTGGGACCAGGCCTCGGCGGCCCTGGCGCGCGGTGAAATCATGGTGGCGGCACGCGACGGGCACACAATGCCGCCTGGCGTCGGCCTTGATTCAAACGGTAATGCGACAACCGATCCCAAGGCCATCCTCGATGGCGGCATGATCCTGCCCTTCGGCGGCTACAAGGGATCGAACCTGGCGATGATGGTCGAACTCCTCGCCGGCGGCCTGATCGGCGAGCATTTCAGCTTTGAAGCAGCGGAACATGACAACAAGGACGGCGGGCCGCCGCGCGGCGGGGAGTTCATTCTGGCAATCGACCCGTCACGTCTCGGCGGCGATAACTGGCTGGAACATTCTGAGGCGTTCTTCACGCGTTTTCTGTCGATCGAAGGCACCCGCATGCCTGCCGCACGGCGCTATGCCAATCGCGAAAAACTTGCGGCGGAAGGCGTGGACGTGCCTGAGGAACTGCACGGAAAAATCGTGCAACTGACCGAGGTTTAGGCCCCGGCGCCGTCTTGCCTTATCAGACTAACGCCTGAGATCTTCCACGACCCGTCGTCCTGGCGTTGCATGGCGTATAACGCTGTCCAGAGGCCGCCGTCCGGGCCGATCAGGTGGACTTTCTGGGTGGGAGCCCCGCGATCGTCGGTGACCGCGCCGAACTTCACGCTTCGCGGCCTGTAGACCGGCTTGTAGCCGTTGCGCACCATCTGCATGAAGCCCTCGGCGGTGCGGAAGATTGAGCGGATGGCCGGCGCGGCGAAAGAAAATGCCCGCAGCCCGTCGTCGCGCTGAAAGGCATCGATCTGAGACGCAATAATGTCCTGGAATTGCCGTTTGTCGGCTTCCGTCACGTCTTGCGCCGCGGCTGCGAACGAAAGGCCTATGAACACCGCAAAACCGAGGGCAAAGGCTTTCACGCTGGAGGTCATTGTTTCTCTCCCGATTGTGCGATGGCTCCAGCATAGTATAGGGCAAAATAGCGCCGCTGGATGATTTCCCTGACGCTGGAGTGTTGCCGATGAACCCGTGATCCTGATAGGTCTTAAGCGAAACCCCGTTAGGGCGCGTCGCGCCCCGGGCCTTATGAGGAGTGCGATTGCATGAAGATGTCCGGTGAGTACACCCTGAATGCCGGGCGCGAAGCCGTCTGGCAGGCGCTCAATGATGCCGATGTCCTGAAGGCGTCAATTCCGGGCTGCGAATCCATCGT
>JAJFHM010000249.1 GCA_021775625.1 Hyphomicrobiales bacterium | reverse complement strand
ATCTCCCACTCTGCACGATGCAGGGATTGCATCGACCGAAACGCTATGACAGAGTTCTTCTAAAGTCAACGAACGAAAGATTTCTATCATGCGCAACAGCTTCTCCTCCCATCCGGTTGTGGATGCGCTGCCTTTTGTCAGCAAAATCGAGGAGCTGATGTCCGACCTGCCGAAGCAGGAGGCCCGGATCGCGCAATACCTGTTGCTCAACAGGCTGGGGCTTGGTTTCGAGACCGGATCATCCATCGCCAAGAAAACCGGCACAAGTGAGGTGACGGTCAGCCGTCTCCTGCATCGTCTCGGCTATCGCGGCATGCGTGGCCTCAAGCACGAGATCGAAGTCGAGGGCCGCTCAGGCCGTGTCGGGATCGGCGCTGAGGAGCGCGCGGTTCTCGAGGACAATCCCCTGAAGGATGTCTTCAGCACCGAGGTCAGCGCGCTGATGAATGTGTATCAGCAATTCGACGGCCCCATTTGGCAACGGCTGGTCGAGACCGTGAGCCGCGCCGGCTGCGTCTATGCCACCGGATTTCAGACCGTTCGCGGCGCCGCGGAAGACTTTTCCCGGCGGCTTGCACTGGCCCGCGACGACGTCCGCTTCCTCTCCGCCCATGACGGCATGCTGGCAGAGTGGATGGGTACGGCCAAAGGCGGCGACGGCGAATGCCTCGTCATTATAGACGTCGTGCCATATGCGCGCGAAGCACCATTGCTCGCAGAAATGTCGAGAGACTGTGGCCGCGACATCGCTGTCATCACAGACGAGCTTTGCCACTGGGCGCACGACTACACGGATCTGGTGGTTCACGCTCCCTCGCGCAACGGCCTGTTTCTGGAATCAACGAGCGCACTGGTGGCGGTGCTCAACATGCTTGTTCACGCGGTATCCGAATCTGATCCCGAGGCCACCCGCGCCCGGTTGACACAGTGGAAGTCGGCGACACGGCAATTAAACGTGTTTTAGTGCGCCTCACCCGAAAGAAGCCTGCAGGGCCCATTGGCTTTTATCGGGCGTAATGCCGAGGCCTGGACCGGCAGGAACATCGATCCAGCCGTCCGTGATGGAAATTCCGTTCTCCGCATCGTAATTGCCGTCGATGTACGGATCGGCAATCCACACACCTTCCGACAGTTGCGGGGCAATGGTGGCGCCCATGTGCACGCAGGCCGCGGCAATAATGTCGCCGCCCCAGCTGTCGTCGCAGGACATCGGCCGGTTCGTCGCCCGGCAGATCTCGCGCACCGTGCGCATGACGCTCAGGCCGCCGAGCCGGGTGACCTTCATGCCGAAACCATCTGCAACGCCGTCATAGATCGAGCGCATGGTGAGATTGAGATCGACCGTGCTTTCATCAAGATAGACCGGGTGACACAACAGCGGCTTTATGGACTTGATCTCATCATAGGTCGCACAGGGCTGTTCCAGAACCAACGTGAGATCAGCACACGCGCGTGACAGCTGGATCGCATCACGGGTGGTGAGCGACCGGTTGGCGTCGAGCGCCAGACGCACGTCTGGCCGAATGACTTCAAAGACCTTTCGGACCACTTCGATGTCTTGTTCGACATCGCGGCCTCCGACCTTGAGCTGCAGGCGCGTGAAGCCTTCGTCCTGTTTCTGCCGCACCATGCGCACCACTTCGTCAGGCGCGCCGACATTAACGGCGTAATAGCTGGGCACCCGTTCGCGCTGCGCCCCGCCCAAAAGATCACACACACGCCGCCCGGAGGCCTTGCCGGCAATATCCCAAAGCGCAATGTCGATGGCCGCCTTGGCGTAGCTGTGCCCCGCCAGGGACTGATCCATACGGGCGGCCACCAGGTCGATGCAAAGCGCATCGAGGCCGATCACACGGGGTGCAATCTCGCCGAGGGCAGCTCGTGCGCCCGGCGCATGGGCAGGTGCATAAACCGGGCCCACGGGACAGGTCTCGCCGAAACCGGAAATCCCGCTGTCTGTCACGATTTCGACAAGAGTGGTGTCGAGTGCCGTCAACTCGGAGTGCGACATCTTGTAAGATGCGCCCACCACCGGCAGGTCATACTGATAGATATGAACGTGCGAGATCTTCACAGTCGACACCTATGATCCATGCGAAGCATTTCAGGAGATGCGTGGCAGAGAGATGATGAAGCGCTCTGGACTTTGCAGCGACCGACACTCACACAACGGATAACACACCCAGTTCGTGCGCGTACTCGAGCACCGGAACAAGGTCATTTCTGTCCACGCCCTGCGCCAGTCCGGAAGTGCTGTCGGCAATTTGCTCCAGTGTCATCGGACGGTCCACCAGTGTTCGCAGGATCGGCGCCAGCGCCGGATTGGTGCGGTAGGTTCTGACCAGATCGTGCAGATTGTGAATCAGCAAACCATCTTCGGTGTTATCGATAATGCGCGCCGCCCAGTAGGGCGAGGCAACCATCAGGTCGTGCGCGTGCAAGGCCTCGGTAAAACGGTGCGATGCCGATTTATCGGGATGCAGGGAACCGGATATGGTTTGCTCCACCGCCAGGTCATCCCACGCATCGGCAAATGCGGCATCGCCAAACGGGTTGTCGCCAAAATCGACGTTCCGCAACAACGCCTGAAGCCCTCTCGCTTCATCGCCACTGAGGATCGAAAAGCGCACCGAGCCATCCGAATGAAGAGCGCGCACGCTGCACCAGTTGTGCAGGCCCTGTCCGACGAAGGGGCGGAACCTGACGAACTCGCTCTCGAAATCCAGAACCTCCGGACGCCCCCAGGCGACTGCAAAGTATTCATTGGATGGTTTCGGACCCGACTTGATCACCTTGCCCAGGTAGTGCAGCTCACCAAGCCGGTCGACACCCTGGTTGCTTCCAGAGACCGAACAGTGGATCTGGCTTGTAATATCGGAATACCGCGGTTCCAGATCCAGGGTTTGCTCATCCCACAGCGCCGGCTCCAGCCCGAACTCATGCATCCTGTTGTAGATCGGCTGGTTGGGCGTTGGCCGGAACGGCTCCACGCTGACCCGGATCTTTCCGGGAAATCTGGATTGCAGGCCCATGACGCCTTTGACGGTTTCCATGAACCTTTCACGCGAGTCTCCGGGGAAGCCCGTGATGAGACCGATTTCCACCGGCACATCTGCGTTCGCGAAGGCTTCAATCGCCTCGACGTTTTCGATGCCGGTACGGCGTTTGTTCATCGAGTCCAGGGTTTCATCAGACAGCGACTCGACCCCGACAAAGGCAAAGGTGCAGCCGGCGCGCGAAATCAGCTTGGCCAGTTGCGGCGTCATCTGCGCCCGCATGAAACCGCCCCAGGTCACATCGATCTCGTTGCTCAGGAGGTTCTCTGCAAACATCTCGAGGCGCCGTTCGACGCCATTGACCAGAGAATCCGTGAACGCGATATGGCGCAGTTTGTAGTTCTGCTGCAATTCGGAAATCTGTTCGACCGACGCATCAGGCTTCGAGAGCCGGAATTTCTGCCAGAAGACCCACTCCGAACAGAACGCACACTTGTCCGTGCATCCTCTCGACAGCTGATACGGCAGCATCCCGTGTTCCCGCCAGCCTGAATATGCCGACAGATCTATTTCATCGAACCGTGGTGTGGGAAGCGTCTTCAAACTGAGAAGCTTGCGGGGTTCAGCCCCCTCCTCGGTGTCACACGAGCTGTGTTTCAGGACGCCCGGAATATGACCGGTTCCCGCCCGGCGTCCGTTCTCGTCAAATTCCCGGTAAAGCTCGAACAGAGCCTGCTCGCCCTCGCCGCAAACCACCGCGTCGAACAACATGGCTTCAAGTGCCAGAACCGCTGAATTCTTGCTTTCGGTGACCTGCGGCCCGCCGGCAACCACATAGGCGTCCGGATTGGCCCTTTTGAGCTGCGCCGCTGCAATCAGCGTGGACAGGTAGTTTGTCGTCCATGTGGTGAAACCGGCGAACTGCACATGGCTGTGCTGCTTCCAGGCGGAGGCAAAAAACCGCTCCAGGGTCACCAGATACTGATGCACATATTTCGGGTTGAGCAGCCGCTTCGTGCAGTAATCGTCGAACACTGCGTCGCGTTCCGGCACAACGGATGGATTACCGTCGCGAAATGCCTTCAGCAGTTTCAGGACGATCGGCAGTTCCGGCACATCGAGCACGAAGGTTTCGGCGAACGCGCCCATCTCGTTAAACGTCTTGCATCTGTAGGGCAGCCACGTCCGAAAGTCGGTGAAGGCAAAATCATTGCAATCGTTTTGGTGCAGGAACGCCAGCAGCGCCGCCGGCCCGGCGGGCGGGACGGAATTGCCAAAATGTGGCGTGACGCACAGCAGCGCCGGCTTCTCGGTGATTACTCTGTTCAACTCACAAGCGCTCCCCGTGCGCTATCCCCCATGGGCCGTTGCAATTTTGGCGGCCCGCAATCAGCTTAGCATTGTCTCTGATACAGACACCAGAACTCAAGCCGCTCAAAGAGCACGCGTAGAACATCACATTGACGCGTCCATTCGCGCCTTGAATCATGATCCCCGCAAACCCATAGTCTGGA
>JAJFHM010000248.1 GCA_021775625.1 Hyphomicrobiales bacterium | reverse complement strand
CGGCTCATCCGCGACAATGTGGTGATTCACGAAGGCACATTGTCAACCCTCAAGCGCTTCAAGGACGAAGTGAAAGAGGTCAAGTCCGGCCAGGAATGCGGCATGGCGTTTGAGACCTATCAGGACATGCGCGCTGCGGATATTATCGAATGCTACAGGGTCGAAGAAATCGCCCGGACCCTGGAGTAGCGCGCGAAGGCGTTTGGTCTATTTGAGAATGTGAGCAGCAATGCGTCAAGGCAAGCCCCCAAGTCAGCGCCAGTTGCGCGTGGGCGAACTGATTCGCCATGCGCTGGCCGAGCTGTTTTCCCGCGGCGATCTTCGCGATCCGGAGTTGCTCGATACAACGATTACCGTTGTCGAGGTCTCGGCCGGTCCGGACCTTAAGACCGCAACCGCATTCGTCATGCCGCTCGGCGGCGGCGACGCGCATGAAATCGTTGCCGCGCTCAACAAGAGCAAGAAGTTCATTCGTGGACAGATCGGGCGGCGGATCACTTTGAAGTTCATGCCGGACATCCGGTTTGAACTCGACAGGTCTTTCGACTACTCCCAGAAGATAGACTCGCTTCTCACCACTCCGCACGTGTCTCAGGATCTCAAAGACTGAGAGAGACCAGAATTCATGGCGCGCAAACGTAAAGGCGATCCGGTTCACGGGTGGCTCATTCTCGACAAACCGACGGGGCTGAGCTCGGCGCAGGCCGTTGCGCGGGTGAAACGGCTGTTCAACGCGCAAAAGGCGGGGCATGCGGGCACTCTGGATCCTCTGGCGTCCGGATTGCTGCCAATCGCGCTTGGAGAGGCGACAAAGGTGTCGTCTTTCGCCATGGAGGGTGCGAAAACCTACCGGTTCACAGTCGCCTGGGGTGTCGAAACCGATACCGACGACACGGAAGGTGAGGTGGCCGAGGAAAGCGCGCAGCGGCCGCGGCTTAGTGACATTGAAGCACTCCTGCCGCGCTTTACAGGCGTCATCTCGCAAACTCCGCCGCAATATTCCGCGATCAAGGTCGATGGCGCGCGTGCCTATGATCTGGCGCGCCGGGGGGAAGATGTCGCGATTGCTGCACGGGAGGTCGAAATCGTGCGCCTCGAGATTGCCGAGATGTGCGATGCAGATCACACGGTGTTTGAAGCCGACTGCTCCAAAGGCACCTATGTGCGGGCACTGGCCCGCGATTTCGGCCGCGAACTGGGCTGTTTCGGGCATATTTGCGCATTGCGGCGCACCCGCGTCGGGGCGTTTAACGAAGACGACATGATTTCACTGGAAAAACTGGAAGGCTTGAGCCATATTGCCGCCGGCTTTGAGCCGCTTAAAGAATTTCTCCGCCCTGTAGAGACCGCGCTGGACGACATCCCGGCTTTGGCCATAAGCAGAGTGGAGGCTGCGCGGATGAGACAGGGACAACCTGTCATTGTTCGCGGACGTGATGCGCCAGTTCTTCACGGAACAGTGTTCGTCACCAGTCACGGGGTTCCCGTGGCGCTGGCGGAAATGAAGCAAGGCGCGTTGCACCCGAAACGGGTGCTGAACATGACCGAATGAAGCTGAACGGATTAGAAAGGAACATCTCACGATGTCGATTACAGCAGAGCGCAAACAGGCGCTCATTTCAGAATATGCCGTCAAGGATGGCGACACAGGGTCGCCGGAAGTCCAGGTTGCAATTCTCACGGAGAGAATCACCAATTTGACGGGACACTTCAAGACACATGGCAAGGACAATCACTCGCGCCGCGGCCTTCTGAAGATGGTTTCGCAGCGCCGCCGCTTACTTGACTATGTGAAGGCGATCGAAGAACCGCGCTATCAGGATCTGATCAAGCGCCTCGGAATTCGCCGTTAGTAGCTTAAGGGCGCGCAGGTGCGTGCTTTGTCTCACAAAGCCTCAATAACTGGAGGTGATGTTCGAACGCCGGCAATGGGGCCGATGTTCGGGTCGCCCGACTATGTATTGCCGCCGATGTAACCCTCGCGGCTTCGGGCAGATTAGGAAAACCGAATGTTTGATATACAACGTGTAGAAATTGAATGGGGCGGACGGCCCCTGATCCTCGAAACCGGCAAGATTGCGCGCCAGGCAGATGGCGCAGTGGTCGCAACCTACGGTGACACAACCGTGATCGCCACGGCTGTCGCCGCACGCTCGCCCAGGGTCGGTCTCGACTTTTTTCCCCTGACTGTGAACTATCAGGAAAAGACATATGCCGCCGGCAAGATCCCCGGCGGTTTTTTCAAGCGCGAAGGGCGCCCGAGCGAAAAGGAAACTCTGGTTTCCCGACTCATCGACCGGCCCATTCGGCCACTCTTTCCCAAGAATTTCAAGTGTGAGACCCAGATCATCGCCACCGTGCTCAGCCACGATATGGAGAACGATCCGGACATTGTCGCCATGGCAGCGGTTTCCGCAGCACTTACCATTTCCGGTATCCCGTTCCTCGGGCCCATCGGCGCGGCGCGGGTCGGCTTGATTGATGGCGCCTACGTCCTCAATCCGACGCTCGATCAGATGGAAGACACCACGCTCGATCTCGTGGTTGCCGGTACCGGCGATGCGGTGATGATGGTCGAATCGGAAGCATCGGAACTGTCAGAAGACGACATGCTGGGCGCAGTGGCGTTCGGCCACAAGGCGTTTCAGGATATTATTGACGCGGTCATCAGCCTGGCTGAAAAGGCGGCGCGCGAGCCCCGCATCGTGGAAGAAGTCGACACTTCGGATGAACTTGCGAAGGTCACCGCGCTGGTCGAAGACGATCTGCGGACGGCCTACAAAATTGTCGACAAGCAGGAACGCACCGGTGCCGTTGCGCAGGCGCGCGACAAGGCCATGGCAGAGCTGTGCAATGCCGAAGACGACGCGGCTTTGAATTCACAGGTCGTTGGCGATGCTCTCAAAAGCGTTGAAAAGAGCATCGTGCGCGGCAACATTCTCGACACCGGGTCGCGCATCGACGGGCGTACGCTGGTCGATGTCCGGCAGATCGTGTCGGAGGTCGGCATTCTGCCGCGGGCTCACGGTACTGCCCTGTTTACCCGCGGTGAAACCCAGGCCCTGGTCGTCACCACGCTTGGGACCGGAGAGGACGAACAGTTTGTCGATGCTCTCGAGGGCACCTACAAGGAAAAGTTCCTTCTGCACTACAACTTTCCGCCCTATTCGGTCGGCGAGACCGGCCGTGTCGGATTCACCGGACGGCGTGAAGTCGGCCATGGCAAACTGGCGTGGCGCGCTTTGCGGGCCGTGCTGCCAAGTGCCGACGAGTTTCCCTATACCATCCGCATCGTGTCGGAGATCACCGAGTCCAACGGATCTTCGTCCATGGCAACGGTGTGCGGCGCATCATTGTCAATGATGGACGCAGGCGTTCCCCTGAAGCGTCCGGTTGCCGGCATCGCCATGGGCCTCATCAAGGAAGACGAGCGCTACGCCGTTCTGTCCGACATCCTGGGCGATGAAGACCATCTCGGCGACATGGACTTCAAGGTGGCTGGAACCGAAGACGGGATCACGTCCTTGCAGATGGACATCAAGATCACCGGCATCACTGAGGAAATCATGAAGGTTGCGCTCGCCCAGGCGAAGGACGGCCGCATACATATCCTCAACGAGATGTCCAACGCACTGACCGAAGCGCGGCCGGAAATGGGCGAATACGCACCGCGTATCGAAACTCTCAAGATTCCGGTCGACAAGATTCGTGAAGTGATCGGCACCGGCGGCAAGATCATCCGCCAGATCGTTGAGGAAACCGGCGCCAAGGTCGACATTCAGGACGATGGAACCATCAAGGTTGCATCAAGCGACGGGCCGTCGATCGAAGCTGCGATAAAGTGGATCAAATCGATCACGGATGAGCCGGAAGTCGGCGTCATCTACGACGGCAAGGTTGTGAAGGTCGTCGACTTCGGCGCCTTCGTGAACTTCTTCGGCCCCCGCGACGGGCTGGTCCACATTTCCGAACTCGCACCCGGCCGGGTCGGCCAGGTGACCGATGTGGTCAAAGAAGGCGACAGCGTGAAGGTCAAGCTTGTCGGCTTCGATCAGCGCGGCAAGGTTCGCCTGTCGATGAAGCTGGTCGATCAGGAGACCGGCGAGGATCTGAGCGAGGAAGATGACGAGCAAGAGGCAAATGCCTGACGTCCTTCGCTCTGCTTTACAATAAGAAAAGGCGGCCCGGTGGCCGCCTTTTTTTATTTATCTACGCTCGCGTCTATTGAGCAGCGTCCGGTAATGCGGCCTTGCTGTGCGCTTCGGCTTCTTCCTTGAGAGCATCGGGCTTCGGCATCGAGATGATGTTGTAGCCCGAATCGACGAAATGGATCTCGCCGGTGACCCCGGACGACAGGTCAGACAGAAGATAGAGCGCCGATCCGCCGACTTCGCCCAGTTCCACGTTTCGGCCAAGCGGCGCGTGCTGTTTTTGGTAGTTGAACATGATACGGGCATCGGTGATGCCGGCGCCTGCCAATGTGCGCATCGGGCCGGCGGACACCGCGTTGACGCGGACACCGGAACAGCCGAAGTCAGCCGCCAGATAGCGTACGCTCGATTCGAGCGCCGCCTTGGCGACACCCATGACATTGTAATTTGGAATAACCCGGGTCGAGCCTGAATACGTCAGCGTCAACAGTGATCCGCCATTCGGCATCAGGAGTACTGCACGCCGCGCAACTTCGGTGAACGAAAAGCAGGATATCAGCATGGTCCTGACAAAATTGTCACGCGTGGTGTCCGCGTAACGGCCCTTGAGTTCGGACTTGTCGGAAAATGCGATGGCGTGCACGACAAAGTCGAGCGAGCCCCAGGTCTTCTCGATTTCATCAAACGTCGAATGGATGGTGGAGGGGTCCTCGACATCGCACGATAAGATGAGTTCGCTGCCGACGGATTCGGCCAGGGGGCGTACGCGGCGACCAAACGCTTCACCCTGATAGGTGAACGCGAGCTCGGCGCCATGCTCGGACAGCATCTGCGCTATGCCCCAGGCGATCGAGTGGTCGTTGGCAACACCCATGATCAGGCCGCGCTTGCCCTTCATGAGCGGCGCACCAGGGGTTACATTATTGCTCTTCATTGCCTGGGGCACCCCTTGTGACACAACCTTACTCTGCCACCAGTTCCGGTCACGCGTTATACCTCTGGAAGACCAATGTGGCATTGGTCCCGCCGAACCCGAAGCTGTTTGACATCACACAGTTAATCTCGGCGTTGTCGATACGTTCGCGCACGATATTCACGTCTGCAAATTCCGGATCGAGCTCGGTTATGTTGGCGGATTCACAGATGAACCCGTTGTTCATCATGAGCAGCGAGTAGATTGCCTCCTGCGCGCCGGTTGCCCCAAGCGAGTGGCCGGTCAATGATTTGGTGGCACTCAGGGGCGGCATGTCGTCACCGAACACTTCGCGGATCGCCTCGATCTCGCGCCGATCGCCGACCGGGGTCGAGGTGGCATGCGGATTAATGTAATCGATCGGAGCTTCAACTCCTTCCAGCGCGAGGCGCATGCATCTGGCGGCCCCTTCGCCTGACGGCTGAACCATGTCGAACCCGTCCGACGTGGCGCCATAGCCGACGAACTCGCCATAAATCTTGGCGCCCCGGGC
>JAJFHM010000247.1 GCA_021775625.1 Hyphomicrobiales bacterium | reverse complement strand
CCGAAGATCTCGATCAGGACGTCGGTCGCACCGCTTGAGACCTTGTGCACATCGGTGAAGTCCGGCTCACAGGCAACGAAGCACAGGCATCTGATCATACCCTTGACCCGCTCCAGGTCGCCCAGCGCATGCTTCATGCCTGCCATCATGTTGATGCCGGTGAGGCGCGCCGCCTCATAGCCCTGCGCGACGGTCACGGCGCCCCCGACCCTTCCGGGATAAAGAATTTCCCCGGCCCGGATCGGCACGTGGCCCGACAGGTACAGCACATTGCCGACAATATGATGGGTTTTCATGCGGCCGTATTTCAGGCCCTCGTACGAGCCATCCGAATAATCCGGCAGCACAATCCCTGCCGCCGCCAAGCGTTCCTCGATCGTCATACCTGTCCCTCCAAGGCCCTGTTCCGCGCGCGCATCACGCGCCAGTTTCATGAGCCGCGCCAATCTGCAATACTCACGGCTCTAGAGCGCTTCATGTTTATACGGAATCGCTCTAGACGAAAATATCGAGGAGGGCGACATGGCTGACCGTATCACGTTTGAATGTCCCGACGGCTCGCAAGCCGGCGGTTATTTCGCACCAGCGCCCGGCGCCAAAGCGGGCGTCATCGTGCTGCAGGAGTGGTGGGGGCTTAACCCGCAGATCTGCGATGTGGCCGACCGCTTTGCCGAGGAGGGCTTCACCGCCCTGGCCCCTGATCTTTATCACGGCCGGGTGACCCAGGATCCCGACGAAGCCAACCACATGATGACCGGGCTCGACTGGGTCGGCGCAACGCAAGTCGAGGTCCAGGGAGCGCTCAGCCACCTCAAGCAGACCGTCACCAAGGCGGCTGTCATGGGTTTTTGCATGGGCGGCGCCCTGACGGTGATCGCCGGGGTCAAACTCAAGGACTGTGACGCAGCGGTCTGTTATTATGGCATTCCCCCGGCAGAACAGGCCGACCCGGCCAAGATGGCCGTGCCGTTCCAGGGCCATTTCGCCACCCAGGACGACTGGTGCACCCCCGATGCTGTCGATGCTTTCGAAGCCGCGATTGCCAACTCAGCCGGCCCCCATGAACTGCACCGCTACGACGCCCATCACGGCTTCTTCAATGACACGGTGAGCGCCTATGATGCGGAGGCCACCGAGCTGTCCTGGCAGCGCACCATGGCCTTCCTCAAGGCCCATTTATGAGACCTGAGCGCGTATAAGTTCCACGGGAGCCTGAAACTATGAGCAAGTCACTGTCGAAAGCCGCCATCACCCAGTTCCGCGAAGAAGGCTATTTCACGCCGGTGCCGGTGCTCGATGCAGCGCAAACCGCAACGCTCAGGGCAGAACTCGAAGCCTTCGAGGCGACCCAGGGCGGCAAGCTGCTGCCAACTCAGCGCAACAAGTGCCATCTTTTGTTCAAGTGGATCGACGATCTGATCCACGATGCCCGCGTGGTCGATCCCATCGAAGACCTGCTCGGGCCCGATATCCTGTGCTGGAACACCCTGTTCTGGATCAAGGAGGCGGGCTCGGAAAGCTTTGTCTCCTGGCATCAAGACATCACCTATTGGGGTCTCGGCGGCGGCGATGTGATCACCGCCTGGCTGGCGCTGTCGCCGGCTTCCAATAACAGCGGCTGCATGCGCGTCATGCCGCGCACCCATATCGGCGACCTGCTGCCGCATGAAGACCGCTATGACGAGGCCAACATGTTGACCCGCGGCCAGGAGATCGCGGTCGATGTCGATGAGGACAAGGCCGTGGTGATGGATCTTGAGCCCGGCCAGATGTCGCTGCACAATGTGCGCCTGGCGCACGCGTCGGGACCGAACCTCTCAAGCGACCGCCGCATCGGGCTTTCCATGCATTTCATTCCCACGTCAGCGCATCAAAGCGTTGGCGGATGGGACAGTGCCGCACTGGTGCGGGGCAGCGATGCCCACGCCCATTTTCATCTGACACCACGCGTCGCGCAGGATTTCGATCCCGGCGCCATCGCCTTCCACGAGAAAGCCACCGCCGCCCTGCGCGACATCCTCTATCATGGCGCCGAACAGGACACCCGGAAGGTATAAGTCCGGCTCACATTTTCGTGAACACGGGCGCACTTTGACGGTGAAATCGTTTAACCTGCACGAAGTACGCGGTGGGCTCAGGGCGGAAAGCGTCCGGTTTTACTGCCCTGTTTGATCGCCAGCGCAGAAATTTACTCCGGTTAGCGGGAACCGCGATGCGCGATGCCGACATTCTGGATGTGGTGCAGCAGTCCTATGCAGCCGCACTGGACGGTTCCAAATGGAGCCGGAGCCTCACCGCGATCGGTGATCTTCTGGGCGGTTTCGATGCGACGCTTGAGATCCACAGCACCCGTCATCCGGTCCCTCTGTTCTTCCAGGCAGGCACCCGCATTCCAGCGGACGGGGTGGCGGATTATATGGCCCATTACTGCACCGTTTGTCCGCGCCTCACCTATTCCAGCCGCCCGCACGTGAACGGTTTCATCGGCTACGACTACGATGTGATGCCGGAAGCCGAGCTCGACAGGGACGAGTTTTATTCCGACTTTCTCGGTCCGACCGACCTGCGCTATTTCATTTCCGCCAACCTTGCCCGCCGGCAGGACAGCTATTGCGCGCTCTATGTCCACAGGACCCCGAAACAGGGCCATGTCGGCGACGGCGAAATCGCCCTGATGCGGAAGCTCATGCCGCATGTCGCCTCAGCCATGGATGTGCACCAGCGTTTGGCCGGCAACCATGCCGTCCAGAGCGCGTTTGAAGCGACACTCGATCTGGCCGATTTCGGCGCCGTGCTGCTGACTGCGAACGGCGCCATAACGTTTGCCAATGACCCGGCGCGGCACATTCTGCAGCGCCTAGATGGTCTTGGCACGGACGAAGGGCGGCTGCGGGTGGACGATGGCCCGGCGCAACGCGCCTTGTGCAAAATGCTGCAATCCCTGTTTAACGGGAGCTTGCAGTCTGCCTGGAGTTGGGGCGGCGATATTCACGTGCCGCGGCGCGGCGGACAGCGCGGTTATGTTCTTTCCCTCCGGCGGCTGCCGGACCCAACCGGCGCCATGCCCGGCAACGCCGCGGCCGTGGTGTTCATCCGCGATCCGTCGCGGAACCACACCATCGCCGAACATCTGCTACAATCCGCCTTTGGCCTGACCGCAGCCGAGAGCGATATTGTCTGCGCATTGACAAACGGCTGTACCGTCCTCCAGCTTGCAGAGGCCCGGCAGGTGCGCGTATCCACCGTGCGCAGCCAGCTCAAGCGCGCCATGCACAAGCTCAATGTGCACTCCCAGGCGGAACTGGTGCAGCTCCTGGTCTCGCTGCGGGTACCGCCAAAATTAAACCGGCCGCGTCCCCCATATGGGGGATGACACAATTAAGACTCGCGGTCTCTTAATTCAGGTGCCCAACCAGCTCAGGGAGAATTGCCATGAATACTGACTTTTCTGCTACCCGCACGCCAGTTCGCATTGTTGTTTCCGTTTTGCTGCTGGCTGCGATCACCATGACAGCGGCTGCCATTTTGTCTCTCATCCCATCGCGCAGCGCACTCGCCATCGTGGGCGTCGGTGCGGACGGCGGCGCCGGCAACGCCAAGGCAACCATAAAAAAGCTGACGCTGGCCGATTTACTGAAGCGCAACAAAACCGATCACAAGCTGTTGCTGACGCTCGATGGCCGAGAAGACAGCGAAGTGCATATCGCCGGATTTCCCTCCTACACCTCGAAGTACCTCCTCGAAGCGATCATCTACGATTCAAGAAGCATAAGGCGCCTTTTCAAAGCACTGGCGGGGGTTTCCGTTAACAGCAAACGGCAGGACATCATCAAGAAGGCTTTGACGAAGGCGAGCGCCAAGGAGGCTCTGCTCGAGAAAGACGTACAAACCACCGAACGCCAGATCCGCCAGGAGAAAAACAAAATCGAACAGGCGCGCAAGGGCGTTTTGAAAAAGCCTTTCGTCAAAACCAAACGGCTGATTGCTCTGGAAAAAGCCCTGGAACCTCAGCGGCTGCAGCACGAAAGAGCGCAGCGGGTCACCTCGTTTTTGCAGTCCTGGCTGAACCGACCGCATTGGGGCAGATAGGCTCGAGACCGCACCGTTCCGATAAACTGCCGCAACGAAGAGAGCAGCCATGACCCCGGCGGCCATCGCAAACACGCCCGCTTAGCCATCGAACTTTACAAGGCGATCGAGGAGGCTCCGGGTCAGCCGGATGGCAGCAGGGCGATGCCTAGCGCAACGAGACCGATGCTGATCAAAATGGCAGCGGCTTTCGCGAACCAGCTCAGGTCTTTGCCGATGCGTGACAGGACGTCCTCGACAGTTCCCCGGTAGATCATCAGGTTGGGGCCAAGCCGGGATTTTTGCACCGTCAGCCCCTTCAGTCTGTCATCATAGGTCCCAACGACGCAAACGATCTGGTCAACCGGCAGCACCTCTTCTTCGATCATCAATGCGTCTCCGTTTCCGAAATCGGCGTTGCGCATAAAATCGCGATGAAATTTTTCGGCGATCGTGTGTCTGGCTTCGAGCAATTGAACATACTGCTCTTTCTCGCTGGCAACAGATGCCGTCGCTGCCACTTTCGAGATCATGGCGCTGGCTTTGTCGGCCCATTCTCTTCCCTGCAGGTTCTGGCGTAAATCATCTTCGAGGCCCGGCAACGAGCAGAGCCTGACACTGCGCGTCGTGCTTTCAATCCGGGTTCTGTTCATGTGAATGCCCTGGGCCAATACACGCCGGGACCGACGTCTCGAACGGCGTGAGCTCCCCGAAGTTGCGATAACATAGGTATAGGCGGCGCACGCGATGCCACCGAACGGCGATGTCATCGGCTTGGAATCCTGCCGGACGGTGCCACAAAAGCTACAACCTCGCCATCGCGCAAAATCGGATTGTCCGGCTCGAGCAGGCGTCGGATGATCCTGAGATTCAACCAGTCAACGACGTTCCAATAAACAACCAGGACACCGAGAGCCAACGAAATCCCCGCGATGAGCGCGATGGTCAACCCGATGCCGCCTGGCAGCCTATCGTTGACAAAGACGATGACGGCAGCGGTTGCGAACAGCAAAACCGCTGCAGAAATGAGCGGTGTTAAGACCCTCAGGTTCCGGCTAGAGCACTTTCCGATCATATTGAACCGGTATCCCACAGATAGGTTGGTTTAGCCGCGAGAAAATGGCATGGGCTGGTAGTGTTTCCAAGTCAGTTACAGTTGGTGCAGCATCTGACAGATTTCCCAAGGTTTTGGGGGCGATTGGGCCGATAGGCCACGATTTTGGATACAGCCTGGCGTCTGCGCGCGACTTCCAACTCGACACAGGAATATCCTTTTCCGGCCTGTCAAACAGACCCGGATGTATTGCGTTTGCCACGCTTGTTCCGGGAGGTTTTCACCTGGCATTTGAACCTTTTCCTCCCACCCTGCGTCCAACGTTAAATGGACCAGATGAGCGGAGGACAAAATGGCTATCAAATTTGGCACAGGAAAAGACGACCTTATTGGCGGAACCAACCTGGATGACGACATCTTCGGGTTTGGTGGAGACGACGACCTCTACGGCCATGACGGAGACGACTGGATTGTCGGCGGCGCTGGGAATGATTGGGTCAGCGGCGGAAATGGCAACGACTTTCTCGAAGGCCAGGAAGGCGATGACACGCTCCATGGCGACGACGGAAACGATCTAATGGATGGCGGGGCCGGCATTGACTTTCTTTATGGCGGTGACGGCAACGACAACATCTGGGGCAGCGACGGCAACGACGTTCTGTTCGGCGGACAAGGCGACGACGGGCTGGATGGCGGCAATGGCAGCGACTTCCTGGACGGTGGTGACGGTCATGACTACCTCAGGGGCGGCGCCGGCAACGATCGCCTGATCGGCGGCAACGGTGCCGACGAAATTCGCGGTGGTGCGGACAACGACATCATCGACGGCGGTGCCTTCGACGACCTGCTCCTCGGCGAAAGTGGCAATGACTCCATAGAAGGCGGTGGAGGCGACGACAACATCCACGGCGGAACAGGTAATGATACTCTGTGGGGTGACAGTGGAGCCGACGCAATCAATGGTGGCGAAGGCGACGATGTGATCGACGGCGGAACAGGCCGGGACGGTATCGCCGGAGGCGACGGCATCGATGAGATATACGGCGCATCGGACGATGACTTCCTCACCGGTGGCAACGGACGGGATACGATCTACGGCGGATCGCAGAACGACACGATCTACGGCGGCCGCGACTCAGATGACGTCCACGGCGACGACGGTGATGATCGGGTCAGCGGCGGAGCCTCCAACGATACCGTCTTCGGCGACGCCGGCAATGACACACTGTATGGCGGCGACCACGATGATCGATTGTATGGCGGAGACGGCAACGACGTGATGTTCGGCGGTGACGGCAACGACAATTTCGTCTTCGAAGATGCCGAAGGCACCGCAGAACTCGGAGATGACGTGATCAAGGACTTTGTTTCCGGCAGCGACCGGATCGATATGACCAATGTGTTTGGCGTTAGCGGGTTCGGCGACGTTCAGTTCACCGACACCGCTGATGGAACGCTTATCGAGTATGGCACCAACACAGGATCCATCCTGCTCGAAGGGGTGGCCATGGCAGGTCTTGGCGCAAGCGACTTCCTGTTTGCGTAAGCGACAGTCCGCACAGTAACGAATGCCGGGCGCTGAAACCGCCCGGCATTTGTTTGCGAAGTGTCTCGTCTGGATCAGGAATCGCCTTTTTCGGCGTGCCGAATCTACGGCGAAAATCTGCCAACAGCGGACCTGGCGCACCGGTGATTCAGCACCTCGGTTTCCTGCCAACTTTACAGCATCTCAGCATGCAGGTGGATTGTCTTGCCAGCCCAAGAAATTCGGAACCTGCGTGGGCGCGCGCCATCATTGGAAACCAGTCATCGAGGGTCGGGTCAGCGGATAGTCGGGACTGTCATACAGTCGACGAATGCCTTCACGGCCAAATCTCTCCTCATCGACTTCAAGTTGGGTGCCAGGCAGAAGATCGGGCGGAAGCACCTCGATTGCGTAACGGACGGCTTCCGCAGCGGATGAAAATCGCAGATACATCGGGTGTCGCGACTTGTATCGCTGGCTCTTTCCAGGAAAGAGTTCGCCTTCTGTGCGATAATTGAATGTATTCATGCGCTCTGGCTCCTGATTTGTTTGTGAACATGGTTCCAGTGCAGGCTCAGCTCGATGGGCCGCCTGCACCGGGCAATCGGACGCTCCATCCGGATTTCGGCCTTCTTGTTCGACTTGCCAGCGAAACCGGACTCAGTTTGAACAGGCTTCCGGGTTGTGCCACGAACGGACTCTCACCGTTTTCGGCGGCAACCCGGGCCGGATTCCGATGGTCCTATCGATCGCCAAAAGTCGCCCAGAGATTGATTGCTTTCGGCCTTGTTTTGCAAAACTCGATATCAAAGCTCAGTTTCTGGCCAGCGGCAAGTTGTCCGAGCCTGGCTTGATTTACCTCCGATTGATAAACGGCTACGTCTCGCGCGCCGTCTTCAGTCGAGATGTGTCCATGTCCTTCTGAAGGGTTGAAATATATTACTGTTCCGGTTGTCATATGTTGTACTTCTAAATTGTATTGCGCCCTGTTCGATAAGCATCAGGTGCGGAAATGTTATGTTATGGAATTTGGCAATGCATTGTTAAGGGCATTTACCCCGTAGCCATTGGAAAACAGGCCTTTTATTCCTTGAGATGTATATGGTTACATCGTGCCTCAATTACAAGGCACCTCACACCCTTCGAATTTTTACATGGACAATAATGTACTGCTTGTGTGTCGTCTTGCGCAGCCGACAATGTCGAATTAAGATCATTTTCGCTTGGCTCGCAAAGGCGCCGCAATCTTGGCACGCCGCGACGCCGGTGGATGAGCCGTCCATAGCATCAAAAGCACATTGCTCAGGCTGGGTGGTTTGGGCCTTGGACCACTCTTCCCTGCTGTGTTGACCCGCAGCTTATCGTTCCGGACTGCAGCTTATACCAAAGGAACTGGCTATTGACCCTGGTCACGTATGGATTGGGTGAACAATAGCTTTCAAATTAGACGAAACAAGCCTACTGTGTTTTTGCCTGTCCGAGTGTGCGCTGCAAAACAGAACGATAATAAAGCAGCGTAGCGACAACGATCTCGCTTCCAGCACGTGGAAATGCTTATCAGGCACAACACGGCAGACATGGGATAAAGACCTGTCAGAATGACGGGAGTTGTCGCCGCAGACTTGCAATATATCAAATCATTTGTTGCGGGAACACGCCGCAGCCGAGAGGACTATCGATGCCACTGAGAATCAAGACTCCCCTGCAAAGGATGTATGCGGTTGGATGTTCAGCCGTCCTGGCGCTTGTGATAAGCGGGATGTACTTCGACGGACAGGCAGGCACCAGTGATCTGGAGCGCATCCTGGGAGAGACCGGCCCAAACGGCACCACCATCGAAGCCATAGACAAGGCGTCCATGATGACCTCGCAAGAAGTCGAGAAGCCATCGGCCAAACTGATTGTCCATGCCCCGACAAGTGGCCATTCCGTCGAAGCCGGAAGGCAGGAAATCAGGCCGGCATCACAGAGATAGAGAGGTTATCCAGGGAACCTTATGCCTCCATGAGAGGCAGCTTGGGGCGGCCTGGACCACTCAAGATACGCGCTTAACAGCGGCCCTGCGGGGCCGCTTTTCTTTTGAGCGGAGAGTCTGTTCAGGGTCGATGCATCGCCTTGTCCGGTCTGTCGAACTGACGGTAAAAACATTGCCGATAGCGGATGTCCAGGCCCGCGGTCGCACCCAATGTTTCGCTTACACCTGAGAGTGGATTCTGCCTTGTCGGCCTCAAGCATGTCCAGGCTGTGCCGGGTTTCGTCCGGGGACGGCCCTTCCCGTTGTCCGGGGTGAAAAAAATTGCCCATCGAAACTACAGAATTCCGCCATTTAGTTGCTAAGTATGAAAAAACTTTGCACCGTTGTGATATGAATCACATATACTATGAACAATGTTCAATACCTTTCGATCATGGGAACGGGGGATGACCCCCCGTCAGAGACGAAGGGATCGAAAAAATGGCTACTTCAAACGGAATTTCCTACAGATACACCTACGGCACCTCAAGGAACGACTGGCTGAGCGGGTCCGAATTCTACAACGACGTTATTCACGGCTTCGGCGGCAATGACTACCTCTTCGGATATAACGGCAGCGACAAGCTTTACGGTGGTTCTGGGCGCGATTACCTTTCCGGCGGCGGCGGCAACGACTACCTCAACGGCGGTACCGAGAATGACCGGCTTTATGGCGGTTCCGGCAACGACACGCTGATCGGCGGCGAGGGTGCCGATTATCTCAACGGCGGCAGTGGCATCGATACGGCGAACTATCAATATTCATCAGCCGGTGTGACCGTCCGGCTCGACACCAACACCGCCAGCGGCGGCGAGGCTGAGGGCGACACCTTCTATTCCATCGAGAACATTATCGGCAGCAATCACAGAGATGTGCTCATCGGCAACAGCACCGACAATGTGTTCCACGGCGGCGATGGCGATGACAGCTTTTATGACAATGGCGGCAATGACATCATTTACGGCGGCGAAGGCAGAGATACGTTCTTTGCCGGTTCCGGTGCCGATGCATACTACGGCGAGGCCGGAGCAGACCAAATCAGGTACCTCGATAGCGACGCAGGCGTAATCGTTGACCTCGAGGCAGGAACCGGATCGGGTGGCTATGCAGAAGGCGACACGCTGTCATCGATACAGAATATTGTGGGATCGGATTTTGACGATACCCTCATGGGCGATGCAAACGCCAACGACTTGGACGGCAGCTACGGCAACGACACTCTGGCCGGACGCGGCGGCGACGACAGCCTGTACGGCGATGATGGCGCCGATATCTTCGTCTTCGAGCACCAGGACTATGGCGAAAGCGATGTCATCGAGGACTTCGAGATCGGCATCGACAAGATCGACCTGGACGGCACCGAGATCGGCAACTGGTTCGACCTCAACTCGACTTGGGACGGCGACTACATGGAACAGGTCGGCTCCGATGTCGTCATTCACAGCTCGGACAACGACATCATCACAGTCGAGGGTATTCAGATGA
>JAJFHM010000246.1 GCA_021775625.1 Hyphomicrobiales bacterium | reverse complement strand
GGCAATTCTGGAAGCGTCTTCGATCGAACACTCCGGCGGAGCGGATTCCAGGCCCATTAGCACGTCCTGGGGTGCGAGGTGTTCCATATGGCGGCTCTTCGTTTATGCAAGCGGTGCAGACATAGCGCATTGGCAGGGGCGACGATACCGCCAGTTCTCAGGCAAAAACCTCCGGCACACTCAGCCAGCGCACGCTGTCATGGCGTTGCGTGAAAGAGACGAAAGCCTCGATGAAATCCCAGCACGCACTGTCATGGACAAGGTGGTGGGTGATAAGGCCGGAGGGCTCATCGGGATCGTTCGTACCCTGCCGCCGCGCGACAAGATGGGCTATCGCCTGGCCGATCACCTCATCGGTGCCCCTGAACCCGCGGGTGCCCTTCCAGTCGATGATGTCGATGTGCGTGTTGGCGCGATGCACACCGGTAGCGGCAATGGTGGCATTGCGCGGTCCGAACACTGACAACCCCCGATATCCCAAATTCGACAGGTTGCCCGCCGTCTTAAGACCAATACGGTTCCACGGCGGCGCCAGTACGCCGGTGTAACGCGCACCGAACAGCTGCCGCAGACGGGCATCGCCGCGCAGCAGGTCCTCCGCCACGACCTGCTGCGGGCGGTGATCGCCCACTTCGAACTTCTTCTCGTCCGGCCCGGCGTGATTGGCGTGGCACCAGCCATGCTGTATGACCCAGGTGTCCCTGGCGGCCGCCACGGCTTCGGCCAGGCTCTCATCGGCATCTTTGGGAATCACGGCCAGCCCGATCGGTGCACCGGTTCTTCCGCCAGTATCCAGCAACATCTGCAGTGCGGGCGTGTGCGTGATGGCATCATCGTCCCGCAACCAGAAGGTCGCCGTGCGGCCGGTGCCGTCCCAGCGGCTCAGTTCTTCGCCAAGCGCCTCCCAGGAACCGTTCATCGCGCCTCGCAGGCGGCCAGTACCAGACGCGCTGTCGCTTCCGCTCCGTCCAGGTCAGGCAATACACCCGCCATCTCCATCTTCGCCTCCCAGAGCCGGTCAATGGCGGCGCCCAGTGTTTCCGGCGAAAGCCCGTCCTCTGAAACCGTCTCGACCAATCCGCGTTCAGCCAGCAGTTCTGCCCGGCGCACCTGCTCCGTTTCGCCCTGATAGGCCATCGGCACCACGATGCTTGGGCAACGGGCCACGAGAAGATCCGCCGCCGTATTATAACCCGCCTGGGAAATCGAAATCCTGGCATGGTGCAGCAGTGCCACAAAGTCGGACCTGAACCGCTCAACGGTAACATTCGCAGACGTCGACGCCATCAACCGGTCCCGGGTTTCGCGATCAAGATTGGGCCCGGTGATGAAACACCAGCGCGCATCCGCAGCCGCACACCAGCCAATCGTATCCATGGCTGCGGTGAGCAATGCCGCGCCTACAGCACCTCCGCCGGCCGAAACCACAACGTCAAATCGCTCGCCATCTAGCCTGTCGGTGGCGTCAGGAGCCACCAGCCCGGTGTATCGCACTTTTGCAGCGATGCGGTCTGTCTCCGGGAAACTGGCCTCAAGCGGAATGAAATCCCGGTCACCATGTACCAGTACGAGGTCAAACAGCCGCTCAACCAGATCGGCGGTTTCCACATTGAGGTGGGGTTTCCGGTTTTCATGCAGAATGTCGCGCAACGACGACGCAACCACAGGCGGGCGGTCCCATGCGCGTACCATTTCAAGTGCCGGGATCAGTTCAAACCGCATGGCGCGGCGCCCGAACGGAAACGCCTCAATCAGAAGCGCGTCGGGCCGTTCCACTTCGATCACACGCATTAGCGCGGCGCGGCGGCGTTGCCTGAGATCGTCGTCGACCGGATTGCCGTCAACGTCCACCAGATCCGCATAGCCTTGCGATCCGGCGCGAATAGGCGGCAGGTATTCAAGCCGGGCAGCACCCCAGTCGACGCCGTCGACGGGCATGCCACCGAGTACCACAACCACGTCCAGTCCGGCTGAAATCATGGCGCGCGTGATCCGTGACGCCCGCACAAGATGTCCAATACCCAGAATATGCTGGGCGTAGATCAGCACCCGGTGTGACATGGGCTTCAGGCCGCGCCGCGCTTTGAGGAGGGGGACGGTGCCGGATGGTCGAACAGACGCAGCAATTCGACAATGCCCGCACGGTGGTCAAACCCTGAACGCACGCGCGCTTCTCCCGCCTTCCCGATCGTCTGGCGCATAACGGGATCGCCGATAAGACATTGCAGGGCAACACCGAGTGCTTCCGGCTCATCGGGCTCGACCAGAACCCCGGTCTCCCCGTCCTGGATGATTTCCGGCACCCCGGACACCGGTGTCGAGATGCACGTTAACCCCTGGCTCATGGCCTCCATGAACACATTCGGCAGGCCGTCGCGATCACCATCGGCGGCAACCCGGCAGGGCAGGACGAACAGATCCGCTGCGCGGTAGAGGTCGAGTACCATTTCCTGCGGCTGAGCTCCGTGCCATGTAATCCTGCCGTCGATGCCGAGCCGGCGGGCTTGCGTGCGAAGCGTATCCGCCAGTTCCCCGCCGCCCACATGGTGCCAGTGCCAGTGCAGCTTTGAGGGCAGCGACGCCAGGGCTTCAAGCAAGGTATCGAGGCCTTTCTTCTCAACCGCCCGGCCGACGGTGAGGAGGACTACAGGCACATCGCTGTCGCAGCCATCGCCGCCGCTGCGACGCGTTGCCTTCTTCTCGAACCGCTCAAGGTCGAGGCCGTGATAGACCAGATGCACCCGTTCCGCATCGGGCGCCAATTTACGTAAATGCCGCCAGCCAAACTCCGTACAGGTAACCGTCCAATCGGCGGAGCTGAGCTTGTCCTCCAGCTCCCAGTCAGGTGACGTCCAGATGTCCTTGGCGTGCGCCGAACAGGTCCACGGCAGGCCACGGATCAAACCCGCATAGCGGGTCACCGAGGCTGGCGTGTGCATGAAGTGCGAGTGCAACCGGCCGAAGTGTTCCGGCAACTCTGCCGCAAGCACCAAGGCCTGGCCCCATCGGCGAAACCGGTTCCGGGTGAAGTCACGGCGCATATCCCTCAACCACGCTTGGCGCGCACGCGCATAGCCGGGCAAGCGGCGAACCCTGAGCCACCCACGCATAACGCGGGCCGGATCGGTGCGCAGATATTCCGGCAGATAGCGGACCGGCGCTGAAATCTCTTCGTGTACCGGATGAACGCGCCCGTCCGCCGGCCGCCGCAACGAGACAATCTCGATATCCATCCCGGCGCGCTCGAGGGCCAGGATCTCCTGCGCAATGAAGGTTTCGGAAAGCCGCGGGTAGCCTTTCAGTATAAACGCAACCGGAGTGGTCAACGGTTCGAACCTTCGATCACTGTGAAGGTTGGCCGCGTCCGCGGCGCCATGATCCCGCCGACCGACTCAGCGATTGCGTCAAACCCGTCAAGCAGCCCGTCAACACCAATATGGGACGGCATGCCGCGCACCGGCAGATCGTGCAGGGCTTTCGCCATCACTTCCGGGTCGCAGGCATCCTGCGGATGCAAGAGCCCCACCAGGCCCAGCTCATTTGCCCGCATGGCGCGGATCAGCTGTTCCTCGCGCGGTTCGACCCGCGGCACAATGATGGCCCGCTTGTCGAATGAGAGGATCTCGCAAAACGTATTGTACCCGCCCATGCCGACGACGCCGATGGCGCCGGTCATCAACGCTTCCATACGGTTGTCGAATTCAATCACGTGGACGTTCTCGAGCGCCTCGGCGCGGCGGAGCATCGATTCCCGCGCGCTGATCGGCATGAACGGGCCCAGGACCATGACCGCCGGGTGCGGCAGGCTCTTGTCACGCTCATAGGCGCAGAGCACCCACTCCATCAGGTCGGCGCCATCACCGCCGCCGCCGGCGGTGACCAGAATGTAGGGATTTGTGAACGGCAGGGTTACCGGATACTGGATCGCCGGCAAATGCCGTTTCAGGAACCCGGTGAACGTCATTCTGCCACGCAACGGCTCGCAACCCCCAAGGCCGGTTAAAGGATCATAAAAGCCTTCCGTTCCGTAGACCCATATCTCATCGTAAAAGTGGTCAATCTTCTCAATGACCTGCTTTTCCCGCCATTCCTTCTCAAGCCTGTCCGGGGCATCCATGACATCGCGCAATCCGAGCACCAGCCTGGTGCCTTTTGTCTTGAGCAGGGCCAGAGTATCTTCCACCTCACCCTTAAGCCCGAGCGGTTCTTTGTCGACGATCAGAATGTCCGGCCCGAACGCTTCCGCTGTGTTGCGGATGATGGATTTGCGCATCTCCAGCGTGTCCTGCAGGTCGATAAGCTCGTCGATGGACGTGTACTGGCCGTTGTAGAGCTTGATGACGCTGGGGATCTTGACGAAATCCACGCGGGCGCGGAAATCGAACGTTCCGGCAATCTGGGAG
>JAJFHM010000245.1 GCA_021775625.1 Hyphomicrobiales bacterium | reverse complement strand
CCAGCCGTGTTCAGACCGAGGTCGCGTTCAAGCCGCTTTACCCTGTGCAATTCCACAACTGTCGTTTGAGAAAAGCGCCACTGAATGCGCTCGGAGCCCTTGGGTTCGACAATGCCCTCAGCGACGTAAGTCACGACTTTGTCTTTCGGCACACCGCAAATCTTACACAGTTCATCAAGTGTCAACTCGGCGGCATCCGTAACCAGATCTCCTGAGTGGGTTGGTTGAGGTCTTTCGGGCATTGTTCAGTCTCCGACCAGGAATTATACGCCGAGCGCAGCGCGCGGATTGAAGGGCAGTTCATCTGCCATCGTCTGATAAATTTTCTTCGCCTTGGCACTGTCTGAAGCGGGTAGCGCTATCTGCAGCACAATGTATAGATCACCTGGCACTTTGCCCGGAATGCCTCGGCCTTTCAGGCGTAACTTGCGCCCCTGCACTGAATTCGCCGGAACGGTAACATCCACCGCACCTGCAGGTGTGGGCGCTTTGACTTTGCCGCCAAGGGCGGCCTCCCAGGGAGATACCGGGAGGTTGAGATAAATATCCGGGCCGTCGACGTTATAAATTGGATGCGATGCGAACTCGATTTCAAGATACAGATCACCGGGCTCGCCCTCGCCAAGGCCGGGTGCTCCCTGGCCCTTGAGCCGGATGTGCCGGCCGGCAGTAACACCTTTTGGAATCTTGACGTTGAGCGTTCTTTGCTCGGTGATGACATGACCATCTGCCGTCACCTTCGGCACTTTCATCTGAATTGTGCGTTTAGCGCCTGTAAAGGCATCGCTTACATCGACAAGTATTTTGGCATGGTGATCCTGGCCCCTGGCATGGAACTGTCTGTGCTGGGTACGCTCAGCCTGGCGCGTTCGGCCAAACAGGTCCTCGAAGAAATCAGAAAAAGCTGCGTCCTGGCGGCCCCCTGAATACTCGAACCCAGCATCCCAGTCGGGAGGCGGCTGGAAATCCTGGCCAGGCCGATAGCCGGTGCCGAGCTGATCGTAAGCAGCCCGTTTTTCAGGGTCACTCAGAACTTCGTTGGCTTCGCCGATCTCCTTGAATCGCTCTTCGGCGCCCTCGTCTTTGTTGAGATCCGGATGAAACTGGCGCGCCAGTTTCCTGTAGGAACGCTTGATCTCATCTTGAGTGGCCTCCCGAGACACGCCAAGAGCGGCGTAATAATCCTTGTACTCCATACGGCCTCTAGGGTCTGTTGAGGATCACAGTTGTAGACTCCAGCAAAGTTCTGCAAGCCCCCTCGTGGTTGATAACGGCGGCCATGCTCCGGTCTGCGATGCGTATTCGTCGTTATGTCTGGCGAATTTCGATCTTCTTTGCCGTGGGCTTTGAGGCACTTTTCTTGGCAATTCTCAGCCGCAGAACTCCATCGCCAAACTGGGCGTCTATTTTGTCACCATCTGCATCCGGCGGCAGGCGGAACTCGCGTTGAAATGCTCCATATTCTCTCTCGGAGAAGTAAAACGACTGATCGGTTTCCGTGCGTTCCGACCGCTTTTCTCCGCGAACGACAAGGCTGTTGTCCTGCATGGTAATATCTACATCCTCGGCTTTGACACCAGGCAGTTCAACATTGATCTCGTAATAATCCGTCAGTGCAGATGCGTCGGACCTTGGAGCGAACCAGTCAGCGACTTTTTCGCCGAATTGTCGAAGGGGTTCGTAAACATTGGGCCACCATCCGGCAGTATGGGACTTTTCTACCATTTTCTCCTCCACTCATCTAGAAATATGCTGTGGCAGCAAAAATGGCCTGTCATGCACCCGTTGGCGTTGATCCTGATCAAACAAGCCTCGAAATGTATCCACGGAGCAAACTTTCCCGGCTGACTGCCGTCAGCCATTCCACCACGGGCTGTCGGAGAACGACCGCATGTCGATCTCATGGCTCCAGGCAGAGCGGTGCTGCTGGGACAGATGGAAATAGGTGTCGGCAACTTTATCGGGGAGCAACAGCCCGTCATTTTTCAGGCCGCGGGCTTCGCGCAGCTCCTGGAACTTCTCAGGTCCAAGCATTTTTCCAAGCGTGTCGGGGGCATCGACCGCGCCATCGATGATGATATGCGCGACATGGATGCCCTTGGGGGCGAACTCCGCATTGAGGGTCTGGCACAACATGCGCCGCCCGCCCATGGCGGCGGCGTGGGAATGCTGCCCGCCGTTGCCCCTGACCGCGGCCGTCGATGAGGTCACCAGGATGGTTCCGCGGCCGCGGTTCTCCATGAGGGGGCAGACGGTTGATGCGGTGCGGTACAATCCGAAGGTTGCGAGGCGCCAGCCCATCTCAAAGGCTTTGTAACTTGTGTCGGCGAGCGGCCTGTCGCCGATCTGGGCACCGAGATTATAGACCACAACCTCGATCGGGCCGATATCGGCCTCGACCGCGGCGATGTGCTCTTCGATGCTGTCGGCTTTGACGGCGTTGAGCAAAAACCCCGATGCGCTGCCGCCGTCGCGCTCGATGCCGGCCACCATCTCCATCAGGGCGGCTTCGTCGCTGCGCCGGCAGAGAACCGCGTGATAACCTTCCTGCGCAAAGCGCTTTGCAACATTGCCTCCGATGCCGGCGCCCGCACCTATGACCAGACAGACGGGTTTCATGGGTTTTCATGTCCTTATGGTTGTTGCGGTGGAAGTATCCGCCATTTGCATCCGGATTTCCATTGCCGGCTTCGCAGTACAATGGCGGCGAATACGTTGATGTGGTCCTGATAGCGCTGGTCCGTGTGGAGGCTGTTTCGATTGGAGTTCCGCAATAAATTTTTCGTTATCACTAAAGTTGCCATTGACATGGGTCTGATTTTCTTAATCATTCGTAGCCACCATGATTCAAATGCCCGGCAGAAGAATCAAGTGTTTCGCGTTCGTCGCCTTGCTCGCCATGATAGCGACCCTGGCGTTGGCGGTGGATACCGTGGGCGCGGGTCCGTCTCGGCTGTCGAGTGACACCGTGACGTATTTGGCACCGGTGAGCGATGAAATTATAGACGAACATTGTCCGGTTGATCATGAGCATCCAGACTGCGGTCTGGTGTCCGGTGCCTGCGCAAACCACTTTGCCGGCGTCTGGGTGCAGGCTTTCGATTATTCCGCCGACAGGGTTACATTTGGCCCGACGGGCGACGACGTGAGACGTTTGGCTCTGGTTTTTGATCTGCTGCGTCCTCCCCGCATCTCTCTCTGAGCGCTGAGTTAACTCAGCCACTGCGACTACGTTCCGGTGCGCCGTTATGCGCTGGGGCCTGAGGTTTTGCATGTGCGATTTTGGGAGCAACGGCTATGCGTACACTTGTAATTGCTTTTTCAACTTTGATGCTGATTCTATCGACCATCGACCACCGTTCAGCAAGTGCGGCTCGCTTCGATCTGGACGAGATCAGTTCTGGCGTCATCGCCAAATACCGAAAGAAGACCGTCAATTATCCGACACCGGAAAAGCTCGGATCGATTGTCATCGATACAAAAAACAAGTTTCTCTATTTCGTTCTTGGGGATGGGAGAGCGCTGAGATACGGGATCGGCGTTGGCCGCGAGGGATATTCCTGGAGTGGGGTCGAGCGCATTTCGCGCAAGGCGGAATGGCCCGGGTGGACGCCGCCGCTCGCGATGCGGAAACGCGAACCGCATTTACCGGCTTATATGCCGGGTGGCCCCAACAACCCGTTGGGTGCGCGGGCGCTTTATCTGGGCGCCACCCTCTATCGCATTCACGGAACGGCTCAGCCCTCCAGCATTGGGCGCAATGTTTCAAGCGGCTGTATCCGATTGATGAATGCGGACGTAATCGATCTCTATGAGCGCGCAAAAGTGGGTGCGAAAGTGACCGTGCTTTGAGGGCCACTATAAACCGGTGAGGATGACAACAGCTTTGGCAACGAAGAGTTGTCATCCCTGCCGGTCCCGGTGCTTGGAAAACGACCCCCAACATCCCGCGAAAACCGACATTGAGACCCAGGACACAGACCAGGAGAACCACTTATGTTTCGAATTGCGGCAGTCTGCCTCTTCGCCAGCGTGATGACGAGCACTGCGCTTGCACACAGCAATGATCCACACGAAAACGCCCGCTCACCTAAGAGCCGGAAGGTTGTTGAAACGGAATTTGGAATGAGCGGCAGGCCGAACGCTGTCAACACCACAATCATGGTCGAGATGAACGATGAAATGCTGTTCAAACCCGGAGTTCTGCACATCCAATCGGGAGCCACGATCCGGTTCGTCATCACCAACAGGGGTGACGATCTGCACGAGATGGTGTTGGGGCGAACCGAGGATTTGAAGAAGCACGCAAAGCTGATGGCCCGGTTCCCCGGAATGGAGCATGACGAACCCTACATGACCCATGTCAAGGCAGGCCAGGCGGGTGAAATCATCTGGACTTTTTCGAAGGCGGGGCAGTTCGAATATGGCTGCCTGATCCCCGGCCACTATGAAAGTGGCATGAAGGGTACAGTCTATGTCCAGGCGTCAGCAGCCACGAATGGCAGCAATTTTTCTGAGGAGACAGGCCATGAAACGCCAGCTTCTCTTAGGTAAAAACGTGATGGTCAATCTCTCGGCCCGGTCGTGCCGACGCGGTGGATTGAGCCGGAGTTGGTGCCGCTTCCTCGTGTTTGGTATTGCGCTCGCGATCGGGATCAGTGCGGCGTCTGAGCCGGGACATGCAAGGCATTCAATCTTCTCAACTTTGTTCGGCGCCCGCTCGCACGATTTGTTTGACCGCAGCTTCAACCGGCATGACTCCAGCTCAAATGAGGAGGGTGCGGCCAAACCCCACTCGCATGGTGTGCGGCAACAGGCACTGCCACCCGACCCGCCGGTCGAACTAAAAGACAAAAGCCTTGAAAACGTGGACCCGTTGGATGCTCTTTCCGCTGAAATCTTCCGCCACCTGGCCACTTCCAAGAGTGATGCTGTTTACGTTCGTGCCTTGCATCGTGGTGCAATCATTTCGTTCTACGGCGGCGCGCGGTACCAACCGCTCTGGGTCGTGGAGAGTGGCTTGAGCCTACGCGCGCAACGGCTCATGGCGCTTTTTGGCGGTGCTGATGAAGATGGCTTGCGGGCGCGGGATTACCTGCCAAGCGCGCTTTCGTCGTTCGATGGCGATTTCTCCAATCTTCGCCTTTCACCAAGGGCTCTAGCGAGGCTGGATCTTGAACTCACGGCTGCCGCACTGGAATACGCACGGCATGCCTCGGCCGGACGCATTGACCCCATCAGAATAAGCGAGATGCATACGATTAAAGTCGATGCCGCAGAGCCCTCGCAGATATTGCGGAAACTACGCTCCACTGTACGGCCGGACCTGTTCCTTTCCTCCCTGCATCCGGACTTTCCGCAATATGGCCGTCTGAAGACGGCACTGGCCAACTACCGTAAGCTGGAAAGTGCGGAAATTGACCTCACGATACCGGATGGAGCAACGCTCCGGCCGCTGGCCCAGGATCCAGCCATCGTGGCCGTTCGAAAACGGCTTGCTGCCCTCGGCATTTATGAGGATCCTGCGAAGCCTGAAGCCGCCGCAATCGACGAGGTGCCGGCCGCAGAAGAGACGACCTTCGATCTTGATCTGGTCGCCGCAGTCAAGGCTTTTCAAAAGCAATCGGGCTTACGCGATGATGGCATTATCGGACCCAACACACGGCGGGCGCTTAACGGCCAATCTTCCGCGCAAAGGGTGCGGAAAATTGTTCTGAGCATGGAACGATTGCGCTGGCTGCCGGCGGATCTCACCGACCGGTACATATTTGTCAATCAGGCGGCATTCCAAAGCTGGCTTGTGGACGGCGGTGAAGTCAAATTTCGATCAGACGTGATTGTCGGCAAGCCGAAATATCAAACTGCGGTCTTTGTCGATGAAATGGAATCTGTCGTGCTCAATCCGTACTGGACGGTGCCACGCTCTCTTGCAATCGATCAAATGCTGCCAAAGTTGCGCGGCGATCCGGGATATCTCGAGCGTCAAGGGTTCCAGCTGTTGAATGGCCGCGGGCAACAGGTCGCCTGGCGTTCGGTCGATTGGCGGGACATTACCGCCAAGAACCTGACCTACAGCTTTCGTCAGCCGCCTGGACCAACAAATGCTCTTGGCGGATTGAAGTTTTTGTTTCCCAACAGCCATTCGATATACATGCATGATACGCCGGCACGGCATTTGTTCGGCAACGACGTGCGCGCGTTCAGCTATGGCTGTGTGCGCTTGAAACAGCCATATGATCTCGCGTCAGTCGTGTTGGGTCCGCAGGGGTGGACACCAAAACGGATTGAAGCCGCGGTGCGCAATGGCCAGAACCAGAGGGTCCGGCTGGAGCGGAAAATTCCGGTTTATCTCGGCTATTACACGGCCTGGGTCGGCGCAGATGGCGGTGTTAAATTCCACCACGATATCTACGGTCGGGATCGCATCTTGTCACAGGCATTGGAGCTGACGGCGGAACCGCTCACCCGGCTTGGATTGGCCACATCGGATTTGAACTGAGAGCGACCGGTATTCATGATCAGCAAAAACGTTCTTGTGAAACTTGCAGTTGCCGCCGTCCTGGTGGCCGGTGCGCTCATCGTCGGGCGCAAACTGTTCGTCTCCCCGGAACCCAAATTCAGCGTCGGCGTTGTGGTTCCGGAATTATCCGTTGCAGCCGAAGCCGGAAAGAAAATCTTCGATACCAATTGTTCCTCATGTCACGGTGTGAACGCCGCCGGTACGCATCACGGACCACCGTTGGTACATAAGATCTACGAACCGAACCATCACTCGGATTTTACCTTTTTCCGCGCGGTGCGCAGAGGCGTCCGTGGCCACCACTGGCCTTACGGCGACATGGCGGCAATCCCCGGTGTTTCTGATGGGGATACTGAAAAAATCGTAACCTACGTGCGGGAACTGCAGAAAGCCAACGGAGTGTTCTAGCGAGGCATGGCGCCAGCCGGGCTCATTCCGTTTCTGAGATGATCCAGTCGCGAAAAGCCTGCAGGGCCGGATTGCGGGTTGCGTTCCTGGGATAGGCCAGATGGTAGCCGTAATCGGAGAGCTCTACAGATGAGATGCGGAATAGCTTTCCGCTTGAAAGTTCGGCTGCCACCAGGTCATCGTAGAGCGCCACACCCTGGCCGTTGACGATGGCCTCAACGCGCACATTGGGGTCGGGGATCACCAGCCCGTCGCGCGCCGGCCGGTAGTGCAGGCCTGCTGCCGTGTGCCAATCGGCCCAGGCCGTGGAGCCTTCGCGGTCGTGCAGCAACGTCAGGCCGGGCATCACCTGCTCGAGGCCCAAACGTTCAACCTGCGTTGCGATTTCCGCGCCCGCTGTCGGGAAAGCCGGGCAGGGCAAAAGCTGCTCGATCTCCATGTCCGACCAGCGGCCATCGCCCCAGCGGATCGCCATATCGATATTTTCGGCGCGCAGATCGATCAGGTCGATCAGGGGCTGCAGGCGGAGCCGGATCTCCGGGTGGGCGGCCATGAAGGTCATCAGCCGGGGCGACAGCCAGCGTGATGCAAAATAGGTCGCCATGCCGATGGTGATGCGCTCCGAGGCGTCTTCGCGAAGGGTGGCGATCTCGCGCTCCATCTCGGTGAAGGCTGCTTGAGATGTCTGCCACAGCCTGGCGCCTTTTTCGGTGAGGGAAATGCTGCGGTGCTGACGGATGAAGAGTGGAAAGCCAAGCTCGCGTTCGAGCTGTGCGATCTGATAGCTGACGGCGCCTTTGGTCAGGTTCAGATCCTCAGCCGCTGCCGTAAAGCTCAGCCGTGCTGCCACTTCATTGAACACCCGCATGCTGTCGAAGGACCGGAACCGCATGGTTTGCGTTTAAATAATTTAAACCCAATGTGCAAATCATTTGAGTTGCGAGCGGATGTAATTGGGTGGTTCACTCGGGTGGATTAAAATAATTGAACCAAAGCTATGGCCATGAGCGTTGCCGATGTGGAGACAGCCACTGCCGCAGAACCGCGGTCAAAAGGCCGCGGCGGCGGCAGGGCAGCGCGGGTTGCGCGGCGCAAGGCTGCCCGCCCGGCGGCCGGTTCGGCGGCATTCCGACGCAAAATCCCCACTTACGAACTGCTGGATGAAGCAGCGCTGGTGCAACTGGAGGACCATGCCGATTGGATCTTGAAGGAGATCGGCATCGAGTTTCGCGGCGATGAAGAAGCACTTCAGCTGTTCGCGGATGCCGGGGCCACGGTCAAGGGCGAACGGGTGCGCTTCGATGCCGGCCATGCCCGCGCCCTGTGTTCGACGGCGCCATCGCAGTTTCGCATGCACGGGCGGGATCCGGCCTCGTCGATCACTCTGGGTAGTGATCATGTGGTGTTCATGGGCGCCTACGGTCCGCCGTTCGTGACTGACCTTGAGGGCGGGCGGCGCTACGCGACCATCGAAGACTTCCGGAACTTCGTCAAACTGTCCTACGCCTCGCCCTGGCTGAACCATTCCGGCGGCACCTTGTGTGAGCCGGTCGACCTGCCGGTCAACAAGCGCCATCTCGACATGGTCGATGCGCATTTGCGCTATTCGACCATGCCGTTCATGGGCTCGGTGACGGCGCCGGAGCGGGCGGAGGATTCGATCGCCATGGCGCGTCTGGTGTTCGGCGATGCCTATTTGGAGGATCACTGCGTCATCCAGGGCAACATCAATGTCAACTCGCCGCTGGTCTATGACCACATCATGACCGGCGCGCTCAAGGCCTACGCCCGGGCCAATCAGAGTGCCGTCATCTCACCCTTCATTCTGGGCGGCGCCATGGGCCCGGTCACCCAGCCGGCATTGCTGGCCCAGTCGCACGCGGAGGCGATGGCGGGAATTGCCCTGAGCCAGCTGGTGCGCAAAGGCTCGCCCATGGTCTATGGCAATTTCCTCACCACCATGAACCTCAAATCCGGCGCCCCCACGTTCGGCACGCCGGAAGCTAACCTCTCGACATTCGCCGTCGCGCAGTTGTGCCGGCGGCTCGGGCTGCCGTTGCGCTGCGGCGGTCATCTCACTGCCTCGAAAGTGTCGGATGCCCAGGCCATGCAGGAATCCGCCACCAGCATGATGTCGGGCATCCTGGCTGGCTCCAACTTCGTCTTCCATGCAGCCGGCTGGCTCGAGGGCGGGCTCACCATGGGCTATGAGAAATTCGTCATGGATCTCGATCATTGCGGCATGATGCTGCGCATGATGGGAGGGCTTGAGATCAATGCCGACACGCTGGCAGCCGACGCCTACCGGGAGGCCGGTCCGGGAGAGGCGTTCTTCGGCACCGCTCACACCATGGCGCATTTCGAAACCGCCAATTATCATTCCGAGCTCTGCGACACCCAGTCCTTCGAGCAATGGAGCGAAGCAGGCAGCCTCGACATGGAGCAACGCGCCAACGTGCGGTGGAAGGAGATGCTTGGTGAGTACGAAGCACCGCTGCTCGATCCGGCCATCAATGACGCGCTCGAGGAATTCATCATCCGCCGAAAATCAGAAATGCCCGATCAGTGGCACTAACGCTCACACTCACTTAAAGGAGACCGAACATGAGCAGCTCAAAATGTGTACGCATTCCCACAACCACGCCTTTCACGGGCCTCGAGCCGACCGATTACATCCCGCCGGAAGGTTTGCAGTCCGGCGATCCCCGCGAACATGGCCGCAGCCTCTATGCAGATCAGACCGGCCAGCTTGATGCGGGCATCTGGGAATGCCAGCCCAACCGGCATCTGATCGAAGACGCACCTTACGACGAGTTCGTCTATCTGATTGAAGGCGCGGTCGATGTCATCGACAATGACGGCGGTGTCGAAACCTACAAGGCGGGCGACAGCTTCATGATGCCGCGCGGCTGCAAATGCACCTGGGATGTGAAAGAACCGATCCGCAAGCTCTATGTGGTGCTGACAGCGGAGGACTATAAGGCGTAGGCTGCGCCTTCGCGTATTTAGATCGCTTCACCTTCATACGGAACCGTTTGATGGTGAAACGATCTAAAGTGGCAGGTGTTCTGGCCCCTGCCACTTTTTGTTGCCGGTCCGCTCGGCCGGTGCATGAAAGTATTCTCTACGGTGAGCGAAGGCGGCAACAAAGACCCGGCCAACGGGATGCAGGGTAGAAAGCTCATGTGGCTTTCGCTCGCTGCGTTGTGTGCCAGCATATTTTCGTTCGCGATATCGTTCGGCGGTTTGATCCCGCTGATGGCGCTGGTTCTCGAGGCCCGTTCCGTGGATGGAGCGACTATCGGGCTGGTGGTTGCAGCGCAACCCCTGGGAACCATTGCGGCCGCACCGTTTGTGCCGCGCCTGTTGCGCCGCCTGGGCGCGGTCAATGCCATTTTGGTCTGCGGTGTCACATCACTGGTGACGGTTATCCTGTTGCCGCTGTTCGTCAGCGTTCCCGCATGGCTGGTGCTGCGCCTGATTGCGGGCCTTGCAGGCGCCGGCCCGTGGATCATTCTGGAAACCTGGATCAATGTGATCGCCACCGAGCGCGACCGCGCCCGCATCATTGCGATTTACGTGAGCATGGTGGCCGCCGGGTTCGCCACCGGACCGGTGGTCCTGAGCTTGAGCGGCACCGACGGCGTGATGCCATTTGTCCTGTTTGCGGTGCTCACCGCAACCGCCCTCCTGCCCATCGTGTTTTTGAAGCGCGCCGAACCGGTGGTCGAGGTGGCGGAGAACACTCAGATGCTGAGCATAGTGCGTGCAGCACCGGTCCTCTTTGCTGCCGCCATTGTGGCTGGCGTGGTCGACATCGTGTTTTTCAGTTTCCTGCCGATCTGGGGCATCCGCAGCGGGCTCGAGGAGTGGCTCGCGGTTCTCCTGTTATCGGTGTTCGTCTCGGGCAACATATTCATGCAATATCCGCTGGGCTGGCTGGCCGATACCCTCGGCTATCGCTCGGTGCTTTTTGGATGTGCCGTCGTCTGCGTGACCGGGCCGGTCGTGGCGCCGGGGCTTCTGGCTACCCCTGTTATCCTGGGCATGGTGTTGTTTGTATGGGGTGGCTGTGCCTGGGCGTTATATTCCATCTCGCTTGCCGAACTCGGTCAGCGTTTTCGCGGCGGCACCCTTGCCGCGGCTAACTCGGTCTTCGTGATCGCCTATGAAGTGGCCAATGTGGCCGGCCCGCCGGCTGCCGGAGCCGCCATCGATATCTGGCCCGACAACGGGATCATGGGCGTGACCGGGGTGGTCGCCGTGTGTTTCATCGTGTTGCTGGCTGGCCGCTCGTTGGCAACGTCTTTGCGAAACGCCTCCGGCGGGTGATCGACCCGCCGTCCGGGCCTCGCGATTGTCGGCATTGCTCTAACTGCAGCCAGGGGCTAGCATGATTGCGTTTATGTCCGAGGGGAAGTGGGTGTATGGGTTCATCACCGGCGGGCGCCGCTGGAGCGGGCGCCACGCAAGCTGCAGTGACGGTAGAAAATCTGCACAAGAGTTTTGGCGCCCTGGAAGTCCTGAAGGGTGTTTCCCTCAGCGCTCAGGAAGGCGATGTGGTCTCGATTATCGGCGCCAGCGGCTCCGGTAAGAGCACATTCCTGCGCTGCATCAACCTGCTTGAGCTGCCAAGCCAGGGGCGCATTATCGTCTCCGGAGAAGAAGTGAAGTTCAAACCCCCGACAAAGGGAAATCTGGTGCCGGCCGACATGCGTCAGGTCGAACGCATCCGCACCCGGCTGGGCATGGTGTTTCAGAGCTTCAATCTGTGGGCCCACATGACGGTGCTGCAGAATGTCATGGAAGCGCCGGTGCATGTTCTCAAAACCCCAAAGGCGGAAGCCCGCGACCGCGCCGAACAGATCCTCAACCGGGTCGGCCTGTGGGACAAGCGCGACCAGTACCCGGCCTTCCTGTCCGGCGGTCAGCAGCAGCGCGCCGCAATAGCAAGGGCACTTGCCATCGAACCGACCGTCATGCTGTTCGACGAGCCGACCTCGGCGCTGGATCCGGAATTGGTCGGCGAAGTCCTGAAGGTGATCCGCGATCTGGCGGAAGAAGGCAACACCATGATCCTGGTGACCCATGAAATGAAATTTGCCCGTGACGTGTCGAGCCACGTCATGTTCCTGCATCAGGGCCTGGTGGAAGAGGAAGGGCCGCCGAAGAAAGTCTTTTTTGAGCCGGTGAGTGAACGGTGCCGGGCATTTGTAAAGTCCGTTCATTGAAACCCCAAGAAACACCATTCAAGGGTCAGGGAGTGAACCATGAAAACCATC
>JAJFHM010000244.1 GCA_021775625.1 Hyphomicrobiales bacterium | reverse complement strand
CACGCCATGAACGATACCTTCGCCCAGCTGCACAGCTTCGATTATGAAGCAGCCGGTCTGGGTGATTTCGGCAAGGCGCAAGGCTATGTAGAGCGCCAGATCAGACGCTGGTCCGAGCAGTACCGCCTGTCGGAGACCTTGAAGATCGACGAAATGAACCGGCTGATGGACTGGTTGCCCGGCGCCTGCCCGGAAGCATCCCACAGTGCGCTTGTGCATGGCGATTACCGCCTCGACAACATGATCCTGCATCCCACCGAGCCGCGTATTCTGGCGGTGCTGGACTGGGAACTCTCGACGCTCGGCGATCCTCTGGGCGATTTCACCTATCACTGCATGCAATGGCATATGCCGAAGTCTCCAACCGGCCAGGACACCGGTAGCCTGGTGGGGCGTGATCTCGAGGCACTCGGCATTCCAAGCCTTGAGGAATATGTGGCGCGTTATTGCAAGACCATGGGCTTTTCCGGCATCGGCAATGTGGATTTCTACTTCGCCTATAATTTCTTCCGCCTCGCCGCCATTCTGCAGGGCATAATCGGGCGCGTGCGCGACGGCACGGCCACCAGTCCGCATGCGGTGTCAAAAGCGGAACTGGTGAAACCTCTGGCCCAGGTCGCCTGGAGCTATGCACAAAAAGCCGGGGCGGTTTGAGCATGGGCGAGACCGCCGGCAGCGCTGCCGGCGCGCATCCTTCCTTCAGCCTTGCTCTCGGCGGCGGTGGCGCCAGAGGCCTGGCGCATATCGTTGCGCTGGAAGCTCTCGACGAATTGGGCGTGCGGCCGAGATTTATCGCCGGGTGCAGCATGGGCGCCATGGTGGCGGCGGCCTATGCGTCCGGCGTCTCGGGCGCCGACCTGCGGGCGCACACCACAGCGGTGCTGCGCAATCGTGTCGAGACCGCCAAGCGCCTCATGTCGCGCGGCGCCAGCGGGCTTACGTCGCTGTTTGATTTCAATCCCTTCCGTGCCGCCTTCATCGACGGTGAAGCGCTTTTGGATATTGTGTTTCCAGCCGGCGTGGCCGAGGACTTCCGCCTGCTCAAGATACCGACAATCCTGATTGCCACGGATTTCTACCAGCGAACGGAAGTCGTCCTCGATCACGGGCCCATCAAGCCGGCGGTGGCCGCCAGCATCGCTCTGCCGGCGCTGATTTCGCCGCAGATGATGGGATCGCGGGTGCTGATGGATGGCGGTCTGATCAATCCCCTGCCGGTCAATCATCTCAGCGGGCGGGCCGATATTTCGGTCGCGGTCGACGTCAGCGCCAATACGACGGAAGACGGCGAAGGCCTGCCCTCGACCATGGACGCGATGTATGGCGCAGTCCAGATCATGCAGCAGGCCTTGACAGAGGCGCGGCTCAAGGAAGATCCCGTCGACGTGCTGGTCAAGCCAGCCGTAGGACGGTTTCGTGTGCTCGACTTTTTCAAGGTGGACGAAGTGCTGCGGGCCTGCGAACCGGTCAAGGATGACCTGAAGCGCCAGCTTGAGGATGCGTTCACCCGCGCTTCGTCTTGAAAAACGCCTGCAGCAACTCCGCAGACGCTCGCTCCGACATGCCGCCATAGACGTCCGGCGCGTGGTGGCAGGTGTCATGGGAAAAGACGCGGGCGCCGTGTTCGACGCCTCCGCCCTTGCGGTCCTCGGCACCGAAATAGAGCCGCCGGATGCGGGCGAAGGAAATCGCGCCCGCGCACATGGGACAAGGCTCGAGGGTCACATAAAGATCACACCCCTCAAGCCGCTGAGCACCTGTTGCAGAACACGCGTCCCGGATCGCCAGTATCTCAGCATGGGCGGTGGGATCGGACAGCTCGATTGTGCGGTTGCCGGCACGCGCAAGCACACTGCGGTCCGGCGCGACGATGACCGCACCCACGGGCACCTCGCCGCGGGCGGCAGCGGCTTGCGCTTCCTGCAGCGCCAGTTCCATGAAACTTGTATCTTTGTTTGACATCGCGCGGCGAGATTGGTCTTTGGGACCACAGGACGTCAAGGCGGAACATGATGGCACAGGATAATGAGACGGAGACGAAACCGGGCGAGCGTATCGCCAAGGTGATCGCGCGCTCCGGATTGTGCTCGCGCCGTGATGCGGAACGCTGGATCGAAGAGGGCCGGGTGCGGCTGAACGGCCGGGTGCTGACTTCTCCGGCGACCAATGTGGGGCCGAATGACGATGTCCGGGTCGACCGCAAAGCTTTGCCCAAGGTGGAAGCGCCGCAATTGTGGCGCTACCACAAGCCCGCTGGACTGATCACCAGCCACAAGGATCCCGAGGGACGCCCGAGCGTGTTCGACCGCCTGCCCGATGACCTGCCACGGGTCATATCGGTCGGGCGTCTCGACATGACGTCGGAAGGATTGTTGCTATTGACCAATGACGGTGCGCTGGCGCGGGCACTGGAGCTGCCGTCTACCGGCTGGCTCAGGCGCTACCGGGTGCGCGCCCACGGCAGGGTCGCTCAGGCAGCGCTCGACGCCCTCAAGAACGGAACCGAGATCGATGGCATCAAGTATGGCGCCATCGATGCGGCCATCGAACGGGTGCAGGGTACCAACCTGTGGCTGACCATGGCCTTGCGCGAAGGCAAGAACCGCGAGGTGCGGCGCGTCCTCGAGGCTTTCGACCTCAAGGTCAACCGCCTGATCCGGATTTCCTATGGACCCTTCCAACTGGGGGAATTGAAACGCGGCGGCGTCGCCAAGGTTCCCAACAAGGTTCTGCGGGACCAGATCGGCAATCTTCTGGACGATTCCACGCCCCGCAAGAAGGCCGCCGGCAAGAAGAGCGTGAGCAGACCGAACACGGCCAGGAAAAATGCGCATCGTCGGCGGAAACCATAAGGGCGCACGGCTCGCCACCCCTTCGTCGCGCACGATCAGGCCGACGTCGGACCGCACCCGCGAGGCACTCTTCAACATTCTTGCGCACGGGTTGGAGGGCTTCGCGCTGGATGATGCCCGGGTGCTCGACCTGTTCGCCGGAACCGGCGCGCTCGGCCTTGAGGCGCTGTCGCGCGGTGCCGGTTTCGCCCTCTTCATCGACAATGGCGCGGACGCCCGTGGCCTGATCCGGCGCAATGTGGAAACACTGAACCTTACCGGATGCACAAAGATCTGGCGGCGCGACGCCACCAAGCCGGGAGACGTGGGCCGTCTGACACCGTTTGACCTGATTTTCGCCGATCCGCCCTACGGCAAGGGATTTGGTGAGGCCGCTCTTGCCGCTGTCTTGCAAGGCGGCTGGATCGCTGATGATGCCATTGCCGTACTGGAAGAAGACGCCGGCGCGGACATCGATGGGATCGACGGATTTGAACGATTGGATACGCGGGCCTATGGCGATACCCAACTGGTGATCTTCAGGAAAACCTCATTCGGCTAACGATACCCCGCCGTCGCATCGAGCAGCCACTCCCGAAACCGTCTGGCGGACGGCGATAATGAACTGAACGAGCGCGCCACCAGATAGTAGGCCTCGGTTCCTGCAAGTTCCATTCCCTCGAGGCAGCGCTGCAATCCCAGCGCTTGCTCGCGGCCATCGGTTGCAGGGGCACGCGCAAGGCTGATGCCATAGCCCTCTGCCGCCATGGCCAGGGCGATCTCGCTGGAATCGACAAAACAAAAGCGTGTCTGACCAAGTTCAAACCCCGGGACACCGGCAAACAGCTGCAGCCAGTTGCTGCGATGGGTGGAAATCTCGATCAGACGGTGTGCTGCCAGGTCCTGCGGCGTGGATATTACGTCGGCAATCGGCGGCGCCGCCACCGGATACATTGTCTCGCCGAACAACAAGTCACTGTCGCCCCAACCGCGCGGCGTGCCGCCGAAGACGATATAGAGTTCCGGCCCCTCGCGGTTGATGTCGGTTTCATAATAACCGCCCATGAGGTGCAGCTGAATGCCGGGATGGGCGGCTTCGAATGCGGCCAGCCGCGGCACCAGCCAGGATGTGGCAAAGATCAGGGTTGCCCGTACGGTGACCGTTGCACCCTGGGCATGGCCAAACAGCGAGGCAGCCGTCGTTTCGACCGACATGAGGGCCTGGCGCACCGAGGGCAGGAACGCCGCGCCGGCATCGGTCAACGACACGTTCCTGGGGCCGCGGTCGAACAGTCTGGCTTTCAGGTGGGTTTCGAGTGCCTTGATCTGCTGGCTTACCGCTGCCGGGCTCATGTTCAAAACCCGGGCCGCGCCGGAGAAGCTTTCACTGCGCGCCGCCGCCTCGAAGACCCGCAGCCAGTTCAACGAGGGTATCTGTCGAAACGGCATTCAAAACCCCTGAAAGCCACCCTGAACGGACGCACGGTCCACCAGCGGACGCGGATTTGAGCATAAGCTGAACTTAACGATGAACGCAACAGACACTGATTGACGGCTCGACCTTCCTGATTTTGAATTGCGACAGAGCCGCCAGGAGAAAGTCTCATGACCGCAGTCCATGACGTCGACGAGCGCCCGAGTGACATCGCCGGGCAGTTCTTTGAGGACGGTTACGTCTTTCCCATCGACATTCTGGATGCCGATGAAACGCTGTCATACCGCAAACAGCTCGAGAGCCTCGAAGCCGGGCTCGGCGACAGGACACTCGGCAACAAGGCACAGCTCAACTATCCGCATGTGATCTTTTCCTTCGCCAATGAGATTGTGCGCAATCCGGCAATCCTCGATGTGGTGGAGCACATCCTCGGGCCCGATATTCTGGTGTGGGGCAGCACCTTCTTCATCAAGGAGCCACACACGGAGAGCTATGTGAGCTGGCACCAGGATCTGCGCTACTGGGGTCTTGATGACGTTAACGGCCAGGTCAGCGCCTGGATCGCCCTCAGCCGTGTTACGGAAGCCAACGGCTGCATGCGTTTCGTGCCGGGCTCGCACAGGGGCGACATGGTCGAACATAACGACACCTTCGATGATGCGAACTTCCTGACCCGGGGACAGGAAGCAGACGTCGCCATCGATGACGCCAGTGTGGTCAACGTTGCGCTTGAGCCCGGTCAGGCGTCGTTTCACCATGGCAAACTGCTGCACGCATCGGCCCCCAACCGGTCGTCTGAACGGCGTATCGGCCTTGCCATCCAGTATATCGCACCACATGTGCGCCAGGTGGTGGCGAATGAGGATTTCTGCATGCTGGTGCGCGGCGAAGACCACTACAACCATTTCCACCACATACCGCAGCCTGTGAGCGATCTCAGCGAAGACGCCATCTCATGGCACAACCGCATTCTCACGGCGCAAAACACGGCACTCTATGATGGGGTTGAGGCACCCTGACCGGGCAAAGAAACCGGACGCGCCTCCATGTGATCTCTCAATAGTTTTCAAGCGGCCAGGATTGCTACTTTATCATTGGTCCGGGCCACGCGGGCAGTGGCGGCGGCGATATGCCGTTCCAGAGCGCTCGCCACAATATGCGGGTGGGCGACGGGAAGCATGTGACCTGCGCTTGTGACCCGGGTCAGGCGCGCATTGGGGATCGCCCGGGCGAGAATTTCCGTCATCCGCCGGGCCGCCGCGCTCGTATCAAGCCCCATATAGGCGAAGGTCGGGCAGGCAATCCGCTCAAGCTCGTCGAGGCTCCACATCTGGCTCGCCGAGGCGGCGAAATCGCGCAGCACATTGTCAATGTCGGATGCATATGCGTCGCGCATATTGTCACTCAAGCCTGCCCACGTGCCATCTCCGTTGCAATGGTCGATGAACTTACGCATGCCTTCGTGAGGGATGTCATCGTATGCGCTGGACGCAAGCGTTGCCGTCATATCCGAGACCTCTGTGAAAAGTGCCCGGTCTCCGGCGTTGCCATCGCGCAACAAATGAAACAGGGAAGGCTCAAACAGGGTAAGGCTCCTGATACGCGCCCTGCCGCTCATGGCGATTTTGACGGCGATCGCAGCACCGATTGAGTGGCCGACTAGGTGGACCGGTTCTCCGATATGATCGATTAGATCGATGATGGCTCGTGCCAGCGTCGCCAGCGAGTTTGCAGGCTGGGCCGGGTCGGCCTCTGAGCCGCCATATCCGGGGAGGTCCGGTGTTATCACCCGGTGCCGCTTACGCAATCGGCTCACGCTATCTCGCCACTGCGCCCCGCAACCGGCCGAACCGTGCAACAGAACCACCGGCGCGCCGGAACCGGCCTCACGGTAGAACAGCCGTGTTCTGCTGATTTTGCTTTCAATAGTCATTCCAATCGTTCCCTTACAACGTCGCTGCATATTCTTCACAGGCTCCGGAAGCATGATTGCCCGGACCCAACAGTCAGACGCCGTGGGCGCGGGAATGGTTCAAAGCGAATTAGCCTTTTCTTGGTTCAGACCGGGAAACCCACTCGCGGCTTTAGTGAAGCGGGCCGACGATGCGCTGTGCCACGCGGAAAACAACATTGCTCAGGGCGACCAGTCCGAGCAACGCTATGGCGAACAATATGGGGTGGTACGGATCGTTGCTGCGGTCGTAAAGCCAGCCGGCAATTGCCGGAGCCGGAGCGACGACGAGAAAATAGCTGCTGAAGAAGACGCCCATGCCAAAGGCGCGCTTGTCAGGCCCCATGGCTTCGCTCGTCAATGCCATGATGACCCCGGCGGGCGACATGCCGATCAGACCGAATACAAAGATGAGCGGCACTGCGAGGTCGGTTTGCCTGAGCAGCGCCAATGCGCCCATCGCAGTTGCCAGGCAGACATACAGAACAATGTCGGGCTTCCTAGTTCTGTCGGCGACTTGCCCGCACAGCGCGCCCGACACGATCATGACCCAGCTTGCAATACTGACCGTTGTTGCGGCCTGCAGCGGTGCGTATCCGCTGGTGGTCAACAAGAGTGGCGCAAAACTAAGATAGACCACGAAGGCAGCGTTGAAAAAGGCCCAGACAAAGGATGCAAGCACGGTCAGTATCGTCTCGTTTCGTGTCAGCAATGACCGGTTACCGGGGGTGTTCACGGGCGCATTGGTCGATGAGTGTTGAGGTGACCGGTACAACGCAAATATCGCCATAGCGCCAATGCCGCAATAAGACGACGCGGCAATGAATGCCATAGGCCATCCATATTCAGCGGCGAGCCATTCATGGCCGATCTGGCCTATGGCGATGCCGAACGGCCAGCTCATGACGACAATGCCCATCGCGGTCGCGATCTCTCTGCCCGCGAACCAGTCGGCCACCATCTTGGTCATGAAAATCGACGCCAGAACGAATCCGGCGCCACAGGTCATCCGCCCCACGGCCAGCACGCCAAAGCCCTCCGCGGCCGTAGCCACGAGACCACCGGCGGCCAGCAGGCCAAGGCCGCTGCCGACGACAACCCGGTCTGAAAGATACCGGCCCAGGAAGCCGGTCGGGAGCGCCAGTACCAGACCGGGCAGCATGAACATGCCGATGAGCGTGCCGATTTCGGTGTAGTCAAATCCGAAGGCCGTGATCAGGTGATCGTCAACCGAGCCGAGAGACTGAAATTGCAAACCCAATCCGGCGCGGGAGAAAAACAACAACGCCAGAATAAGCCATCTCATAAATCACGTTGTCTCTCGCCCAGCCAAGCCTGATTGAGGCTCAAGCCAGCGGAAATGTCAATCTTCGCAGATGCTTAGAGCGTTTCATGTTCATACGGAAGCGCTCTAGCGGCGACCGAACAGGCGCTCGATATCCGAAAGTTTGAGCTCGACATAGGTCGGGCGGCCGTGATTGCACTGGCCGGAGTGGGGCGTCGCTTCCATCTCGCGCAGGAGGGCGTTCATTTCTTCCGCCTTGAGCCGGCGGCCCGAACGCACGCTGCCATAACAAGCGATCGTCGCCAGCACGTGATCGATGCGCTCCTTGAGGCCGAGACCTTCATCGAGTTCCGCCAGTTCATCGGCAAGGTCGCGCACCAGGGTCTGGATATCGGCATCGCCGAGAATGGCCGGCACCTCGCGCACCACGATGGCGCCGGGCCCGAACGGATCGAGCACCAATCCCAGCTGGGCGAACTCGTCCGAGCGTTCGGCCAGGCGGTCGACATCGGCTTCGTCGAGATCCACCACTTCGGGAACCAGCAAGGGCTGGCGTGCGATGCCGGCGGCATCCTGTTCGGCCTTGAGGCGTTCATAGACCAGCCGTTCATGGGCGGCGTGCTGATCGACAATGACCATGCCGTCGCCGGTCTGCGCGATGATGTAGTTCTCATGCACCTGGGCCCGGGCAGCGCCCAGCGGACGCGCCATCAGTTCTTCGGGCGGAGGTGCGAGATCGGCCTCTGCAGAAGGTATGTCCAATCCGGTCATTTGTGTCTGCGGTGCACCCTCAAGCGGTGCCTGGAAGGCGGTGCCGGCTTCGGCAAAGCCTCTGTTTTCATAGGACCGGACCGGCGCCCGGTACGGTTGTGCGCCACTGCCCGCCACAGGGCGCAGGGCATCCAGTGTGGCGGTGCCGACAGATGTCGAGGCGCGGTGGCCGGCACCGGCTAGAGCCTGCTTCAGTGCGCCGACAATCAGGCCACGCACCATACCGCCGTCGCGAAAGCGCACTTCCGCCTTGGCCGGGTGAACATTGACATCCACATGGGACGGCTCGATCTCGATAAACAGCGCCAGCAGCGGATGCCTGCTGCGGGCGAGAAAATCCGCATATGCACCGCGCACCGCGCCCATCAAAAGTTTGTCGCGCACCGGCCGGCCGTTGACGAACAGAAACTGCATCTGCGTGTTGGCCCGGTTGAGGGTCGGAAGCCCGGCATATCCGGTGAGACGTGCGTTCTCCCGCAGCGCATCGATCGCGACCGCGTTCTGTGCGAATTCCTTTCCCATCACGTCGCTGAGCCGCGACAGGCGCGCCGCATCGCCGTTGTCGACTGCTGGATAGCGCAGCCCGCCACGCTCTCCACACGCCAGCGAGAAGCCGACATCGGGCCGCGACATGGCGAGCCGCTTCACCACATCCTGTGCGGCGAGGTTCTCGGAGCGTTCGGATTTAAGAAACTTGAGCCGTGCCGGTGTCGCATAAAAAAGATCGCGCACCTCTACCCTGGTGCCGGTGGACAGTGCTGCCGGTTTGGGGCCGGTGAGCAGACCCCCTTCTACCGAAATGGCAAAGCCGGTTTCAGCGGCAGGTGGCCGCGAGGCAACTGTCAGACGGCTGACGGCGCCGATCGAGGGCAGCGCTTCACCGCGAAACCCCAGGGTCTTGATGTCGCTGAGGTCTTCGTCATCGAGTTTGGACGTGGCATGCCGTTCGACGGCAACCGCCAGTTCTTCCGGCGTCATCCCGTGGCCATCGTCACTGACGCGTATCAGCGACCGCCCGCCTGCCACCATGACGATGTCAATGTCGCGTGCAGCGGCATCGATGGCGTTCTCGGCCAACTCCTTGATCACGCTGGCCGGGCGTTCGATCACCTCACCGGCCGCGATCCGGTTAATGGTCGCTTCTGGAAGACGCCTGATTTTCATCGCCGCGTACAGGTCCGGTCAGGATGCGGCACGATCACATCGTGCTGAGGTAATCCCGCGTCAGAACCTTGCCTTCTTCAACCGCCGGCTGATCAAACGGATCGACGCCGAGCAGATGGCCCATAATAATGGTTTCTAACATGAAATGCATTTTGAGCGCGCCAAGCGCCTGCTCGCCGAGCGCATCAATGTGGATAACTCTCACCGGCCGGCCGCGCCGCACCAGTGCTTCAATTGTGGCGCGCTGCTGACAATCGACAAGATCGCCGACAGTGCGGTCGGCAAGGTAGCCGACGAGTGGATCCTTGGCATAGGCGCTCGCCACCCTGGTGCCGGCGCCGGCAACTCCGGTTGTAATGATGGTGAAGAACTTATCGGCAGGACCGTCTAGGAACAGCTGAAGCTGGCTGTGCTGGTCCACCGGTCCTGCAGCCGCCAGCGCTGTGAAGCCCTTGCCGTCCTTGCCGAGGCTTTCCGCCCAAAGCTGTACAAACCACTTGGCAAATATCCGCAGCCGGTCGCTGTAGGGCATCACAACCGAGGTGGACACGCCGGCTTCGCGCAAGTGAGCGTATTGAATTGCAGCCCCGACGGCCGGCGCACAGTGTTCTGCGGCTTCGCCCGCAAGGATCGGCGCCAGCGGCTCGGTTGCGCCGGCCCGCAGTGCGGCCGGATCCAGCCCGAACATGATCGCCGGCAACACCCCGACATTGGACAGGACAGCGAAGCGGCCACCAACATCGGGATCATGGTCCAGCACCGGGATGCCATGCATCGCGCTCAGGCGCCGAACCGCATTTCCGGTCTCATCGCCGGGCTCGGAAAGCGCCAGAAAATGTTGTTCAAGGTTCCAGTCGAGCCCTTCCTCCTTGAGCGCCTCTAAAGCGCAGATCATCTGCACAACGGTCTCCGGTGTATTGCCGGATTTTGAAATCACCAGAAAGCGGGCAGTTTTCAGATCCACCTCGCGCAACAACATGGTCAGCGTATGGGGATCGAGATTGTCGAGGAAATGGAACCGCGGTCCGCCATCACGTCTGCCAGATCCGTCGCCCGGAACGCCTGCCAACTGCGCCAGTGACTGGGCGCCGAGACTGGATCCGCCGGTGCCGAACAAAACGACGTCTTGCGCACCGCGAATGAAGGTGTCAACCGCAAGGCGGCTGGCGTCGAGATCGTCCTTGCGCTCAGGAACGCGAAGCAGTGGAAGCGTTTGGTCCTTGTAGTGCTTGCGAATCCGGGCCAGCGCATCCTGCGTCGCTTCAAGAGCGGAGCGAAAAAGCGCGTCGTCGACACCACCCGGCCTGCCGTCAGCGGCAAGACAGGCGGTTATGTCCTGGATGTAATGATGCATCGGCCCTGCCCTAGAGCGCTCCATGTTTACACGGAACCGTTTGATGGTTCAAATCGGCTCGTTCGGCAAGGCGCGGTGCGGTGCATCGGGCAAGCATCGCAACGTGGCCGACGGGCCGATTTGGACCATCAAACTGATGCCGTGTAAACATGGAGCGCTCTAGCTGACGCCGCCGTGCTATTGTGAGGCTTCGATGGGGTCGATGCCTTTTGGCTGTCCGACCACGGTGACAATTAAAGATCCGGGCTTCAAAAGCCGCTGGGCAATCCGTTTGACATCTGCCTGGGACACCGCTTCGATCAGGCTGTTGCGGCGGTCGATGTAGTCCATGCCGAGATCTTCGATCTGGATGCCGAGCAATTGGCCAGCAATCTTGGTGCTGGTGTCAAAGCGCAGGGCATAAGATCCGGTGAGGTATGTTTTGGTTGCCTCGAGTTCATCCGCAGTCGGTCCGTCATCGGCCATGCGTTGCAGTTCGGCCTCAATGATCTTGAGGGCTTCTCCGGCACGCTCGTTCTGTGTCGCGGCACCGCCCAGAAACAGGCCGGCCTGGTTGAACGGCGACAGATAGCTGTAGACGGAGTAGGACAGCCCCCTTTTTTCGCGCACTTCTTCGGTGAGCCGCGATGTCAGGCCACCGCCGCCAAGCACGTGGTTCATGACATAAGCCGGTATGAAGTCGGGATCGTTGCGTTTGATGCCGACATGTCCGAACTGGATCACGCTTTGCGGGATGTTCATTTCGACAATGGTTCTGATCGGGCCAGCAGTGACATCGGCCTGGGGAACAACCTTTGCATCTGATGTTTCGGGCAACCCGGCAAAGGTTTCATCGAGCAATTGGCTCAGGGTTTGGGCGTCAATGTCGCCAACCACTGAAATAACAAGGTTCTGCTTGGAAAACAGCCGTGTCTTCAGAGCCCTCAAGTCATCCGGAGAGATTGCCGCAATGCCCTCAAGCGTTCCGTCGGTGTTGCGTGCGTAGGGGTGGTTCTTGAATGCAATCCGCATCCAGGTTCTGATCGCAACGGTTTCCGGATCGTTTTCCTGTCGTTTCAGTGATTCGGCGATCTGCGCCTTGATGCGGTTGACCGGTTCGGCGTCGAAACGGGGTTCGTTGATGGCGAGGCGGAGAAGCTCGAATGCTGCATCCTTGTTCTCGGTCAAAGTTTGCAGGCGGCCGTAGAAATTGTCACGACCGGCATCGAAACTCATTCTCACCGCATCATTTTTCAGAGCTTTTTGAAACGACTGGGACTCTAAATCTCCAGCCCCCTCGTCAAGCGTGCCCGAAAGGATGGTGGCGAGGCCTGAACGGTCCTCCGGGTCCAGCGCCGTGCCGCCCCGGAATGCAAAGCGCATGGCGACCAGCGGTATTGTGTGGTCCTCAACAAGCCACGCCTTGATTCCCTCAGCGGTGTTGATTTCCTGGATCTCAATTGCGTGCGCTGTCCGCGCCACGCCCAGGAATGCCAGTTGGAATGCGAAGACAAAGGCAATCAGGCATCCCGCCGATGTCGCTGCGGATGGGAAGCTCAGGCGCGATACGGGGCTCATCATTCTGTCTCCGAAGCGGTTTTCAGCGGGAGCAGCAATCCGGTCACGGATGCTTCAATGCGAAGATACTTGCGAGCAACAGCAAGCACTTGATTTGGCGTTACTTTTTCAATTCGCTCGGGCCACTCCTGAACATCGCGCACAGTCTGGCCGCTTGTCAGCGCAGAACCAAATATCCGGGCCAGCTTGGCCTGGCTGTCGAGTGCATAGAGCGTGTCGGCAATCAGCAGGCGTTTGGCATCGGCGAGTTCCTCGTCGGTAATACCCTTCTCGATGACTTCGGCGATGACCGCGTCCAGAGCGGCCTCAAGGGCTATCTCATCGTTCCCCGGCGCCGGCGATCCGTAGAGGCCAAAAGTTCCGCTGTCGAGAAAGTCTCCGGAGAACCAGGAACCGGCAACAATGGCGGTTTTGTCTTCAACCACCAGCTTGCGGTAGAGCCTGCTGGTGGTTCCGCCGCCGAGCACTTGCGCCAGCACCTCAAACGCCGGCCCTTCGCCGGGTTCGGCTGTGCGGTAACTCGGTGTCAGGTAAACCCGGCGAAAGCGCGGTGTGTCGACCCGCGCATCGCGCATGATGACCCGGCGGGCGGCCTGGTGCGGCGGTTCCTTCGCCCTGCTCCTGGGCTTGAGATCCGGTTGTGCGGGAATTGGCCCATAGTACTTGTTTGCCAGTTCGCGCACATCACTCTCGGTGACGTCGCCGGCGACAATCAGAATTGCATTGTTCGGCGAATAATAGAGTTTGTAGAAAGACAACGCGTCCTTGCGATTCAACGCCTTGATCTCATGCTCCCATCCGATAACCGGATTGGCGTATGGATGCGACAGGTACAAGGCCGCATTCATCTGCTCGCTCAACTTGCTCGAGGGATTATTGTCAACCCGTGAGCGGCGCTCCTCCAGAACAACGTCACGCTCGGGAAGCACGTCTTCTTTGGTGAGCGTCAGGTTGGTCATGCGGTTGGCTTCAATGTCCATGACAAGAGGCAACCGGTCGCGGGCGACGCGCTGGAAGTAGCCGGTGTAGTCCTGCGACGTGAAGGCATTATCCTGACCGCCGTTGCGCGCCACGATCTTCGAGAACTCACCCGGTTTGAGCTTGTCCGTGCCTTTGAACATCAGATGTTCGAAGAAATGCGCTATTCCAGACTGACCGGCCGGCTCGTCGGCAGCGCCGACACGGTACCAGACCATATGGGTCACGACAGGGGCTCGGTGATCCGGGATCACCACAACTTCCATGCCGTTATCAAGTTTAAACGTTGAAACGTTCTCACCCAACTTGGCGGCACTGGCGGAAAACGCTGGTGCCAGCAGCAACAGCGTCGAAGCGGCCGCCATCCGGAACAAAGAATAACACCAGGCGGAAAAGGCTGATTTGCGCATTTTTGGAAACAGTCTCACTCTTTTTTGGACGCCGGATGGACCGGCCAGCCAATACGGAACACCTCCGCGAGCGATCGGACCCCTCCGGGTCGCACCGCGTCGGGCAGACCTGCAGGAACAAACTAGATAAGCCTGCTGGCCGCATGACGCAAGGCGGACAGCGGCACGTCACGATTAAATGAATTTAAGAAACGCCTGCAATTCGTTCTGCCGGGGCTGAGGTTTATCTGTCGCCACGCGCCAGATCGTACGGCCCTTGGCGCCCTACCAGTCGCTGAACAGCGATCCAATGTTCCAGATTGTGCCGTAATTCGGGTTCTTTTTGCGCTGATCTTCAAGATGCTTCTTTTTGAGTTCCTTGTTGATCTGAGCCCGCGACTTGGGGGTGCCGTCCGGGTTCAACGTGGAGATGCCCTGATAGGTATTTGCCGCGGGCTGCGTGGCTGCGCCGGGCGAAATTGCCGTCGGCCCGGGCGCCGAGGGATCCACGGTCGCAACCTGGGTCGGTACCGTCGGCGCCGCTGCACCTGGCGTAAGCGCCGGCAGCGCATACGGATTGGCCTGCGGGGTCTGAATGTTCGAGCCATCCGCCGGCGGCCGCAACTCATAGTCCGGCGGCAGAGCCAGCATCTGGTGAACGCTGACCTGGCGTTCATCGGGCGCCTGTTTGTCATCACCCATGATGTCACTGATACCTGGGATGCTGCTGCACCCCGTGACGAAGAGAGAACCGCATCCAATGATCAACAAGTTTGAGATCGTTTTACGCAAGGTCTTCAGGCTCCCTGCCCAATTATGTGTCTGCATTCTTGCACACCCAGGACCACAATTTCGCTGCGAGCGTTTATTCCGGCCCAAGGCCATTGGCTCAGCAAGCATATCAGCCAGTCTTTTCACCGTATTTAGGCGAAACAAAGGCTAGTTTCCGGATTTGCCGGCGCCTCCGGCGCGCAAGTCCCTAACTGAGTCATACAACAGTATACCCACCCCAGCAACAATCGCAACGTCAGCAAGGTTAAAGACGTACCATCTGAAGCCGAATGCGTGAAAACTGAAAAAGTCGGCGACGGCGCCGTGCACCAGCCGATCGGTTCCGTTGCCCAGCGCACCGCCGATGATCAGCCCGAGAGCCAGCGCCACCAAAGCACCGTCGCACATCGCCAGCCAGATGATCAGCGCGATAACGGCAATCGCCGTCAAGGCGACCAGAATGTGCAAACCCACATCGCTGTCCTGCTGAAACCAGCCGTAGCTCACGCCACGGTTCCACACCAGCACAAGGTCAAGAAACGGCGTGACCGTGATGAACTGGCCCTTGGCGATGCCAAGCACGCTCAGCATCCACCATTTGTGCAATTGATCGAGTGCGTAGGCGGCGGCAGCGACAAGGAGACCAAGCCGTGACAGGGGCCCCCAGAATGTTATGCGGCTGAGCATGGCCTTAATGCTACTGGTCAGCCAAGCCCGGCATCGAACTGACGGACAGCGGCTGCGTCACGCAGGCTCAGCTCGGGATAGTCGGGATCCGAACCAACATCCGGCAATATCTTCCACGACCTGGCGCATTTCCTGCCTTCCGCCAACCCGTTGACGACACCGATCCCCGGGTGGTCGGACAGTTCAAACGCCCCATCAGGCACCTCTCCCAGAATCAGGCTGGCCTGGCTTGTGATGGCTATTTCCGCAAGGCTCAGCCCCTCAAAAGCGTCAATATAGTCCTGCTCGGTGACGTAGACCATCGGGGCCGCTTCCAGGCTCGATCCAATCCGCTTTTCCCTGCGTTCACCTTCAAGAGCACCGGTTACGACCCGGCGAAGCGCCCGGACCCTGGTCCATTTTTCGGCCAGTGCGTCGTCCCGCCAATTGCCGGGCACATCCGGAAATTGGCGCAAATGCACGGAATCCGTATCGTCCCCGAACCGTGACGACCAGACCTCTTCCATGGTGAAGCACAACATCGGTGCGAGCCAGGAGGTGAGGCAGGAGAAAACCTGGTCGAGAACGGTTCGGCATGAACGGCGCGCCGTGCTGTCGGATGGATCGCAGTACAGTGTGTCCTTGCGGATGTCGAAGTAGAATGCGGACAGGTCGACCGTGCAAAATGTGAACAGACGTGAGTACACACGGCGGAAGTCGAACTCCGAATAGCCCTTGCGCACGGCCGCATCGAGTTCGTGCAACCGGTGCAGCATGTAGCGCTCCAGTTCCGGCATCGCTTTCTCGTCGATGCGCTCGGCTTCATTGTAGCCGGCCAGATTTCCAAGCAGAAAACGCATGGTGTTACGAAGCTTGCGGTATGCATCAATATTGGTCTTCAAGACTTCCGGGCCAACGCGGATGTCTTCGGCATAATCGGAACTCATCACCCATAGCCGCAGGATGTCCGCGCCGCTTTGCTTGATAATCGTTTCCGGCGCCATGGCATTGCCTTCCGACTTCGACATCTTGCGGCCTTCCTCATTGACCAGGAAGCCATGGGTGACGACAGCATTGTAGGGTGCCCTGCCCCGGGTGCCGCAGGCTTCGATCAGCGATGAATGAAACCAGCCGCGATGCTGATCGGTGCCCTCAAGATAGACCGCTGCCGGCCACTCGAGATCCTCTCTGGCCTCAAGCACATAGGTGTGCGTTGATCCTGAGTCGAACCACACATCCAGAATGTCGGTCACCTGCTCCCACTCATCAGTGGAGTAGTCGTTGCCAAGGAAGCGCTGAGCGGCATCAGCGGCAAACCAGGCATCTGCCCCTTCTGCCTCAAAAGCATCGATGATCCTTGCGTTGACAGCAGCATCGAGCAAAATTTCACCGGACGCCTTGTTGAAGAAGACCACGATCGGTACACCCCAGGCACGCTGGCGCGAAATGACCCAGTCGGGTTTCTGTTCGATCATCGACCTCAGCCGGTTCTGTCCGGAAGCCGGATAGAATTTCGTCTCCTCAATGGCCTTCAGCGCCTTCGCGCGCAGCCCGTCCGCACCCTGGTCATCGCCCATTGGTATGAACCACTGTGGTGTGTTGCGGAAAATGATCGGCTTTTTCGAGCGCCACGAATGCGGATACTGATGATTGAGGCGGCCCCGGGCCATCAACGCCCCCTGGCCCACAAGCGCGTCGATCACCGCTTGATTGGCAGTGCCCTTCTTGCCTTCCGAGGTGATTACGAATTCACCCTCAAAGCCCGGAGCATCGGCTGTAAACATGCCGTCCGCGTCCACGGTAAAGGGGATTTGCGGGTCGATACCGCGCTGGCGCAGTGCTGCTTCGTTTTCCATCCAGATTTCAAAATCTTCGGCGCCATGGCCCGGGGCGGTGTGCACGAAACCGGTACCCGCCTCCTCCGTCACATGTTCACCGGCCAGCATCGGCACATCGAACTCATATCCGCGGCCCCGGAAGGGATGCGCCAATGTGGCGATCTTCGATGCATCTACACTGCCGCGCCGCTCATAAGCGTCCACGCGGGCGGAACCCATCGCATCGGCTGCGAGGGCATCGGCGAGGATAAGCAGATCCCCGGTCACCGTCCAGTTGTCGGCCGGTGCGTCGGTTACCTCATAGAGCCCGTATTCAATTTTCGATGAATAACAGACCGCCCTGTTACCGGGAATGGTCCAGGGGGTTGTGGTCCAGATGACGACACTGGCATTGGCGAGTTCTTCCGGACCATCAACAATCGGAAACTTGGCCCAGATGGTATCGGACGTGTAATTTTCGTACTCGACTTCGGCTTCTGCCAGAGCGGTCTTTTCGACCACTGACCACATGACCGGTTTTGAACCGCGATAGAGCTGACCGGTGGCGGCGAATTTGAGAAGTTCGCGCGCGATCTGCGCCTCAGCGGCGAAACTCATGGTCGTATAAGGATTGCTCCAGTCTCCGACAACGCCCAGACGCTTGAATTCCTCGCGCTGCACATCGATCCAGTGTGCGGCGAACTCCCGGCACTCCTTGCGGAATTCGTTGATCGGCACCTCGTCCTTGTTGCGCCCGGAGGCACGGTACTTTTCTTCGATTTTCCATTCGATCGGCAGGCCATGGCAGTCCCAGCCGGGCACGTAATTGGAATCCTTCCCCATCATCTGGTTCGACCGGGTGACCACGTCCTTGAGGATCTTGTTGAGCGCATGGCCAAGATGCAGGTTGCCATTGGCGTAGGGGGGGCCGTCATGAAGAATGAACTTCTCCCGGCCCTTGGATGCCTCGCGCAGTCTGGCGTAGAGGTCCTGGCTCTCCCAGCGCTCAAGAATGCCCGGCTCCTTCTGCGGCAGGCCTGCGCGCATCGGGAATTCGGTTTGCGGCAAGAACAAGGTGTCGCGATAGTCGCGATCAGAGCCGTTGTTTCTGGTCGTCTCTGTCATGGCGATTCGGCTTTGGCTGTGGGACGTGATTGTGCGG
>JAJFHM010000243.1 GCA_021775625.1 Hyphomicrobiales bacterium | reverse complement strand
AGCGCGCATGTCCTGATAGGTCTCAAACGCCATGCCGCATTCCTGGCCGGACTTGACCTCTTTCACTTCGTCCTTGAAGCGCTTGAGGGTTGACAATGTGCCTTCGTGAATCACCACATTGTCGCGGATGAGCCGGACCCTGGCACCGCGTTCCACCGTACCCTCGGTAACCCGGCAACCGGCCACCTTGCCGACTTTCGAGATGTTGAAAACCTCGAGGATTTCCGCATTGCCGAGGAATTCTTCGCGCATTTCCGGCGACAGCATGCCGGACATTGCGGCTTTGACATCGTCGACCAGATTGTAGATCACGTTGTAGTAACGGATCTCGATGCCGTTCTGGTCGGCCGCCTCGCGCGCCTGTTGATTGGCGCGCACATTGAAGCCGACGATGACCGCTTTTGATGCCGAGGCGAGCGTCACATCGGATTCCGTAATGCCGCCGACGCCATTGTGGACCACGCGGGCGGCGACCTCATCGGTGCCGAGTTGGTTGAGCGCTGCGACAATTGCCTCGTTCGAACCCTGAACGTCGGTCTTGACCAGAATGGGAACTTCCTGGCGGCCATCCTCTTTCAGCTGGCTCATCATCTGTTCCAGCGAGCCGCGGGTGTTTCCGGCGGCTTTGAACTCGCGGCGTTTGCGCATCCGGTATTCGCTGATTTCGCGGGCGCGTGCATCGGATTCAACAACCGAGAACGGGTCGCCGGCCTCCGGTGCACCGGTAAGACCGAGCACTTCGACCGGGACAGATGGCCCTGCCGACTTGACGTTTTTGCCGGCGTCGCTGATCAGGGCGCGGACGCGGCCCCATTCTGTGCCTGCGATGAAAATGTCGCCGACTTTCAATGTGCCCCTCTGCACCAGAACCGTCGCCACAGGGCCACGTCCCTTGTCGACCTTGGCCTCAATCACCACGCCGTCCGCGTCGCGATCCGGATTGGCCTTCAGTTCAAGCAGTTCCGATTGCAGGTGTATGGTTTCCACCAGCTTGTCGAGATTTGTGCCCTTGAGTGCTGAAACCTCGACTTCCAGAACGTCGCCACCCAGGCTTTCCGGCACAATCTCATGCTGCAGCAGGCCATTGCGCACGCGTTGCGGATCTGCGCCTTCCTTGTCCATCTTGTTGACCGCGATGATGATCGGCACTTCGGCTGCACGGGCGTGATTGATCGCCTCTACGGTTTGCGGCATGACCCCGTCATCGGCCGCAACCACAAGCACCACCAGATCGGTAACCTTGGCGCCACGGGCGCGCATTTCGGTAAATGCCGCGTGGCCGGGAGTGTCGATGAACGTTACTTTTCCGCCGCCTTTCGTCTCCACCTGATAGGCACCGATATGCTGGGTGATGCCACCGGCCTCACCAGCCGCGACATTTTCCTGCCGCAGGGCATCGAGCAAGGACGTCTTGCCATGGTCGACGTGACCCATGATCGTCACAACCGGCGCGCGGGGATAAAGATCACCGTCATCGTCGTCGTCACCCATCAGACCTTCTTCGACATCGGCCTCGGAGACCCGCTTTGATATGTGCCCCATTTCCTCGACAATAAGCTCCGCGGTATCGACATCCAGAATATCGTTGATCTTCATCATCTGGCCCTGCTGCATCAGCAACTTGATAACATCGACGGCCCGTTCCGCCATTCGGTTGGCCAGTTCCTGAATGGTGATGACCTCTGGAATGACGACCTCGCGCGCGATCTTCGACGGCGGCTCAATCGGTCCTGAAGCCTGTTTCTTCTCACGCTCACGTTGGCGCCGCATGGCGGAAATGCTGCGCTGGCGCGGCGTGTCGTCCAGCGCATTTGCGATGGTCAGCTTGCCTCGGCGCCGTTGCGACGGGTCCTTTTTGCCCTGCGACGGTTTGGTGTCCGCGCCGCGGCCCTTCCGGCTCTTCTTGGCCTCCGCCTGACGTGCCGCCTCTGCTTCCTGCGCCGGCACAACCTTCGCGGCCGGATCTTCCACGATCGGACCAGTGCCATCCGCAGCCGTTTCAACGGGTTTTTCCTCGGCTTTCCGAAGCGCGTCTTCTTCTGCCTGCTGCGCGGCTGCCTTGCGGTCGTCGTCGGCCTGGCGCGCTTCTTCTTCCTTGCGCGCTTCGGCGGTTTCTTCCGCAACCTGGCGTTCTTCCGCCTCGCGCTCACGGGCGTCTACAAGAGCCTGCGCGCGGGCATCTTTTTCATCGCTGGTCAGCGTCCGCAATACAACGCTTGCGCGCTCCTCTGCGGCTTTATCGCCCGCGGCGGCGGGCGCGGGCGCGGGTGCAACGGGGGCTGCCGCTTCCACTGCGGCCGGCTTTTCTTTCTCGGCGCCGGGCGCAGATACGGTGCGCTTGCGTTTTTTCTCGACGAGCACCGCCTTGGAGCGCCCGTGCGAAAAATTCTGCCGGACATGGCTTGATTCGACCGTTCGGCGCAGGTTCAATGTCTTGCCGCCTGTGTTCGGCCTCTCTTCGCCGGTGTCTTTCGTCTCGCTCATACTTTCAACTTTCTTCCAAGCAAGGGTGCGCAGCGGAATTGCTCACTGCACCGCTTGTGAGAGTGGTTCACCGTGCCAATAGC
>JAJFHM010000242.1 GCA_021775625.1 Hyphomicrobiales bacterium | reverse complement strand
TTGGCGATCGTCGCCTGGTCTTCCAGCGACAGATGATTGAGGCCGGCGCCGAAGAATTCCACGAACTTGCCGACCACGCCCTTGGCCCGCAACATCTCTACAACGGTGAGCACCAGGTCTGTCGCGGTGACGCCTTCTTTCAGTTTGCCCGAGAGCTTGAAGCCGATCACTTCGGGGATCAGCATGGAAACCGGCTGTCCGAGCATCGCGGCTTCCGCTTCGATGCCGCCGACGCCCCAGCCCAGAACCGCAAGCCCGTTGACCATGGTGGTGTGACTGTCGGTTCCAACCAGTGTGTCCGGGTAGGCGACTTCGACCGTTCCCTTGCTCGTCTTTTCCTTCTTTGTCCACACCGTGCGCGCCAGATATTCCAGGTTCACCTGATGGCAGATGCCGGTTCCAGGCGGCACCACGCGGAAATTGTCGAACGCCTCAGCGCCCCAGCGCAGGAACTCGTAGCGCTCGCCGTTGCGCTCAAAGTCGCGGCCCACATTGGCCTTGAATGCACCCGCCGTGCCGAAATGATCGACCATGACCGAGTGATCGATCACCAGATCCACAGGCGCAAGCGGATTGATCTTTTTCGCATTGCCGCCGAGTTTCACCATGGCATCGCGCATGGCGGCGAGGTCGACCACGGCCGGCACGCCGGTGAAGTCCTGCATCAGCACCCGGGCCGGGCGGTAGGCAATTTCCCGCGTGCTCTTGCGCCGCTTCAGCCAGCTCGCCATTGCCTTGATGTCATCGGCGGTAACGGAGCGCCCATCCTCGTGGCGCAGCAGGTTCTCGAGCAGCACCTTGAGCGAAAACGGCAGCCTGGAGATCCCTTCCAGGCCATTCTTCTCCGCTGCCTTGAGGCTGAAATAGTCGTAGGTCTTCTTGCCGACTTTGAGTTTGCGGCGGCATTTGAAACTGTCGAGGGAAGATGGTGCGCTCATTCGTTCTCAATCCTGTAATCTTCGAAATGATTATCGGTCGTCGCATCCAGCGTCCGCGCTGCCGGGATAAGGCGACGACGGTTTGATGTTTCACTGTATCGCATGCATTCAACCGGGGCGTGGCTATTGGGTTTGGCGATGGTGTAACCGTTTTGGAATTGATTGCCAATACGACATTGGCTCAGTGTGTTGATTCACCGAAACTGCACTTGCGAATTGCCTTGCGCATGCTCGCCCTTAATGTAGGTGTACGGTCTTCATTTGAACAGAGCCTCCAGGCGACTTCGACCCGCAATGAAACTGAGCGCCGAAAACCTGACCTGCATACGCGGCGGCCGCATCGTGTTTGAAGACGTCTCGTTTGCGGTATCCGCGGGGGAAAGCCTGTTATTGAGCGGCCCGAATGGGGCCGGAAAATCCAGTCTCTTGCGCCTCATTGCCGGGCTCGTCGCAACGGCTTCCGGATCGCTCGAACTGGAAGGCCGCAACAAGGACTTGACCATCGGCCAGTGCGCCCATTTCGTCGGCCACGCCAATGCCAACAAGAGCGCCTTGAGCGTTCACGACAATCTCGCCTTCTGGTCGAGGTTCATGGGCGGAGACGATGAGCCGTCCCTCTTGCCCTTCGACCTTGAGGCCCACGCCACCATCCCTGCTGAGTTGTTGTCGGCCGGCCAGGGCCGTCGGCTGGCACTTTTGCGCCTCACCACGATCAAGCGCCCGTTGTGGCTGCTCGACGAGCCAACCGTCGGACTTGATACGGCATCTCAGGCAATCCTCGTGGAGTTGATGAACAGCCACCTTGCAGACGGCGGTCTGATCGTCGCCGCAAGCCATGTGGACATCGGGATCCAGGTGTCCCGGACCCTGAAACTCGGCCGCAGGCGGACCGCCGCATGAAGCCGCTTACCGCCCTCATCAAGCGCGACCTTATCCTGTCCTACCGGCTCGGCGGCGGCGCCGGTACTGCGATCGGCTTCTTCCTCGTGGTGGTGACGCTTCTGCCGCTCGGGATTGGACCGGATTCAGCACTGCTGTCACGCATTGCGCCGGGCGCCCTGTGGATCGCCCTTCTGCTCGCGGTGCTTTTGTCCGTCGACCGGATGTTTCAGGCCGACTTCGAAGATGGATCCCTCGAATTGATGTTCCTGAGCCCGGTGTCGCTGGAGCTTATCGTGCTGTGCAAGACATTCACCCATTGGCTGACCACCGGCCTGCCGCTGGCGCTTGCCGCCCCGTTGTTCGGATTTCTCCTCAACATTTCGCCGGACGCCATCGGCCCGTTGGTGCTGTCCACACTGATCGGCTCGCCGGCCCTGAGCCTGCTCGGCGGGTTGGGCGCCTCCATAACGCTTGGTCTGCGGCGCGGCGGACTGCTGCTGTCGCTGATCATCCTGCCATTATATGTGCCGATCCTGATATTCGGGGTCAGCGCCGCATCGGCGGCAACCTCGGCGGTCGACATCGCGACGCCGTCGCTGCTCATCCTGGCCGCCCTGTCGCTGGCCACCCTCGTTCTTTGTCCGCTGGCGGCGGCTGCCGCAGTGCGATCACATTTCCGCTAGAGCAACATTCGAGCACACTGAAGCATTTGACCGATTTTTCGCGTCTTCTGGCGAGGCGCAGTCCGCGCCGTGGCCGGGCTGACCACAAGCGGGCTGCAACGATGTCCAGAGGGCGCGAAAAACCGGCCTTCGGTGGGCCAAATCAGCCCATCGCCAGCGTTGCGAAGCTTGTCCGATACACCG
>JAJFHM010000241.1 GCA_021775625.1 Hyphomicrobiales bacterium | reverse complement strand
CCGACCGTCATGCCCTTATAGTGGGTCACAACAATCACACCGGCGTTCGAGAACACCTCGTTGAGTGTCGTAACGACCGCTTCTTTCTGGGTCCTATCCACTTGCTCTCTCCATCAATGCAGTGCCGCCCAACAGACGGACCCGCGTTGACACAAGCCGCAAACCACTCACCCGTTTTGGCAGGTGAGATGCCGGTCTGCGGCGCTCACTTGCCTGTCCCCGCCAGCAACCCGATAAGGTCATCAGCGGAATACGAGGTTCAAACCGATTGCCTGAAACGTGCATGCGAACACGCACCTTCCGCAATCCATCTGTTTCCCCATCTCATGCAGGCCATTTGCTTAAGCCGTCCACCAGGGACAACGCCTGCAATCTCGGACAGGATGATTTCAGAACACCAGGTTCTGAAATCAACCGCCGGCGCTCCTGCCGGCAGTACTCCTTCAAGCCATCAAGCGCCAAAGACGCTTGTCAGCTCAACCTTCAGGCCCGGCCCCATAGTGGAACTGAGCGAAACCTTCTTAATATAGGCGCCTTTGGCCCCTGTCGGCTTGGCCCTCTGGACCGCATCGACCAGAGCCTTGATGTTGCCAACCAACTGGTCTTCGGAGAAGCTCGCTTTTCCGACACCGGCATGAATGACACCCGCTTTCTCAACCCTGAATTCGACCGCACCGCCCTTGGCCGCTTCTACTGCCGCCTTGACGTCCTGCGTCACTGTCCCAACCTTGGGATTGGGCATCAGGCCGCGCGGACCGAGCACCTTGCCGAGGCGTCCGACAAGCGGCATCATGTCGGGTGTTGCGATGCAACGGTCAAAATCGATGCCACCCTTCTGGACCTGTTCGACCAGATCTTCAGCGCCGACGATCTCGGCGCCCGCGGCCCTCGCCTCGTCCGCCTTTTCATCCTTCGCAAACACTGCGACACGAACAGACTTGCCCGATCCGTTCGGCAACTGCACGACGCCGCGCACCATCTGGTCGGCGTGGCGCGGATCGACACCAAGGTTCATGGCAATGTCGACGCTTTCGTCAAACTTTGCCGATGCCCGGCCCTTGATCATTTTGACCGCGTCCTCAATCGGATATGACGCATTGCGGTCGAGGCCTTCACGACATTTCGCCAGTCTTTTTCCCATCTTCGCCATTGCCCTACTCCGTCACTTCCAGGCCCATCGAACGGGCTGAGCCGGCAATGATCTTTGCCGCTGCATCAATATCATTGGCGTTCAGGTCAACCATCTTGGCTTCCGCGATTTCGCGTACCTGAGACATGCTCACCCGGCCGACAACTTCGCGTCCCGGCTCCTGTGAGCCCTTGTCCAGCTTGGCCGCCTTGCGCAGAAAATAAGATGCCGGCGGCGTCTTGGTCTTGAACGTGAAGGACTTGTCCGCATAGATCGTGATCACCGTCGGCAACGGTGCGCCCTGCTCCATGTCCTGAGTCGAGGCGTTGAACGCCTTGGTGAACTCAACGATGTTAAGGCCGCGCTGACCCAATGCAGGGCCGATCGGCGGTGACGGGGTCGCCTGACCCGCTGGCACTTGCAGCTTCAAGTACCCATCAATCTTCTTTGCCATTCTACTCTCCCGTGCGGACCTGGTCGTTCAGGCCCTCCATTTAGGGGTGGCGGTTCGGCCCTCCTCCGGCATGGCCTGCCTGAAGGGGAACCTCCCACCGATCATGTCCCTGCAGATCAGCCTCTAGAGCTTTTCCACCTGGGCATATTCAAGTTCGACCGGTGTTGCCCGGCCAAATATCGACACCGCGACTTTCACGCGCGCGCGTTCCTCGTCGACCTCTTCAACCAAGCCGTTGAATGAGGCAAACGGACCGTCCGCGACGCGAACCTGCTCGCCGATCTCAAACGTGATCGACGGCTTCGGCCGCTCAATGCCTTCCTGGACCTGCTGCAGAATCTGTTCCGCTTCCTTGTCCGTGATCGGCACCGGCTTGCTCTCGGTTCCCAGAAACCCGGTCACCTTCGGCGTATTCTTGATCAGGTGATAGGCCTGATCCGTCATATCCATTTTGACCAGCACGTAGCCGGGGAAAAACTTGCGCTCCGACTTGATTTTACGGCCGCGGCGCATTTCGACAACTTCTTCGGTCGGCACAAGGATCTCTTCAAACAGGTCGTCGAGTTCCTGTGCCGCGGCCTGCTCGCGAATCGATTCCGCCACACGTTTCTCGAAATTCGAGTACGCGTGCACGATGTACCACTTCTTGCTCATGGCGTCCGCCTCACTTTTTAGCCGCCTATTCCAAGAACAAAGCGGACGAACAACTGCAGCACCTGGTCGGCAAGGAAGAAAAAGATCGACGCAAATGTCACCATCAGCAGGACCATCACCGTGGTCACCACAGTTTCCTTACGCGTGGGCCAGGTTACCTTGGACCCTTCGGCACGTACCTGCTGGAGAAACTCAAACGGGTTCGTTTTCGCCATATTACCTTTTTCCGTTTCGGACCACAGTCACCGCTATGACACGGTGAGCCAATTTCAGTGAACGCCAACTGGCAGGAGTGGAGGGACTCGAACCCACAACCCCCGGTTTTGGAGACCGGTGCTCTGCCAATTGAGCTACACTCCTATCCGGTCAGCACTTCCATGCGGCTTACGC
>JAJFHM010000025.1 GCA_021775625.1 Hyphomicrobiales bacterium | reverse complement strand
GCAGCGCCGGCGCGACGTCATCGTCGATGAACTGGCCAAATTCCATGTGACGCCCGCAGCCGGCGGCTGGTCGATGCTCATGGATGTAGGCGCGCTTGGTTTGAGCTCCACCGAGGCGTCCGACCGTCTCCTCGAGCACGGCAAGATTGCCGCCACCTATATGCGCGACTGGGGGTGCGAGAACGCCGATCAGTTCGTTCGCATCGTCTTCGCCAATGAGCCGGTCGACCGTCTCAAGGGCATCGGGGAACGGGTGCGCGCTGCACTTGGATGACGATCGGGTAGTGTGAACCGCATACTTCGGTGGGCCATATCAGCCCATCGATTGTGTTGCGCCGTTTGCCCGATGCACCGCATCGCGCCGCTGATGCCGGCAAAGCCGCCGCCAACGACTGCGATTTCCGCCATTGCATTCGTCCATCGCACATCATTCTTCGGCAGCACGTCACCAATTCAGGATCGGCTCCAGTGCCGTGCGGAACTCGGCTTTTTCCTCATCGCTCAGAGGCAGCAGCGGTTGACGGCACACGCCTACGGGCGTGCCCTGAAGCTCGCAGCCATACTTGATCTTCTGAACGAACTTGCCGCTCTCAAGGCTGTTCATCGCGCGATAGAGGGTTTTCATTTGCGCGCGCGCCTTGTCCAGATCGCCCGACCGGAATGTCCGGTCCAGATCACAACAGGCCCGCGCCATGCAGTTCGAAGGTCCGCAGATCCAGGCATCCGCGCCCCAGAACATGAAATCCAGAGCGATGTCGTCCGAACCGCTCACCAGCTGAATGCGTCCCTCGTACCGGCTGGCGATGTCAACCGCCCGCTGAAGGACACCGCTCGATTCCTTGATGCCGATGACCCGCGGATTGTCAGCCATGGCGTCCAGGACGTCGAAGGAAATCTCGATGCCGTCTTTCGGAGGGTAGTTGTAGAGCACGAGGTTCACATCCACGGCATCGAGAACCGTGTTGTAGTGCGCCACCAACTCGGCATCGGTCGGACGGGTGTAAAACGGGGTCGCGAGCAACACCGTATCGTAGCCGATCTCCTTGGCCATTGCGGTCTGCTCGATCACTTCACGGGTCGCGGGCGCATTGGTGCCGGCGATCAGGATCTCGTCGCTACTGGCAAAATCTTTGACAAATTTCAGCACTTCCGCGCGTTCTTCCGTCGATTGCGAGAAATATTCACCCGTAGATCCGTTGGGCACCCAGCCGGTCGCGCCGGCAGCACGCAGACTGGTCATATGTTTCTCGAGCGCGTTGAAATCTATCTTGTCGTTCCGGTCGAACGGGGTGACCAAAGCGGGTATGACACCGGTGAGTTTCATGTGATCAGACCTTCCTGCGGGACGCCGGGCGCGCCCGGTGTCAGAGATTTAGATAACCGCCCGTTCGACCAGGGGTTCGTTGCGATCCAGCCGGCCGTATTCAAATGGCGACAGATCGAGGGTCCGGTACTCGCCATAGACGATCAGTTCGCTGATCCCACGACCCATGGCCGGCGCCTGTTGCGAGCCGTGCCCGGAAAAGCCGTTGACGAACAGGTAATTCTTCACGGTGCTGTGAGGGCCGACGATCGCGTTGCGGTCGAAGGTGTTGAACTCGTAGTGGCCGACCCAGGATTCAAGCGCACGGATTTTGGCAAATGCCGGGATACGGTTGGCGAGTATGGGCCGAAGCTTCTCTTCCCAGATACCGGGCTCATAGCCGAACTCGTCGAAATCGACAGCCGGGTCGTCGTGCAGCGGCGGGCATCCGACCAGATAGTGTTTGCCGTAGGTGCGGAAGTGCACGCCCGACGGGTCGATTGTCAGGGGCAAATCCTGGTCGAGCGGTTCTTCAGCTTCGAAGATGTAGGTGTAACGGCGGCGCGGTTCGATGGGGACCGAAAGGCCGGCCAATTCCGCGACAAGGCGCGCGCGCGGGCCCGCCGCGTTGATGACAATGCCCGCAGTGACGGTTTCGCCCGACTTTAGCGTGACACCCTCAACCCGGTCACCGTTGCGGCCGATGGAGACGGCTTCGTTCTGGAGGTACTCGACGCGGTTTTCGCGCGCCTTGCGGCGCCACCATTTGACCAGCGCCGGTGCATTGTAATAGCCCTCGTCAACGGTGTTGAGGCTGCCCAGTTCGATGTCGTCGAGATTGTAGAAGGAGTAGGCTTGGGCGATCTGTGCGGCCGTCAGTATCCGCGTCGCTGACCCGCAGGCGGCCTGGGTTTTCTGGTCGCGGATCAGAGCATCGGAGAGTTCCTTGCGGTCCGACAGATAGAGGTAGCCGAAGTTTTGAATTCCCAGATGCGGAACCTCGGGGTCACCGCCCAGATTGGCGCGGAAATCCTTCACGAATTCCGCCGCATACTGGCCGATCTTGACATTGATCTCCGTGGCAAACTGCTGACGCATGCAGTTGTTGGAAGCTTCGGTGGAGGTCTGTTCCAGCATGTTGTCCCGCTCGACGACGAGAATGCTGCCATTGAAGTCCTTGTTGGCTGAGAGGAACCAGGCCGCAGCGGATCCCATGGTGGCGCCGCCGATGATGACAACGTCATACGCCGTTCTGGCGGGTGTTGCGGTTATCGGTGCCAGGGTCATGCAAAAACTCCTTCTTCAGATTCGGGGCAACCTTCGCTTGTCCGCCCAAACGCGTTCGACGCCGGACATGCGGATTGCGCTACTGCACGGCGTCAGACGGCGCGGGTAATCCCGCCATCGACGCGGATGTTCTGACCTGTGATGTAGGTCCCGCCTTCGGAAGCCAGAAAAGCGATCACCGAGGCGATTTCCTCCAGCGATTTGCCGTAGCGGCCCATGGGAATGCGGGCGCGGAAATCTTCGTTCAGGGGCAGGCTGTCGATAAAACCCGGCAGCACATTGTTCATCCGGATGTTGTCGGCTGCGTATTTGTCCGAAAACAGCTTCGTGTACGCGGCGAGTGCGGCACGGAATGCGCCGGACGTCGGGAACACCGGGTCGGGTTCGAACGCCGCGAAGGTTGAGATGTTGATGATCGCGCCGGACTTCTGTTCCAGCATGACCGGCGTCACAAGGCGTGTCGGCCGCACAACATTCATGAAATAGACGTCCAGACCGGTATGCCAGTCTTCATCGGTCAACTCGAGGATCGCTGCGCGGGGGCCGTGCCCCGCGCTGTTGACCAGAACATCGATGCGGCCCCATTTCTCCATCGTCTGATCGACCAGACTCTGCAGGTCATCATTTGACTGGTTGGAACCGGTCACGCCAATGCCGCCCAGTTCTTTCGCCAGCGCCTCGCCCTTGCCGGATGAGGAGAGAATTGCGACGCTGAAGCCGTCCTCTGCCAATCTGCGCGCAGAATCTGCGCCCATGCCGCTTCCGCCTGCTGTGATGATTGCAACTTTCTGGTCTGACATCGCTGCCTCCGTTGATCCACTGTTCGCATTAAACAGTGGCGCCGTCGCCGGCATTTGACTAACCAGAATTCGTGTCTTAATGCTGTAGAAAATCTACAGGATAAGGATCGCTCAATTGAACCGGCTGCCACCGCTGAATGCGCTCAAGGCCTTTGAGGCCTCGGGGCGCCATCTGAATTTCCGCCTCGCGGCGGAAGAGATCGGCGTAACGCACGGCGCTGTCGCCCAGCATGTTCGGGCACTTGAAGCCAGAATGGGTGTCAAACTGTTCGAGCGGTTGCCAAGGGGTCTTGCGCTTACCGATGAGGGAAGAAAGTACTTGGCGCCCGTTCGGCGGGCTTTTGAAATGATCGCAGACGCAACCGAAGAACTGCGGCCGCAGCAGGCGGTTCTGAAAATCAGCGTAACACCGTCTTTTGCGACGAAATGGTTTGTCCCGCGTCTGGGTCAGTTCACTGATGCCAATCCCGATGTCGACGTGAGGGTTGATGCCAAACAGGGACTGGCAAATTTCCAAAGCGACGGAATAGACATCGCCGTTCGGCAAGGAGTACCCCCATTCGGGCCGGGACTGGTTGCAGAACTGTTGTTCCCGGAGGAGTTCTATGCCGTGTGCAGCCCGCGCCTGCTGGAGGGAGAGCACGCGCTCCGCTCGCCGGATGATCTTGCTCATCATGTGCTGCTTCATGATTCCCACGGGCTTTGGCCTCTCTTCATGGAGAAGGTGTTTGCGGGAAAGCCGAAACCAAATTCACGCAGCATGAACTTCAGCCAGACATCGCTCGCACTTGATGCCGCGATCGCGGGACAGGGCGTCGCGCTGGTCAGCGATCTGTTTGTCGCAGACGAATTTGCCACCGGCCGCCTGTGCCGGCCGTTCGACTACACAATTACCGGGGAATTTGGGTTTTTTGTTGTGACGCCGAGAAACCCGCGCAAACCTGAAGTGGTTAAGCGAATGCGGGAATGGCTCCTCTCGCAGAGGAAATCGGGCTCGTCTCTCGACTGATTTTGCTCAAACAAGCATGGCAGATTTTGGCAGATTGTCCCCGTATCGAGACGCGTTTGAAAGGATACGAAGCTGAGTCAATAGTCAGTTCCTTTGGTGTTACCTCACATGCCGTCCCTTACTACGACTTTCCAGCGTCCTCCAGTGCCCGTTCGAAGCGGTCGAACAGATCATCGATTTCGCCATCCGTGATCACCAACGGCGGGGCGATCACTGCATTGGGACCGGTGATGCGGACGATGAGGCCGCGTTCCAGGGCGGCCTCCCCCAATGCCTTGGCGATACCGCCGGAGACACCCGTGGCGCCTTCAGATGCCGTCTCCGAGACAAGTTGCACCGCACCTCCCAGACCCAGCACGCGGACGTCGCGCACCAATGGGTGATCGCGCAGCCGCCCGAGCCGCGCCTTGAACGTGGTGCAGCGTCCGCGGACGTGATCCAGCAGGCTGTCTTCTTCGATAATCCGCAGCATTTCAAGCGAAACTGCAGCCCCCACCGGATGCGCCGAATAAGTGCCTGCATGGGCGAAGACCCCGTGCCGGTCGCTGTGATTCTCCAAATCCTGATAGAACGCACCGGACATGGCAATCGCGGAGATCGGGATATAGGCGGCGCTCATGGCCTTGGCCATGGTGATGCAGTCGGGCACCGCATCGAGCGTTTCTGAGCCGAACAGGTTGCCGGTGCGGCAGAACCCGGTGACCACTTCATCATTGAAGAGCAGCACGCCGTAGCGGTCGAGCACCTGCTTCACGCGCGCGAAATAGCCCGCCGGCGGGATTACGAAACCGCAGCTGAAACTCACCGGTTCCGCGATGAGCGCGCCAACGGTCTCAGGCCCTGCCTCGACAATGGTCTGGTCAAGTTCATCGATCAGACGATCGAGGAACTGTGCTTCGCTTTCACCATCCTGGCCAGCGTTCAGAAAATCGGGCTGGCTGACAAACAGATGGTCCTCCATCGGCAATGCGAAGGCATCATGCAGGGTCTTGGCACCGCCCAGGGCAGCGCTCATCATGGTGCCGCCATGATAGCCGCCCCACCGGCTGATCACCTTGCGACGCTTGGGCTCGCCGCGTTCCACATTGCGGTAGCGCATGAACTTCATGAGAAAGTCGATGGCTTCGGAGCCGGTGGTCCCAAACGCGATATGGGCGTCGGGGACCGGCGCAATAGACGCGAGTTTTTCCGCCAGCTCCATGACCACCGGCAGGGTGCGGTGCTGGGCGGACGTGTAAAACGGCATCTGGCGCATCTGCCGCGTTGCAGCCTCTATCAGGCGCTCATCGCTGTAGCCAAGGGCAGCGCAGTAAAACGACGAGCTGGCCTCGAGATATTCCTTGCCGTCTTCGTCGATTATGAAAATGCCGCGGCCGCGGCTGATCACCAGGGGCCGCTCGGTCCGCGCCTGGCGCAGGTTGGAGAAGCCGAGGATCAGGCTTTCGTTCAACGTGTTTGACAGAGGTGCTGCGGCAATTGCCATGCGATCTCTCCTTCCGCTTCGGAACGCGGCTGCATGTTTGCCGGAATCAAAGGCCATCGCAAGGGGCAGGACGGTTCCGCCGTGCAGGAAACGGGTGGACAAACCGGCGTTGATCCGGTGACAACATGCTTGTCACAAGGAGTACTCTATGCCGACCGTCACGCTCACCCACCGGGGAAGGAAGATTTCTGCGGAGAAGTCCGGGCGTGGGCCGGTGGTGATGTTGATCCCGCCCGGCGCCAGCTCCGGTTCGGCCTGGCGGAAGGTCACGGAAGATCTCGCCGCCGATTACACCTGCATCGCGGTTCATCCCTCCGGCTATGCCGAAACCGAACCGTTCCGGGCCGGCAGGGCGATGACGCTGGACGATGAAGCCGACGCGGCGCTGGCATTGCTTGGCGGTGAAGACCACCCGGTTCACCTGGTCGGTCATTCCTATGGCGGTGCGGTCGCCCTCACCATGGCGCTGGCGCGTCCGGCGCTGTTTGCATCCCTGACCCTTATCGAGCCGGCGGTTTATCCGATGCTCGCCGAAGGCGGAGAAACGCTGCTCGACGAAGAGGTAAGGGCGGAGAACACGCACTTCATTGCCCGAACCCGCGCCGGTGCGCCGGAGGCGGCTTTCGAGGGCTATTTCGACTACTACAACGGCGCACCGGGTTTCTGGTCCCGCATGCCGGCGGCTGCGAAGCAGAAGATCCTGCTGCTGGCACCGGTGGTGACCGCGGCATTGACCGCAGCGGACGCCTCAGGTCTTGGCTTGAATGATCTGCGCGGGCTCAAGATCCCCGCTCTGGTCGTGAAGGGGGCAAACACCGATCCGGTTCACGCGCGACTGTCGGAAATCGTTGCGGCCGCGATACCCCAGGCACAGCTGACTTCGATTGCGGGCGCCGGGCACATGTCGTCCCTGACACATCCGGCTGAAATAACGGCATTGATCCGGCATCAAACGGAGCGCCTGTGAACATGACGCGCTCTATGTAGCGAAGGCTGCGAAACCCCAGCCCGCGATCATCGCACCGGCGATCGCGAGACCGACATAGAGGCCAAACACCGGCAGCCGCACCAGCGCGAACACCGGAACGGCGGCCCAGGCGCTGATGATGCCGCCGGCGATCAGAAACGCCATTGCCGCGCCGGGCGCCATTCCCCCGTCCAGCAGGCCGCGGATCAGAGGCAGGGCGGCATATCCATCCAGATAGACGGGTGCGCCGATCAAGGCGGCAATGGGGATGGCAAAACGACTTTCCGTTCCCACGAACCGGCTCAGCATGTCCGGCGGCAACAGATCGTGCAGGAAGAACTCTGCGACGAACGCGGCCGTCAGCCAGATGAGCATCAGCTTGCCCGTCGAATAGGCGGTTGCCCGGAAGCTCGACCATCGCGCGGGGTATCGCCAGAATGCCCACTCAACCGTTTGGTTCGCGTCGCTGCAGGTCGGCTGCGCAAAGGAGGCCGTCATTGCGGGGCGGCCCGGCGCCGCCAGGTAGCCTGCCCGTGTAAGCGCAAGAGTGACCGCGCCGCCCAGGATCCCGGCCGCGAAAGCCGCCAGGGTCTTGCCGATGGCAAACGGCAGTCCGAGCGTGCCCGCCGTGACCGCCAGCATTCCCGGATCGGTGACCGGAGATGACAGCCAGAATGCCATGATCGGCGCCAGCGGCACGCCGGCACCCAGAAGCCCCGCCACCAGTGGCAGCACCGTCACGCCACAGACCGGGGTGATTGCACCAATGCTGGATGCCACCATAATCATGCGCAGCTCCCGGCCTCTGAGCGACCGGGTGATCAATGCCATTGAACCGCTGGCGGTGATGCCGGCCGTGAGCACGATACCCAGTATGATCATCGGCGACACCAGCACCAGATTGCCTACGGCAAAGGTGACCGCTTCGGTCGCGGTGTCCGGATGAACGAGCGCGAGCGCGCCCACGCCGGCACAGAGCACGGCGAGAAGCGGACGTGCCAGCCTGGTGCGCCAGTCCGCCGCGGATGACTGCCCAGTCTTGTCGGTGAAATCCGTCATACCCGCAAGATGGCAACGGCCTAGACATTAGACAAATGAATTGTTTATATGATTGGTATGAACAAAAACGAACGCTCGTTGCCACAGCTGGACAGCGACGCACTGCGCACTTTTGTGGCCGTCGCGGCGCGCGGAAATGTCACCCATGCGGCAGATGACCTTCACCGCACGCAATCGGCGATCAGTGTACAGGTCAAGCGGTTGGAGGCCGAGCTTGGCGTGCGGCTTTTTGAACGCGAGGCCAGGGGCATGGGTTTGACGCCGGCGGGCGAGAAGCTTCTGCCCACCGCCAGGTCCATCCTGGTCATGCTTGAGTGTGCGGTTGCGGAATTGATCCTCGACCCCATTGAAGGCCTGGTGAGTGTCGGCATCCCGGACGATTACGGGCCTGACCTTCTGGCCACCATACTGGCGGACTTCGCGCAACGGCATCCGCTGGTGGATGTCAACATCACCTGTGGTTTCAGTGTCGGGTTTCGGGACGCCGTCGAACGCGGCCAGCTCGACCTGGCGGTCTATGCCAGTGACGAACGACGTCCCGGCGGCGAGGTGCTGCTGGAGGAGCAAACGGTTTGGGTGGCGAGCAAGACGCGCGATGCCACCCGCAAGAACCCGCTTCCCATCGTCTTGTTTGACCGGTCGTGCTGGTGGCGCGATGTTGCGATAGACGCCTTGACGCACGCAGGCATCGCCCACCGCATTGCTTATTCGAGCGAGAGCGTTTCGGGCGTGAAGGCGGCTGTGAAGGCGGGTCTCGCCGTTGGAGTTCTCGCACGCAGCACCGTTGAGCCTTCCATGCGGATCCTGGGCGCGGCGGACGGGATGCCGCATCTTCCGTCGTCGAACCTGGTGCTGATCAGGAATGTGGCTGCGGCGAACTCCGCGGCGGCGGCCATGACCGATGCAATCAGACGCGGGTTCACGTCGGCTGTGCAGACGGCTGAGAAATGAACGGGCCGTCGAACCCCGGCCTCGGCCGGGCAAGTGCGCTGGCGCTGCTTTTGCTCATGGGGGGCTTGTGGGGGCTGCAGTTTGCGATGCTGAAACTCGCCGGTCAGGCGGGCTATTCGGAACTCAACATATTGATGCTGGCACTGGTCCTCCTCTCGGCCGTATTTGCCAGCCTTTTGGTTGCCCGTGGAGAAACATTCACGCTCAACCGAGGGCGCCTGGTCTTTCTCGGTGTCACCGCAGTCCTGGGGTACATCGCGCCGTTGCTCGCCGCATTACACGCGGCGCCGCACATTCCGGCAGGCGTTTTGACACTGATTGCCTCTCTGACGCCAATGCTCACCATATCGGTTGCGCTGATCTTCAAAACCGAGCGGGTCGCGATCAAGCGCATTCTGGCCGTTGCCTTTGGCGCCCTGGCCGTCGTTTTGGTGCTTGCGCCCGAGCTGCGTCTGCCCGGATATGGGGCGGCCTACTGGTTGGTAATAGCGTTGATTGTTCCGTTTTGTTACGGAGTCGAATCGATCTACATCGCCGCGCGCTGGCCAGCCGGGATGACGGCGTTGCAGGCGGTGGCCGGGGAGACCTGGATAGCCGCGATTTTGGTGCTGCCGGTGTTCCTGGTTTTTGGAGACCCGGTATCGTTAAGCTTCTCGGTGTCCAGCGCCGAGGTGGCGGTTGCCGTGTTCGTGCTTGCAGGCGTGATCGAGAGCCTGGTCTATTTCTACTTGATCAGAACCACCGGCGGAGTGTTCGTCTCATTCGGGACATTTGTCTCGCTGTTCGCCGGTATCGGTTGGGGCGTGCTTCTGTTTTCCGAGAGCCATGGCGTCGCGGTTTGGGGCGCAGTGATCGCTCTGTGCGTTTCTATCGGACTGGTCTGTCTCGACCAACCGCAAGCGGTCAAGGTGAACCCCGGGCGGCGTTCAGCCCTGTGAAAGCAGGATGCCGGCGCCGACAATGGCCAAATGGATGGAAATGAATATGACAGCCCGCAGGAGGATATTTGACTTCTGGCTGTCGTCGATACCTGCGCCCGCTACGGAGGCGCCTTCAATACGCGAACTCGTTGTCATAAAAACTCAAAACCCCCGATGAACAGAGTGGTTGCTACCGACTTCTTATTATTCGGTATGGCTAGCCGCTGGACTACGATTTGGCAAGGCTACGGAGCCTTCGGGTGTCGGATAATTTTCAGCTGTGGCATTTTTGTCATGTAAGTGGCCAAGAGCCGATTTCAAATAAAATCGAAAAGTTCGGTCATGGCATCATAAATAGCACTCATTGTGTTTGGCTGGGAGGGCCCGCCTGCAGGCAAACACAATGGGTGCTATTTATGATGCCATGACCTAGTCTCACTGCTCGGATCTAGCGTCTAACTTCACTGGAGAAACTGGAATGGCTCAGAACGGCTCGGCGAACGGCGCAACGCCTTTGCAGGCGCGCAATCCTGACGGCGGCACGCCGGAATTGTCCGACTGGGGATCGAACGCGGAATATGGCGTGCTGCGCGATGTGTTGATCGGACCGGCGGAAACCTTCGCCTGGCGCGAAGACAACGCGGCCTACAGTTCCATCGTCCGCGACACCTTGCGGCATGAGCTCAAATTCGACAAACAGCTTGCCGTGCGCCAGCACCGCGAAATCGTGGATGCTTATGAGAGCGCCGGCGTGACCTGCCATTTCCTGCCGCAGAACGAATTGACCAACTATCAGGTCTATGCCCGCGATTCGAGCTTCATGACGCCCTATGGCGCGGTGATCTGCCAGCTGGCCAACCCGCGCCGCCGCGGCGAATATGCTTCGTGTCTCAGGTTCTACCTCGCCAACGGCATTCCGATCTACGACATGGTCACCGCCGGCAACTTCGAAGGCGGCGATTTTAACATGATCCAGCCCGGGTGCGTCCTCATCGGCTACACCGGCTTCCGCTGCGAAGAAGTGGCGGCGCGTGAAATCGGCGGCTGGTTCGACAAGGAAGGCTGGGAAATTCTCTACGCCGCCATTGATCCCTTCTACGTGCATATCGACCTGATGGTCTGCATGCTGGCGGAAAAATGCGCCGCCGTCTGCCTCGACACCACACCGCCGCACGTGGTCGACTGGCTGAAGTCCAAGCAAATCGAAATCGTATCCGTCAGCTTCCGCGACACCATGGAGCTCGGCTGCAACGTGATGTCGCTGGGCAAGGACCGGGTCTTGTCCCCGGCGTCCTCAAAGGACCTCAACGGCAAGCTCCGGGCCATGGGCTTTGAGGTTTATGATCCCGACGCCTCCATGTTCCTGCGCGCCGGCGGCGGCATTCACTGCATGTCGCAGCCGCTGAAGCGGGATGCGGCCTGAGGGGATTATCCTTCCGAAATGGGCCCCCTTGGCCCTGGAGGGTCGTCGGTTCATAGTGAACATGGTCGGCCGGGAGCAAGCGAGGAATGAGGGAGGGCAGCGGTCATGCCGAACGCGGTCTGCAATATCACCGAAGAGCACATCGAAACGTTTAACCGGGACGGGCTGGTTTGCCTGCGCGGCGTCATCGCCCCCGAATGGATGGAAACCCTGCGCACCGGGGTGGAACGCGACCTGGCGCGGCCCGGCGAGAATGTCGAGGTCTACACCAGTCCGGGCGATCCGGGATATTTCTTCAATGATTTCGATCTGTGGACTCATATTCCCGAAATGAAGGATTTTGCCTTCAACGGCCCGTGTGCGGAAATATCCGCCAGGCTCATGGCGTCCGTCCACGTGAACCTGTTCTTTGATCACCTGTTCGTCAAGGAACCGGGCACCGAGGGCAAGACGCACTGGCATCAGGATCAACCCTACTTTGCGGTGGACGGCACCAAGTTGTGCTCAAACTGGATCCCTCTCGATCCGGTGAGCTCCGACAACGGGTTCGAGTTTGTTCCGGGCTCACACAAATGGGGGCGCTGGTTCGCACCGTTCGACAGCATGAAGGATGGTTCACGCTACGCGGGCGAGGACTTCGAACGCTGTCCGGATATCGAGAACAATCGCGACGACTATGAAATCCGCACCTTCGATATGCAACCGGGCGATGTGCTGTTTTTTCACGCTCTGGTGGTGCATCAGGGTCAAAGCAATCCGCGGACCGCACAGCGCCGCCGCGCTGTGGCGCACCGCTGGCTCGGCGACGATACGCGCTACGCGGTGCGCAACCCGCCGTCGGAATTCCCCAAGATCCCGGCGGGAGTGCTGCCTGGACAGGCGTTCAGGGACGTGCCGGAATTTCCGCTCATCTGGTCCAGCGCCGGAGCTCAAGGCGCCCATGCGTGAGCGGGTCTGGATGATGCATGGCCCCGGGCGGGCGTGAAAAAAGGCAAGGTAGCATTCTCATGTACATACTCTATGGCGGTGCGTTCACCCGCGCCCTGATCACGGAAATGGTGTTGCTCGAGAGCGATCTTGCCTACGATCTGCGCGAGGTGGACATTCTCAAGAATGAACACCGCACGCCGGAATACAGATCCGTCAATCCGGCGGGATGGGTGCCGGCGCTGATCACCCCGGAGGGTGAGACGCTTTATGAAACCCCGGCAATCAATCTTTATCTCGCCGAGCGCCACGGGATTACGCATCTCGCACCGGCGATTGACGATCCTGATCGCGGCGCGTTCCTGAGTGGACTGTTCTATCTCACCGGCGATGTCGAGCCGATAATGAAGCGCTATTTTTATCCGCATCGCTTCGTTCTGCGCGAGGAGGATACGCCGAGTATGAAACAACGCTCGATGGAACAGGCGCTGGAGCGCCTGTCGATCATTGAGCGTCGTCTTGCAGCGGACGGCCCCTATCATCTCGGCGAGCGCTTCAGCCTGGTGGATGTGACCATGGCCTATTGGGCGATGTATATGGAAAGCGGCAATCTTTTGTCCGAGCTGCCGGCGGTGCGGGCATGTTTCAAGCTCGTCGAGAATCGCCCGAAGCTGCAGCCCAAGTTCGATGAAGCAGAAGATCTCCGCGTCAAGTACGCCAAACTCCAGGCCAAAGGCGCGGGCTTAAACTGATACAGCAGCGATCTCTGGCGGCATTCAGTGAAAATTATTCACTTGGAGCTTGAGGCCCGGTTTCGATAACACTTTCGAAAGTGCAAGACGGGAGAAGGTCATGACCGTCACGGATACCGAAGTGCCCGCCACCACGTCCAAGCTCTCGGCCAAGCGCCCGGAGTGGAACTGGCGCCCCGATGGCCCGGTCGAAGTGTCGCCGTTTTTCGTATGGCCACCCAATCCGGTCAAAATGGCGCGATGGCTCGCCAAGGCCTGGCTTGACCTGTCCGTTTATCTGCTCCTCCTTGGCACTTCGACGCTCACCTGGTTCTATCTCCAGCCCTCGCTGGATTGGTGCCGCCAGTTTGAATTCAGCTGGATTGCCATCATGTACGGGCGCAATCTCGCCCTCATGATCGCCGTGGCCGGTGGCCTGCACCTCTACTTCTACGCCTACAAGAAGCAGGGCAAGATCCGCAAATACGATCACCGCGATCAGGCCGTGAACAACCGTACCTACTCTTTCCGCTCCCAGGTCTGGGACAATATGTTCTGGTCGCTTGCGAGCGGTGTCACAGTGTGGACCGCTTATGAAGCGCTCTACATGTGGGCCTATGCCAACGGTTACATTCCCGGCCTCTCGCTGAGCGAAAATCCCGTATGGTTCGTGTTGCAGTTCGTGTTGATCCCGGTCTTTTCCGCGTTTCATTTTTACTGGGCGCACCGCTGGCTGCACTGGCCGCCGCTCTACCGGCTGGCGCATTCACTGCATCATCGCAATGTGAATGTGGGGCCGTGGTCCGGCCTGTCCATGCACCCAATCGAGCATATCATCTATATGACCGCCGGCCTCATCCACTGGGTCGTCGCATCCCATCCCATCCATTTCCTGTTCCACATGCACTGGCTGGCGCTGGGGGCGGCGACATCGCATGCCGGCTATGAGGGGGTGGTCGCCAAGGACGAGAACCGCCTCGCGCTCGGTGATTTCTATCACCAGCTGCACCACCGTTATTTCGAGTGCAACTACGGCAACCGTGAGTTCCCGCTGGACGTCTGGTTCGGCACCTACCATGACGGTTCGGCGGAAGCGACCGTGCGGATCAGGGAACGCCGCAGGCGCATGCATGGAGAAGCTTAGTCTTTTGCCCGTGCGAACCGGGTCGGAACATCCTGTGGCGCCTGCGCCATCAGGATCTGCGGATCCTGCACCAGATAGAACACATTCGTGGGCGTAACGTCGGTGATATAGACCTTAAGGCGGACCGTGTCGGCGGGAACCACATGGCCGTCTTCGAAGCGGATCCGGTCATAAGGCTCGATCAGATCGGAGAAGCTGGCAAACTTGTCGGAGCGGAAAACCTTCTGCTTGAAGGACTTCAGCTGGTCGAATGACAGGCCGTCATGATAGATGCTGGGCTTGCCCCGGATTTCCTGCAGCTCCAGATCCATTCCGGCCCAGTTGCGGTTGCTGCCATTGGTGACGGCCACAACGAGAGAAAAATTCACGAAGGCCTGGCGTTTCATTTCGCCGTTGGGATAGGGCTTTTCCAGCGGCCGGATCACCATCGTGACCGGATCTGCGATATGCTGTCGTTGCACCACGACGATCGGGTCCGCATCCGTGCCCGAGCCGCGCACTGAGACAATGTCGAAGCCGCCCAGTTCGTCGGAAAATGAAAACCCGGCCACGTGCCACTCGCCGCCATGGCTTTGGGGGGCAAAGATCACGACGGCAAGCAAATAAAAAGCCAGGCCGGTCAACTTGTGCATGCGCGCATTCTATATCAAATTGCAGGTGATTTGCAGTCAAACCGATCCCATGTGAAAGGATGATGCTCTGGTACGAGCGCTTCATGCCCTGAGGACGACGACATGGGCCTGAACGGAGGGAAACTGAACATGCCATATGTGTTGCGGATATTTGCGCCGCTCTTCATCGTGTTCGCCCTGTTGGGCAGCCTTCCGCCATATGCCGCCGAGCTCCGGAAGATGAGTGTGCAGGATGCCCACCGCAAGGCGCTGGCCGCTGAGATCCTGCTGGTTGACGTGCGCACCCCCGGCGAATGGCAAGACACCGGTATCGGTGAAGGCGCCCGGGCGATCAGCATGCACCGTCCGGGATTCATCACGCAGTTGCAGGCATTGACCGGCGGCGACAAGACAAGACCGGTAGCATTGATCTGCGCCCGTGGCGGGCGGTCGAAGAAGATGTCCGGTCAGCTTCGGCAACTCGGTTACAGCAACATCATTGATGTGTCTGAAGGCATGTTGGGGTCGCGCGACGGGCCCGGCTGGCTGAAGGCGCAATTGCCGACCACACCGTATTCGGAATAGACATTTCTAGAGCAGCCCGACAAGGAGACCAAAGATGGCAGAAGATGACCGTGTCGCCGAGCATTACTCCAGCGGTGGGCTTCTCGATGCCCTCAACCAGCGCCTGCGCGAAGACGGTGTTGACCCGGATCACCCCTCCCTGCAAGAACTGGCGCCCTACGACCATTTTCACGGACGCGGCCTGGAAGCGACCGACGAACTTGCAGCGATGCTGGACATTGCGCCCGAAGATCATGTGCTTGACGTGGGCAGCGGCATCGGCGGGCCGGCGCGCTACATGGCCGACCGCTTCGGCTGTCACGTCACCGGAATCGATCTGACCCACGAATTCTGCGATGTCGCACACCATCTGACGCGCTTGCTGGGGCTGCAGGACAAGGTGACCATCGAGCACGGCAACGCGCTCTCCATGCCGTTTCGCGACGCCAGTTTCGACGGCGCATATTCGATGAATGTTTCCATGAACATTGCCGACAAGGCCGCGTTCTATGCCGAACTTCACCGTGTGCTGAAGCCCGGCGCCTGGCTCATGCTGTCGGAGGTTGCGCAAGGATCCGGCGGGCAGGTTGAGTTTCCGACACCCTGGGCCAGGAGTGCTGAAACCAGCCATCTGTCGACGCCTGAGGCGACCCGGGAAGGGTTGGCGGCGGCCGGTTTCGAGATCCGCAATATGCGCGATACCGCCGCTGAAGGGCTGGCATTCGGGGCCCGCTCCCGCGCCATGGTGGAGCGCGGCGAAAAGCCGCCGCACCGCGCCGTGCAGCTGATCCACGGCGACATTGCACCCGCGGCAATGGCCAATTCCGGAAATGCCATGAAATCGGGGAGCGTGGTTCCGATTGAGATCCTGTCAGTCCGGCAAGCTTGACCGCTACTCCACCTGCTGGCGGCAGTGGGTCTCAGGCAAAAGAAGAATGAACACCAGTCCCGCAAGGGCCGGTCCGATCAGCCACAGGAATGCGGTGTTGTAGGCGTCAAACGTGTAGTGCCGCACACCGTTGATCACAGAGCCATCCCACTGCGCATCGAGCACGATGCCGACGATCGGCTGCAGGATGGCGCCAGCCCCAACGTTGCCCATGTTAATGAACCCGGTGACCGCGCCATGGCTGGAAGGCCTGGTGATCTCGCGCGCCAGCGCATAGGTGAGCACCATTGTGGCGCTTAGTGCGCCGACGGCAAAAATCAAAATGCCGGAAACCTGCAGGGATATTCCAGGCAGGTAGAACAACGCGCTCATGCAGGAAACATTGAGCAGGCCGGCCATGAGAAGCGGCAGCTTGCGGCGGCCAAAATGATCCGACAGCCATCCTGACAGGGGCGCGCCAACGGCCCACCCGAGCAGGTTGAACGATACGTATAATGCAGCGTCGGGCCGGTCGAGGCCGAACTTCACCGTCATGTAGGGCACGCCCCACAGGGCGCCGAAGGCCAGCATCGGGCCGGAGAATGAAGCACCGACGGCGAGCACGCCCCACAGCCGGAAGCTGGCCAGTGTCGACAACCCTCCCTGCCACGTGGAGGGTGCATGTTGTTTCCGCATGGCGGATTGCGGCGGGTGATCGCGCACCACCAGCCAAACCGCAAGCGCCAGTACAAAGGCGAAGCCGGCGCCCACAAGCATCGAGTGACGCCACCCAAACGCGTCAACCAGCAGGGCGAGGGGGGCCTGACCGACCAGTCCGCCTGCCATCCCGGCCAGCATGGTGAGGCCCGACATCAGCGCAAATCGTTTCGGCGCGAACCATCGCCCTGCAAGGATCAATGCGCCAACGAAGGCGCAGGCCGATCCGGCGCCAATCAGAAACCGCCCGAGATAGGCAAAGGTGAGATCGTACGAAAACGAAAACACGGCACTGCCCGCGGCAGCGATCAGCAGGGATACTGTGATCATCGAACGCGGTCCCCACCGGTCCATCAAAATGCCGATGGGGATCTGTGAGCAGGCGTAGATGTAGAAGTAGATCGCCGACAGGTTGCCGAGAACGGCTGCGCCAACCGCGAACTCGCGCATCAGCTCTTCACCCATGACGCTCGGCGAAACCCGGGTGAAGAATGCGAAGCTGAAGCCGAACGCGGCCAGGCCCCACACCGCCCAGGCGCGAAACTGATGGTCGTCGTGCTGCGAGCCTCCTGACGCGTCAGCTGCCACGGATCGGTCTTTCCACAGGTTGTACCAAAGGAACTGACTATTGTTTCATTTCATGGGCCGGTCCGGCGTGCTCGCCAAGGCGCGGGGCGCGGTGCGATGCGGGGCATCGGACAAGTCCTGCAACGCCAGGCTACGGGCCGGAATGGCCCACCGGAGGCCGGGTTGCTTTTGTCCTCCAACAGCGTTGCGCACTGCTTGCGGTACCGGTACCGCGGAGCAGCACGCGCCTTGCCGCAGGGCAAAATCATCCCGGTGAAATGGGTCAATAGTCAGTTCCTTTGGTACGACCTGTATGACGGGCGGGGGAGAGCATCTCTTGTCCCGGCGATGATGCCGGACATTCCCACATTTGGCGGGAGAGGGAAAGCTTCAGAACGGACGAACCCGCCGGAGGGCGGGTTCGGATAAGCGCATTTTTTTGGAGGCCCGTCAGCCCTGGAACTCGACCACGGACGTCTGGCGGGGCCTGAGGAAGAAGGCATCGTCAAGCTCGAAATTCTGGCCCACGAATGCGGTGAGAACCGAGTCGTAAAGGTAAGTGACCTCGGCCAGAATCACGCTGCCGCCGGCTTCAATCATGCCTGCGGGGATGGTGATCCCACCCAGGCTCGAGCGCGGTGATCCGTTATAGGCATCGCTCCAGCCAACCACCGGGTCATCGTTGCTGTCCAGCTCGATGCTGGTGACGATGATGGTCAGATCGGCGCTCGGAAACGGCGCCACGATCTCCGCGGCAGCGGAGTAAATATCCGCCAGATCGGCGGCGGTGAGCGTATCCGCCTGGGCCACCAGATCGGCCGCCGTGCTTGCAAGTGTGGTGATCTTGCGGTCAGCGGTGAGCACCTGCGAGATGTCCACGGCACCCATGTACATTGTGATCATGACCGGAAAAACAAACGCGAACTCGATTGCCGAAACCCCGCGTTTGTCGCGCTGAAACAGGCGGCGTATCCGGGAGTGTTCGTCCAACTTGAGCCATCTGAGAAGTGTTGAGTTCATCGTAATGCCTCGTCGTCCTTAGAAGGGTTCATTGCGAAACGCCGAGGCTGCCGCGATCAGGCGTCTGCCGTTGGCCATGTTTGAAAGCCCGGTGATGTGATCCGGAGTGATCATGTCCCAGACATAAAAGGCGCGGACAACCACAACTTCCGACGTGTTGCCCGGGGCAAACGTCGTGCCTCCGGCAAGTTCACCATCTCCGTCGAGTGCCGCCGGCAGGCTGACGCTGGCAAAGCTCGAAAAGCTTCTCACATCAACCGTCAGCCTGGCCTCGCAACTGAGATAGCCTGCCAGGCTGTTGCAGACCGCGGTCTTGAAGGCAGCTTCGGAAACGCCCTGCGTTTGCACCTGGCCTGTGCGGATCATGCGGCCGGCATTTGCAACCCCGGTCTCAAGCGCAGATTGGGTAAAGAAGATGAGGGTGGTTTCGAAGATCGCGATCAGCAAGCCCAGAAACGGCATTGCGACGATGCCGAATTCGATCGCTGTCACACCATCCGAGTTGCGCCTGAAGCGATTGAACAAGCGGCTGCCGAGGCGCATTCTGCGCGGTGCGCGGGTGTTTGATTTCGAGGACTGGGACACTGTGTATGCCTCCCGTATATAGTTGTGACGGGCCATGGTTCGATCGGCACCGTTTCTATTTTTTGTGTATGGGACTGTAACGGGAAAACTATTTAGAAAGCGTGATGGAAGACTGTTAACAGAGTCTTTATGCAATTCCCCTCGACGCTTAGGGCGCGGCGCCCGAACACGGGCCGGGCGCCGATACAACGTGTCGCTGCGGAGGGGCTATTCGCTGGCTGCATCAGGCTCGGCGGAGCCGTCGGATAGTCCCATTTTGCCGGTGGTCTGCTTGAATATCTTGTCAAACTGCTCCACCGAGTCGCCGACATTCATTTCTTCTTCGCACATCGGCACACAGTTGAGTGTGGTCCTGGCGGAGCCTCTGTGCAGGGAGACTTCGAAGCGCCCGCCGGTGGCAACGTTGACAGACAGGTTGCCGATTTCCTCGCCGGCGCTGTCAAGGGCAATGACGTTGGTGGTCCCGTAGTTCTTGCCCATAATCACCAGAAGATTTCCGTTCTGCACCGAAACGTCGGCGATGGCCGGATTGCCGACAATGACCGTCACCGGCGCTTTTACCAGCGGAACGATCCGCGCTTCATCGACGGCGACCCGAAGTCCGCTCTGGGCCGATGCCGTCTGGCTCGTGCCCACCAGCGCGACTGCCAGACTTATAAGGACTGCGATCTGCGCAAAACTCACAGCAGTAACTCTCTTAGACCCTTCAGACATGAAGTGACCCTTTCCCAACCAATACGCCAACTAACAATTTCGACAATTAACGCCCTAAATGGTGAAGGAACCCTTACGCTTTCCCGCCGGCAGGCGGTGCATGGCCTCACGGTCATCGCCGAAAGTTCCTGATTTGCGGGGCAGGTGAGGAAAATCCGGCTCAGTCATGCAGATGACTATCGGTTATGCTGGAAGCGGCTGGCAGGATGTGTCTCCAACCGGGACGTTGCAGGCGGGAAATCACGCCAAGATGAGAGGCCGGGCTGGCGCCGCGATTGCGTGCTCTCTATACAAATTCCACTCATCGGGAAGCTTGGTTCTGTCATATATTCATGTTCTAATTTGATGATTAACTTAGAAGAAAGGTAGAAATACAGGATTATTCGAAATTAAAAGTCGGTTTAAACTTCTAATTAACCGTATCGTCGAGTGTATAAAATCAACTGATATAATCTACTTCATGGTTTTAACTTGATAGTAACATGTTCGACGTAGGTTGGCTGCAGTTCAAGACTGTCACAGGCAAATTAGATGACAGGGAGAACTGGTGCTGTCAAACCTGAGTATCAAGGAGAAACACAATGAAGAAGCTTCTGCAGTTCACCAAAGACGAATCTGGCGCAACCGCTATTGAGTATGGCCTGATTGCCGCCGGCATCGCCGTTGCGATCGTCACCGCCGTTTCCACGGTTGGTACTGATCTGACCGCCATGTTTGGTACGGTCTCAACGAACCTGAAGTAATATTCGGGCGTTATTTTCCCAGTTCGCGAGCCTCCCCCTCGAGGCCCCGGACTGGGAAATAAGAAAAGGCTGCCGGTTTGTCCGGCAGCCTCTTTTTTTGCCGCGCATCCGTTACGTGGCGAAGCGATCTAAATGCAGGCCCAGTTTACCCGGAATTTACCCGGGTATGCTTGAATGAAATCGAAATCGGTTTGTTTTCGTGCAATTGCGTAATGGTGGTGTTGTGTTCGATCTTGTCATTTTCTCGCTTTTTCCCCTGGCCATGATCGTCGCGGCTGTCTCTGATCTGCGTTCGATGACGATTTCGAACCGCCTGACCGCCGGTCTGGCGCTGGCGTTCCCGGTTGTTGCGTTGTGGTGCGGAACCGAGTTGAGTCAGATTGCGCTGCATATGTCCGCCGGTTTTGCCATGCTCGTCGTGGGATATGCATTTTTTGCCTTCGGCTGGATCGGCGGCGGCGATGCCAAGCTCTTTGCCGCCACGGCGCTGTGGCTGGGATGGACGCCGTTGTTCGAATACGCTTTCTACGCATCGCTGCTCGGCGGCGGGCTGACGTTCCTCATTGTTCTGTGCCGGGGCGTGCCGTTGCCGGACTGGCTTCGGCGCCAGACATGGCTGGCCAGATTGCACAATGCCAAGGAAGGCATACCCTATGGCGTCGCACTGGGCATGGCCGGACTGTTGATCTACCCGGCAACGCCGTTGGTTCCCCTGATTTTGCGCTGACCTGCTGCGGTCAACGCGCCAATCTTCCTCATGATGAGAGGCGTTTCGGACGCCGTCCGGCCGTACGCGCCCAATATTCGAGACGCTCACATCAATTCGACGACCTCCCTCTCTCCCATTAACTTTAATTTGACCATTCCCGGTTCAAATACATCTCGAAGGCAAATTGCCGTTCTTGTTGGTTTGTGTGTATCGGGTGTGAGTTTATGAACAAAGCGCGTCTAGCAATCCTCGGTCTGGCGTTGGTGACAGCGATTGGTGCAGCATTTCTGGTCAGCCAGCTGACCGGCGGTGAACAGCAAGTGGCCGCCGAAACGCCGAAAGTCGAAACAGTCAAAGTCCTGGTTGCCGCAAAGGACATAAACCTGGGGACGTTTCTGTCACCGGGTCATCTGACCTGGCAGGAGTGGCCCTCGGCAGGACTCAGCAAAAACCTGATCACCAACAAGACGAACCCCGACGCGACGACCGAGTTCAAGGGAGCCACGGTCCGTGCGCCTTTTGTTCAGGGCGAGCCGATTATCAGCCGCAAGGTAATTCGCCCGGATCAGGGCGGCTTCATGGCGGCGATCCTGCCGAAGGGCATGCGTGCCGTGTCGGTCAAGATTTCGGTGGAGACCGGGGCCGGTGGCTTCATTCTGCCCAACGACCGGGTCGACGTGCTGTTGACCCGCCGGATCCGCAGCTCCGGTGCGTCCGCGCGTGAGGAACACTTCACGGAAACGGTACTCAAGAACGTTCGCGTGCTGGCCATCGACCAGACCTTTTCCGACAACGGCAAGGGTGAGCAGGTCGTCGTCGGCAAAACCGCAACGGTTGAACTCAAGCCCGAACAGGGTGAAATCCTGGCGCTGGCGGAAGCCATGGGTGACATCACCCTGGCCCTGCGCAGCATCAAGGAAAATGCAAATCTGGCACTCAGCGATATTGGTCCGGAATCAACGGGATCACTGTCGACTGGCGGCCTCAAAATGGGTGGTGTGACGCTTCTGCGATACGGCGTTACCACCATCGTGAACTCCAGGCGATAAGGACCCGGCCAATGCTGCGCGCTGTTCTAAATATGTACAACAAAGCCGACGCGATCCGTGGTTGCGCTCTGGCATTGTCATGCATCGTGCTGACGCTGTTTCTGCCCTCCGCGATTGATCGTGAGCTCCAGTTGATTGCTCCGGCGAATGCTGCGGACATCATCAATATCGAAGAGGACGAAACCTCCCGGATCGTCAAGATCGGGTTGAACAAGTCGATGATCGTGCGCCTGCCGGTGCCGGCGCGTGATGTGCTGGTGTCCGGGCCCAAGAAGCTTGACGCGGTTGTGCGCACGGCGCGCACAATCTACCTGATGGGGCTCGAGGTCGGTCAGACAAACGTGTTCTTCTTTGACGCCGATGGCCGCCAGATATTGAGCCTCGACGTGGCCGTGGAGCGCGACACGACCATACTCAAGCAGACATTGCGGCGGCTGATTCCCGGTGCAGACATCGACGTCGAGGCGATGAATGACAATGTGATCCTGACCGGCACCGTGCGCAGTGCCCAGCAGTCACGCATGGCGGTCGATATCGCGGCCCGCTTTGTCGCCCCGATCGACGGGCCCACCAACTCCGATCATGACGGCGTGCTGCGGGTTATCAACGCGCTCAGCATCGCGGGCAAAGACCAGGTCATGTTGAAAGTGACCGTGGTTGAAATGCAGCGCACGGTTCTGAAGCAATTGGGCGTTGATCTGAACGCAGCCTTCAGCGTCGGTGCGACTGCCCTCAGCTTCGCCACCGTAAATCCGTTCACCCTGGCGAATGGCGTCTTGAGCAACACCAACCTGGCAGCCCAGCACACCAGCGGCGGCACCACGGTTGGCGGTATTATCCGGGCGATGGAACGCGATGGACTGCTGCGCACGCTGGCGGAACCGACATTGACCGCTGTGTCCGGCGAGACCGCGAATTTCCTCGCCGGCGGCGAATTCCCGATCCCCGTTGCCTCTGACGACAATGGCATCACAATCGAATTCAAACCGTTTGGTGTCGGACTGGGGTTCACCCCGATTGTCCTGTCGGAAGGCCGGATCAATCTCAAGGTCTCGACCGAAGTGTCGGAACTGACCACCGATGGCTTCTCATTGGGAACGTCAGCGACCACCGCCACTCTCACCATTCCAGGCCTGCGGGTCCGCCGCGCGAACACCACCGTCGAACTGCCAAGCGGCGGCTCACTGGTGATGGCCGGGCTGATCCAGGACGAACACAAGCAGCAATTGAACGGCGTGCCGGGCATCAAGGATGTCCCGATACTGGGGACCTTGTTCCGGTCGCGTGATTTCCAGAACGAAGAAACCGAACTGGCGATCATCATTACCCCCTACATCGTACAGCCGGTTGCCCGCGACAAGCTTGTGACCCCCGATCACCGCTTGAACATAGCCACCGATCACCAGGCATATTTGTTCGGCTGGCTCAACAAGGTCTATGGCGTCAATGGCGCACCGGGGCCGAAAGGCACCTATCACGGAGATGTCGGGTTCATGGTCGAATGAGCTTCAGGCGAGGAAAGTTGATGAGTAACATTAAAACCAGAACACACCTCAGGCCGGCTGCGATGGTTATCGTCGCCGGGGTCGCTTTCGCACTTGCAGGGTGCCAGACCGACACGAACTTTGAGGCTCCCGCGGCATCTTTTGCGCCGACCAACGCGAGCGAGAGATTTCCGATCGCCGTGACCGAGACCTCGGTCAGCATGGAAATTCCAGTGCACAAGCGCATGTCGCGCCTGCCTGCGGACGTTCGGGGCGATGTTCAGAATTTTCTGGCGCAGTACAGTTCATCCGGCGCCGGTCATCTGGTGATTATCACGCCGCGGCGCGCCCGTTACGCGACTTCCATGGCGGTCGCCATGTCTGAAGTTCAGCGCATGATCAAGAGTTCGGGTGTCAATTCCGGTGCGGTGATTTATGCCAACTACCCGCAAGGGTCGGCCGGCACCACAGCGCCGATCACCCTGTCCTTTGAGGGCTCTGTCGCGATCGGGCCGGACTGCGGAAACTGGTCGGAGAACCTTGCTGCGACCTACCAGAACACCCCCTATCCCAATCTTGGTTGCGCCCAGCAGCACAATATCGCTGCGATGGTCGCCAATCCGAACGATCTCGTGACCCCGCGCACCATGACGCCGAAACATGCCGGCCGCCGTGATGTGGTGATTGAGAACTACCGGGTAGGCACCGGCACCGAAGCCGACACGTCTGCAGCGACCGAAAACACAGTGAGTGAGGTAGCAGAATGAGTGATCCAGCGCTTCAGATGCCGGACTTGAACGAGCCGGTGCCCGACCAGCCGTCGGCCTACACGACCGCCGTCATCGGGTCGGTGCCCAGGATCTCGATCCAGGCCTTCTGCCAGACCCAGGAGAGCGCCGCAATCATCGATTCCGCGTCGAAAGACCGTCGCTTGTCGCGGGCCCAAACCACCGTTCAACTGGGCGGCATTGTTGCCGCGGCCCAGTACTTTTCCAGCGCCCCGACGCCCAATCTCCTGGTTGTTGAATCGAACAGTCCGCGTGAGGCCGTCCTGGCGGAGCTGGGCGCGCTGGCGCAAACCTGCGATCCCGGCACCAAGGTGATTGTCATTGGCCATCTCAACGACGTCATCTTGTACCGCGAGCTGATGCGTGAAGGTGTCAGTGAGTACATCGTGGCGCCGATCAGTCAGCTTCAAATCATTGAAAGCGTCTGCAATCTCTACAACGACCCCGAGGCGGCTCCGGTTGGCCGGGTGATCACATTTGTCGGTGCGCGCGGCGGTTCCGGGTCAAGCACGATTGCCCATAATGTCGGCTGGGCGGTGTCGGAGCATCAGGATGAAAGCGTTGTCATTGTCGATCTCGATCTGCCGTTCGGGACCGCAGGCCTCAATTTCAATCAGGACCCGCCACAGGGCATCGCGGAAGCCTTGAGTTCGCCGGAGCGCATGGACGAGGTTCTGCTCGAGAGATTGCTGACCAAATGCACTGAACGGCTGAGCCTGTTTGCGGCTCCCGGCGCTATTGATCGCGATTATGATTTCGACGCAGAAGCGCTGGATTCGATCATCGAAGTCGTCCGCCACAATATACCGACAGTGGTCATCGATTTGCCGCATGTTTGGACCCCTTGGGCCAAGAAAGTGCTGCTCGGTGCTGATGAAATCGTCATTACGGCGGTTCCCGAACTCGCCAGTTTGCGCAATGCCAAGAACCTGGTCGATACGGCGAAAGCATCGCGCACGAACGACTTTGAGCCGCGGCTGATCCTCAATCAGGTCGGGGTTCCGAAACGGCCGGAAATCTCGCCGAACGATTTTGCCAAGGCGCTCGATCTGGATCCGACGCTCATCATTCCGTATGACCCGCAACTGTTCGGCACCGCCGCCAACAATGGTCAGATGATTGAAGAAGTCGGACAAACCTCCAAGACCGCCGAGGGCCTGCGGTATCTATCCGCCATGCTGTGCGGCCGACAGGAAGCGAAGATTGAAAAGAAGTCCATTCTTGCTCCATTCCTCGGAAAGCTCCCCTTCACGAAAGAGCGTGAGTAATGTTTGGCAAACGTAGCGACGCTCAGCCGGCGCAACCACAACCTGCAGCACCGCCGCCGGCACCGCCGGCTCCTGATGTGGTTGCAGCAGATGCCGCTGCGCATCCGGCCGCCGCCATGGAGGGTGTCGATTTGCCGCCGATGGCTGCGGTCGCACCGGTTGCAGCGGCGGCACCAGAGCAACAAGCTTCTGTCATGCCGGAGCGGAAGAAGTCCACCGGTGGCGGCGGTGATCCACGCCGCTCGGAAGAATATTACGACATCAAGTCGACGATCTTTAATGCCCTGATCGATGCCATTGACCTGACCCAGCTGGCGCAGCTGGACCGTGACAGCGCGCGCGACGAAATTCGCGATATCGTCAGTGAAATCATCGCCATCAAGGATGTCGTGATGAGCATCGCCGAGCAGGAAGACCTGCTCGAGGATATCTGCAACGACGTACTCGGATACGGCCCTCTGGAACCGCTGCTGGCGCGCGACGACATCGCCGATATCATGGTCAACGGCGCCGACACGACCTATATCGAGGTCGACGGCAAGGTTCAGGACACTGCGGTCCGTTTCCGCGACAACAACCAGCTTTTAAACATCTGCCAGCGGATCGTGTCGCAGGTTGGCCGCCGGGTTGACGAGTCCAGCCCCATATGTGACGCCCGCCTGCCCGACGGGTCCCGCGTCAACGTCATTGTGGCGCCGCTTTCGATCGACGGGCCCGCATTGACTATTCGTAAGTTTAAGAAAGACAAGCTTACGATGGACAGCCTGGTCGGGTTTGAATCGATCACGCCTGAGGGTGCTGCAATCCTTGGCATCATCGGCAAGTGCCGTTGCAACGTCTTGATCTCGGGAGGCACCGGTTCGGGTAAGACAACGCTTCTCAACTGTCTCACCGGCTTCATTGAAGAAGACGAACGTGTCATCACCTGCGAAGACTCCGCGGAACTGCAATTGCAGCAACCGCATGTGGTCCGCCTCGAAACCCGTCCGCCCAACCTGGAAGGTGAAGGCGAGATCACCATGCGCGACCTGGTGAAAAACTGCCTGCGTATGCGCCCCGAGCGGATCGTCGTGGGCGAAGTGCGTGGACCGGAAGCTTTCGATCTGCTGCAGGCGATGAACACCGGTCACGATGGCTCGATGGGCACGTTGCACGCCAACAGCCCGCGCGAGGCTCTCAGCCGTCTCGAAAGCATGATCACCATGGGCGGCTTCTCGTTGCCGTCAAAGACCATCAAGGAAATGATTATCGGCGCGGTCGATGTTGTTGTGCAGGCCGCGCGTTTGCGTGACGGTTCGCGCCGCATCACCCACATTACCGAGATCATCGGCGCAGAGGGCGACGTCATCACCACGCAGGACCTTTTCATCTATGACATCACCGGCGAAGACGCCAACGGCAAGGTGATCGGTCAGCACCGCTCGACCGGCATCGCCCGGCCGAAGTTCTGGGACCGCGCGCGCTACTACAACGAAGAACTGAACCTGGCCAGGGCGCTTGAAGCGGCCGAAGTCAGAAACGAAGACGGCTGAGCGGAGTAGATCATGGAGTTCGGCGACACCCTCACAATTATAGCAGTTGCATTCATGGCCGCGCTCAGCGTCGGCGGGATTGCCTATGTTCTGATTTATCCGTTCCTGTCCGGTGAGGCAAAGGCCAACAAACGCATGGCCCGGGTTGCCGGTGGTCAGTCCGGCCGCAACAATCGGATGGCGGCATCCGTAGAAGCACATGGAAAAGACCAGCGCCGCAAGCAAATGCAGAAGACCCTGCAGGAGCTTGAAGAGAACCAGAAAAAGAAGAAAAAGCGGGTCACCTTGTCAATGAGCCTGGCACAGGCCGGGCTCGATATTTCAGTGAAGGTATTCTGGACCTTGAGCGTTCTCTGCGGCGCTTTTTGCGGCCTGCTCATTCTCATGACAGGCTTCTCCTGGCAGATCAGTCTCGGCGCCGTGTTTGCGGCTACCCTGGGCATCCCGCGCTGGCTGCTCAAGTTTCTCAAGAAGCGCCGCCAGAAGAAGTTCCTCAACGAGTTTGCCAATGCGATCGACGTTATCGTGCGCGGCATCAAGGCGGGCCTGCCGGTCAACGACACCTTGAAGGTGATCGCGCAGGAAAGCCCAGACCCGGTGGGCCCTGAATTTCAGGCCATTATCGATGCGCAGAAAATGGGTGTTCCCCTCGATCAGGGACTGGAGCGCATGTATGAGCGCATGCCCCTGGCGGAAGTGAATTTCATGTCGATCGTGGTCGCCATCCAGCAACGCACGGGCGGTAACCTGGGTGAAGCCTTATCGAACCTCTCCAAGGTGCTGCGTGATCGCAAAAAGATGCAGGCCAAGATCACGTCGATGTCGCAGGAGGCGAAAAGTTCTGCCGCCATCATCGGTGCTCTGCCGCCATCCATCATGATCCTGATCTGGATGACCAGTCCGGATTACATCTCGCTTTTGTGGACCACGGATCTGGGCCACATGATGCTCGCTGGTTCGGCAACCTGGATGCTCATGGGCGTCCTGGTGATGAAAAAGATGATCAACTTCGACTTCTAACGGATTAGCCTGAAGGGTACGGTCGACGCTATGGGTGTCATACAGATCATTCTTGAACCCCGGATGATGATCATGATTTTGATCGGAATATCCGTATTCGCCAGCGTCGTTACTCTGGCCATGCCGTTTATGTCGTCCGACAAGCTGCGCTCCAGGCTGAAATACGTTTCCACCGAACGCGAGGTGTTGCGTCAGCGTCACCGCGAGATGCTGGAAAAGGAAAAGAACCAGGCCAAGTTGCGCTCTTCGTCCAAGAGCTTCATGCAGCAGCTGGTCAAGCAGTTCAACCTGAGCCGCCTTCTGGAAACCGCGGAAACCCGGGGTCGTTTGAAAATGGCGGGCCTCAGGGCGCCGGCGCATGTTGTGACGTTCCTGTTCTTCCGCGCCACGCTGCCGTTCGTTGCCGCGGGCGGTGTGTTTCTCTATCTCTATGTGCAGGACGGTTTCGGATTTCCGATGCTGACCCGGCTCGGCATCGTGCTGCTGAGTGCATATGTCGGCTTTTATCTTCCCAACATCTTTGTCTCGAACATCATTTCGCGCCGCCAGCAATCGGTGAAACGCGCCTGGCCGGACGCCCTCGACCTGATCCTGATTTGTGTCGAAGCCGGAATGTCGGTTGAAGGCGCCATGACCAAAGTGTCTGAGGAAATCGGCTCGCAGTCATTGTTTCTGGCAGAAGAAATGAGCCTCACGACCGCAGAACTGTCCTATTTGCCGGAACGCCGGCTGGCCTACGACAACCTTTCCAAACGCACCGGGCTGGACGGGGTCCAGGCGGTCATGACCAGTCTTATCCAGGCCGAACGCTACGGCACTCCCGTCGGCCAGGCCTTGCGTGTTCTGGCGCAGGAAAACCGCGACATGCGTATGTCGGAAGCAGAAAAGATGGCCGCCGCCCTGCCGCCGAAGCTGACGGTTCCGATGGTGCTGTTCTTCCTGCCGGTGATCTTCGTCGTCATTCTCGGCCCCGCCGCCATTCAGCTCATGGGTCTTTGATCGTTTTACCATGCAACGTTTCCATTAGAACGTGAAGCGATCTAGTTCCTCGACACAGAAGTTTTGACGAGTTGAGGTTTGCCTTTTTTTGGCAGAAAAGTGCCGTGGATCGAGCCTATCAAAGAGTCATAACCTCTGTGTCGAGGTAATAGAGCAACATTCGGGCACACTGAAGCATTTGATGGGGTCAAATGCTTCAGTGTGCCCGAATGTTGCTCTAGGCGAAGGCCGGCTTCAGCGAAGTGCCGGATAGTCAGGCAGTTCAAGCTCATCCAGCAAACTGCGCCCAAATGCGAGTTTCGCCGCATACGGAAGCTTGAAGGCTTTCATCACCTGATTGCGCAGACAAATG
>JAJFHM010000240.1 GCA_021775625.1 Hyphomicrobiales bacterium | reverse complement strand
AAATTGGTCCAGCTCTTGCCCTGCAGCAGAGCCAGGGCGCGACCCGGGCTGCCGCGTGACAGCGCCGAAAGTTCGTTGATGTCCGGGAGCTGTACATCCGGAAGGTTCTGTTCGATGACGGTGGCGAGTTGTCTATCATCCAGACCCGCGCAGCTCAAGCTGACACACCGCGATTTCAGGGTTGGCAGCAATTTTCCCGGCGTATGGGTGAGAAGCAGGAACAATGCGCGCGGTGGCGGCTCCTCGAGAATCTTGAGAAGGGCATTTGCGGCAGTCTTGTTCATGTCGTCGGCTGTGTCGATGATGCAAATCCGCCACCCCCCCTCGCCTGCCGTGCGGGTATAGAAGTGGGTCGTCTTGCGCACCGTTTCGGCGGTGATTTCACGGCGCAGACGCTTGGACTTGTGGTCGTAGGTCCTGCGAACGGCGAAGAGATCTGAATGGCCACCACTGGCGACCCGTTTGAAAACCGGATCTTCCGGGTCGATGAACAGGCTCTTGCTGTTTTGCGCCTGTGATGTTGAGGTGTCAGGGTGCTTTAGAACAAAGCGCGCCAGCCTGTAAGCCAGTGTCGCCTTTCCCACGCCACGTGTGCCGCCAAATATCCACCCATGATGGATCTTGCCGCTCAGATAGGCTTGCAGCAAACGCTGTTCGGCGTCTTCGTGGCCCACCAGCGTGGATTGCTCACGCGGGTGTGGAAACTCCAACAGTCGGTCACTTTCCGGCAACTCGTCCATGGCAGCAGCGGATATCAGGGCGCAAGCCGGCTGACAACCTCGCGCCAGACGATTTCAGAGACTTGTTCAATGGAGATCGAGGCATCGACAACGACACAGCGATCCGAATTGTCGCGTGCGATATCGAGGAATGCCTGGCGGAGGCTCGTATGAAAGGCAAGGCCTTTGGCCTCGAACCTGTCTTCTTTAGATTCTTGCGCAGGGATTTCGGTCATCCGCTCGGCAGCGCGTGCCAGGCCTGCCTCGGGCGCAATATCCATGACAAAGGTGAGGTCGGGCATCACATTTCCGACAATCTGGTGCTCAAGTTCGGTGATGAGATCGGCGCTGACACCTCCGGCATGACCCTGATAAGCCCTGGTTGAGTCCATGTAGCGGTCCGAAATGACCCAGTCGCCCCGGGCAAGAGCCGGGCGGATACTGTGGAGTATATGGCTGTCTCTTGCCGCATAATTGAGGAGGGCTTCAGCTTGCGGAGACCACCGGTCGGTCTCGCCGGAAACCAGCAGGTTTCGGATTTGCTCGGCTTGCGGAGTTCCTCCGGGTTCGCGCGTCTGCAGTACTGTCCGGCCCGATGCTTGCAGTCGTTCCGCCAACGCTGTCACCTGTGTCGACTTGCCGGTGCCCTCCCCGCCTTCAAAGGTGATGAATTTGCCGGGGCTCATAGTGCTGAGCGCAGTAAACTGGCTGTTTGAGTGATCAACCGCCCAGCACCATAAACTTCAAGGTGTCGATAGCGCGGTTCATGATTGTACTTTCCCCGACGTCTTCGGTGGCGAAGAGCGGAATTTCGGCAATTGTGTTTTCATCCGATATGAACCGTATTTTTCCGAGTTCATCACCTTGTTTGATTGGCGCCGCAACGGGGCCCTTATAGACCAGGACGGCGCGTATCTTTTTGCGATCGACCGGGCTGAGCATCAGTCGAATTTCGCGCTTGGCGCGCAAACCAACCCAGCTTTGTGTTCCGCCCCAGATCCGGGCACGGCCAATCTTCTCCTTGTATTTGAACAAAGTGTAGGTCTTGAAGAAACGAAAACCCCAATCGATCAGCTTGCGCGCTTCCGATGAGCGTTCTTTGGTGGACTTCAATCCATTCATCACCAGGATGAGACGCTTGTTGTTGCGCACGGCCGATGCCACCAGCCCGTAGCCGGAGGCCCGGATATACCCGGTCTTCAGCCCGTCGGCACCGATGTTTTGATACAGCAGCGGATTGCGATTGTTCTGGGAGATGTTGTTCCAGACGAATTTTGTCTGGCTGTAATAGTGATAATATTCGCTCAACTCCGTGATCTGGTAGCGGGCCAGCATGGCCAGTTCGCGAACCGTAACCAGATGTTCTGGATGTGGCAGGCCGGTTGAGTTTATGAAAACCGACTGCTCAAGACCCAGTTCTCTTGCCCGCTGCGTCATGAGATCTGAAAAAGCCTGTTCGGAGCCTGCGAGCCCCTCGGCAATGGCAATGCACGCGTCATTGCCGGACTGGATGATCACACCTTTGATGAGATCTTCGAGGCGCACCGAAGAATTCAATTCCGCATACATGGTGGAGCCGCCGGAACTTGCACCGCCCCGCCGCCATGCGTCTTCTGAGATGTGGAATTCGTCATCCAGTGTGAGTTCGCCGCGCTTAAGCGCCTCAAACACCATGATCATGGTCATGATCTTGCTCATGCTGGCGGGAGGTGTCAGTTCGTCCGCGGCTTTTTCGAAGAGGACAGCGCCTGACTCGGCATCCATCAGGATAACGTGTTTGGCCTTGGTATCGATCTTGGTGTTGGACTGGGCAAAAGTGGGGCCGGCAAAGAGGATTGCCAGAATCATTGTCACCACCAGGGACAAACCTGTGGAGGTGGAATATTTGCAACGCCAGGCAGCGAGTGGCAAAATATGCATAGAAACTTTCCAGTTCGCGTGACGCGATTTAAGAACATCCCTCGCCGTGAAACCGGTCGAGCTCAGCAAGACGCCGCAACGAAGGCGTCGGCATCAGCCTATTGTGCTGGAAAGAAAAATCAACAGCTTAGCGGACAATCTGCCCTTATTGTGAACGTGCGGAAGGCGTGAAACTTAGTTCGATACCAAATGCGCGTCTCGCTGACCCGATGACTGGACTTGATCCAGCATCTCGTGAGCGGTGGCTTCATCGTGCATCGGGCCGATGCGGACACGATAGTAGGTCTGGTCTCCCACGGCCAACGGATCGACGGCCACGCGGCCCATCGATTTCAGCCGCTGGCTGAGGCGGAGCGCGTTATCGCGGTCGCTGAATGATGCAGCTTGTACGTAATATCCCTCAGGTTTTGCACCCACTGGTGTGATTGTGTGTTCGGTTTTCTGCAGCGCGATGGTCGCATTGGGTTTTCCACGATTGCCATACTTGTCGTTCATGGCAGTAATGTCGGCGTCGGAATATTCAAGCGGTGCTTTTGCTAGATATTCCACACGCACCTTGGTCAGGCCCTGGCCCTGGAAGCCCAATACCTCTGCTGACCGCTTGGACATGTCAATGATGCGTCCGTGCGCATATGGCCCCCTGTCGTTCACGCGAACCACGAGAGACTTCTTGTTCTTGAGGTTGGTGACACGAACATAGCTCGGCAGCGGCAAAGTGGGATGTGCCGCTGTGAGCGCGTTCATGTCATACCATTCGCCATTGGCGGTACGGCGTTTGTGAAAATCTTCGCCGTACCAGGAGGCGGTGCCTACATTGTCGTAGGTCGAGTCTTCTTTTGGGTAATAGGTCTTGCCGGCTATTTTGTAAGGATTGCCGATCTTGTAGATGCCGCCGCCGCGTGGAACCGGACCGCTGCCTTCATATCTTGGGCTTGCTTTGCCGGTAAATGCCGACTTGTCACTGCTGCATCCGCCAAGGCCCGCAACTACTGCGATGCCGATTACGGAAGCCGCAATCCATCCAAACCAGTTGTTCTTGATGTTCTGGTTTGCACGTGAAAGTTCGACAAATTCCACCATACAAGTTTTCTTTCTCAAGCAGATGCACTTGCCACAGTGCGCGCTACGTCTCCCTGCGGCGCACTGTGGGGGCTGTCGGGTAAACGTTCGGTTGAGAAAGAAGGTTAAGAAACTATTGCGATGGAGTGGGTGGCCGGCGACAGGTATCGCAATCCTATCTCAGGGTTTCGGATGGCCCTTTGCGGCGGCGGTTGCGCTGACGGTTGACCCTGTTCCAGTTTTTACGAACAAAATCAAACGGGTCGCTTGAGCTTGATGTCGATGAGCTGAAATCGTCATCAAGCCCGTCGTCCTGTTCCGCGAGCCATTGTTCGAATTCTTCGTCTGTCGCTTCCAGGGAGGGAACCTCGGCAACAACGTCTCCCCGGTTGAGTACGTCGTTGGTGTCGTTTGGTTCAGCGTCTGTCCCAAGCGCTGGTGTGAGGCTGGCGCGGCTCTTTTGTTGAATTTGTTGCTGAGCTTCCGGTGGAAGCGGGACGCCCAGGCGTTTGAGGTTTTCGATGGCCGAGGTGTTTCCGGCGATCGCTGCTGAGCGATAAAGCTCTTTCGCCTTTTCGCCGTCACGGGTCACACCCCAGCCGATTTCGTACATTCCGGCGAGATTGTTCATGGCAAAGCCATGCCCCTGATCAACGGCTTTCTGGAAAAGCTCAACCGCTTTGGGATGATCCTGGTTCACACCGTTTCCGACCAGGTGCAGCAGGGCCAGGTTGTTCTGTGCGTCGGCCAGTCCCTGCTCCGCTGAATTCTGGTACCAATCGGCAGCGATTGTGTAGTCTTTGATCACTCCATGGCCATGCTGATAGGCATAACCGAGCCAGTTTTGGGCGCCCGGATGACCGCGTTTTGCAGCCGCCTTGTAAAGTTTCACTGCAGCCAGCGGCTGGCGTTTGACACCGTCCCCTCCCGCATGGAGAATTTTGGCTGCCTGAAACTGAGCTTCAAAATTTCCCTTCTTTGCGGCTCGCGTGTACCAACCGACTGCCTGCTGCATGTTTTTTTCAACAATGACGCCTTCGGCGAACGCCTTGGCGACGAATAACTGGGCGTCAAGCCGGCCGGCCCGGGCAAGGTGGAGTTGCTGGATGAAAGCCTGGGTGGCTGTGGTCTGCGCACGGACGGGCCCAGCCGCGAATGACAGGGTCACAAATGCACAGGCAACGGCCAAAACTATAAATCGTGCCGCGGTGCGAGTGGTGGTGCGTTTGCCCATTGAATATGAATTCGACTCAAAAGTTTGGAGGAGTTGTAGGCGCTGTAATAGTGTGCAGTCAAATGTGGCAGTGATCGGGCATCCAAACGGATCGAAGATTGATCGTTTTCCCGGACAAATGTCGGCGACACGAGAGTTGACGGCGCATGCCGCATGATGGCCAAATGTCTGCATCGGGATCAGATGCCGGAACAAGGAATGTGCATGTGGGCGGAAACAAGGACCAGACTTACCCGTGGCTGAAGAGCTATCCGGAGAACGTTGACTGGCACGCTGAGCTTGCGGTGCGTTCGATGCCGGATCTGTTCGATACAGCAGTTGCTCTGTATCACGACAATCCGTGCACCCGGTTTCTGGGCAAGGCGATGAGCTATGGCGAGATGGGCGATCTCACCGAACGCGTCGCTGCCGGATTGCAGGCCAATGGCTTGAAACGCGGCGACAAGATCGGCCTGCTTCTTCCCAACTGTCCGTTCTTCATCGCATTTTACCATGCCGCCCTGAAACTTGGCTGTGTGGTTGTCAACTTCAATCCGCTCTACACCGTCGAGGAACTGGAACATCAGGTGCGGGACAGCGAGACCGTGGTCATGGTCAGCCTTGATCTCAAAATCCTGTTCGACAAAGTCGAAGCCCTGATTGCCGGTGAAACGCTGAAACAGGCAATAATCTGTCCTTTCGCCGACATGCTGCCCTTTGTTAAAGGGCTGCTCTTCAAGATCGTGAAGCGTGGCGATATTGCCTCGCCCGAAACGTCATCTGTGGCTTCATCGCTGATTGAGTATGAGAGCATCCTCGACAGCGGTTCGGACTACACTGCCGCCAAGATCGATCCTGAGAACGATGTCGCGGTGCTGCAGTATACCGGAGGTACGACTGGCACACCGAAGGGTGCGATGCTGACGCACGCCAATCTGACGGCCAATGTGCACCAGGTGACGCTGTGGTTTCCGGATGCGGTGGACGGCAAAGAGCGGATGCTTGCCGTGCTGCCGTTCTTCCATGTGTTTGCCATGACCGGGATTATGAATTACGGCCTGTCGCGGGGCTTTGAACTGGTGTTGATGGCGCGGTTCGATCTCGAAGACGCCATCAAACTTATCAGACGCACGCGCCCGACCATCCTGCCCGGTGTGCCGACGCTGTTCAACGCGCTGATGAACCATCCGAAAGTCACATCGGAAGATCTCAAATCCCTGCGGTACTGCATATCGGGGGGTGCGCCGCTGCCGCTTGAAATCAGGACCGGGTTTGAAAACCTTGCTTCCTGTCAACTGGTCGAGGGCTACGGTCTGAGCGAGACATCACCGGTCGCCACAACAAATCCGCCCGGGGGGCTGGTGAAGGAAAATTCGATCGGACAACCGGTTCCGCAAACCATCATTTCGATCCGTGATCTAGAAGACCCGACCCGGGAGATGCCCTTGGGCGAGGACGGTGAGGTCTGTATCTTCGGTCCCCAGGTGATGAAGGGCTACTGGAACAACGAAGAGGCCACCAAATCGACATTCACCGGCAAATATTTCCGGACCGGCGATGTGGGGCATTTCGACGAGGACGGGTTCATCTACCTCGTTGACCGGATCAAGGACATCATCATCTGCTCGGGGTTCAACGTTTATCCGCGCCGCATTGAAGATGCTATCTACGAATTCCCGGCGGTCGACGAGGTAACGGTCATCGGCGTGCCTGATGAATATCGCGGCGAAGCGCCGAAAGCATTCGTCAAGCTCAAGCCGGGCATGACGGCGAGCGCCGAGGAACTGCTCGCTTTCCTCAAGCCGAAGCTTTCGCCGATCGAAATGCCCGATCATTTCGAATTTCGCGACGAGTTGCCGAAGACCATGGTCGGCAAGCTGTCGAAGAAGGAATTGCGTGGCGAAGAGGACGCCGGTACGCCTGCCGGGTGAATATATTTTTGTTGCCGCAACGTGTCTCTAGCCTCTAAACGGAAACACACCAATTTTGACCAGACCTGAGGAGACATCAGCATGGCTCAACAAGCATTGCGTGACGTGACGTCGGACCAGGATTTCGAAGAGCAGCAGTTGCGTGTCGATCTTGCAGCAGCCTTTCGCCTAACCGCAATGAATGACTGGCATGAGGGCATCGCCAATCATTTTTCGCTGGCGGTTTCGAAGGATGCAAAGACCTTCCTCATAAACCCGCGCTGGGTGCATTTTTCGCGCATCAAGGCGAGCGACCTTTTGCTGTTGGACGTGGAGGACGAGACCACCATGGACCGTCCCGATGCGCCGGACCCCTCAGCCTGGTGCATCCATGGCCAGATCCACGCTGCCCTGCCCCATGCCCGTTGTCTGCTTCATACCCACATGCCTTATGCAACCGCGCTGGCATGCCTGAAGAACCCGGAAATCCTGCCCATCGACCAGAACACGGCGCGTTTCTACAACCGGGTCTCATACGACATGGGATTTGGCGGTATCGCCGACAATAAAGAAGAAGGTGACCGGATCGCGAGCATGCTGGGCAACCGTTCGGTCATGATGATGGGAAATCACGGTGTGCTGATTGCGTCCAACTCGGTCGCTGAAGCTTTCGATGACATGTACTACCTGGAGAAAGCCTGCAAGACACTGATGCTGGCCTATTCAACAGGCCAGGAACTGAGCGTCCTGTCCGATGATGTTGCCGAACAGACCGCGAGCCAGTGGGAAGATTATGCAGACAACATGAAGCAGGCCCATTTCAGTCAGATGAAGGCAATCCTTGACGAGCAGGACCCGAGCTACAAGCACTGACTTTTCTATGAGCACGAAGTGTTGTTGAGGGTTACGGGCCGGCTCCGAGCCGTTTAAGACCTCGAACGGCCACTTTGTGCTTCGGGTGGATTTTCAGAACGTGCCGAAAGTCTGCAATGGCTTTTTCGTTTTCACCGATTCTGGCGTAAGTCACCCCCCGATTGGCGAGAGCCTGGATGTAATTCGGCTGCAGATTCAACGCTGCATTGAGATCGAAAAGTGCCTTTTTGAATTTCCCCAGTGCACGATGAGCGACCGCGCGATTATGTAATGCAGAGATCAGTTTAGGGTTCAGCCTGAACGCTTTGCTGTAATCGGCGACGGCGCGCACGTAGGCCCTCTTGTGGTGATGCGCCACACCGCGATTGTTGTAGGCATCGGGATAGTTGGGCTGGAGACGGATCGCGATTGTGTAATCGGCAATCGCCTGGTCGAGATTGCCCTGGTTGCGGTAAGCCAGCGCTCTGTTGAAATAAGCCTTGGGGAACTTCGATCTTATCTGAATGGCGCGGTCATAATGCGCGACGGCGCGTTCGAACTGGCCCTGCTTTTCGTAGAACACCCCTTGGTTGTTGTGGGCATAAGCATATCGTGGTTGTGGTGGCGCCTTGCGAACAGGGAGCAGATTGCAGGCCTGCTGAAATCCTGCCGAGCGGTCCAGCCTGTAATCGGTGTTCGGCTGGTCGCCCTGCTTCCACTTGTCCGATGTTAAGCCGGTGATTGAAAACACGTAGTCTTCTGTTTCGTCGGGAAGACCGGATTTTCCCGACAGCCATCGCCGTGCACCGCCCTCGCCTGCGTTATACGCAGCGGCGGCGCGACCGAGATTGCCAAATTTTGTGCGTAACTCGCCCAGGTAGTGCGCCGAGGCTTTAAGCGCACTCTTTGGATCAAAGCGATCGATTAGTCCGCGCCTTTTTGCCGTCGCAGGCATGAACTGAGCGATGCCGCCCGCACCTTTCGGGCTAATGGCATCGGGATCGAATCGGCTTTCGGTCCATATGAGTCGAACAAAAAATCCCGGCGGCAACTGCCATTTGTTGGCTTCAAGTTCCATGCGCCGGCAGACATGAGCAACGTAGCCCCGCTTCTTCAACATGCGCCGGTATGGCCTGTGCGGCGGATTGGGCTGCTCACGATAGACTGTGCTGCCGATGAGCCCAGGTGGTGGTTTCGCGTATGCAGGTGCCGGACCTTCGCATATGAGGAAAAACACGCAGCTTAGAGCGCCGGCACGCGGCAGCGCCGTGCGAAAATGTCGTGCCAGGGCGACTGCTTGCACAAGGTGTCTCATACGCCTAAACGAACCCGACTAAATATTTTGGTCGACGCCATCAACAATGACCACACAATTGCGAGTTCCACCCGCCCGGATCGCAACACCGTACACGTTGCAACTTATTCGCTGTACGGAACGCTATGTGGACAAAGCACAGATCGGACTTTAATCTGTCCGTGTCAATTGGGGCGACAAGCACGCCAATTGGGATCTTCAGCCCAGGTTGTAACAAGAAAACAATGATTGCCATTTTAGGGCACGAGAAGAGGCGAACAGGAGTTATGTCAGCAGTCAGATTGGGCTCATCGCTGTATTCGGTGAGAATCGTATTCGCGTTCTTTTCGTTGTGGATTGCTCTGTCGGTTGCCGCGTCCGCTCAATCCGATCCCTCCATGTTCGTTGGCGCAGCCAAGTGCGTGAAATGCCACAAAGTGGAAAACGAGATCTGGAAGGGCACGCATCACTTCAAGACATTCAAAAGCATGCCGGCGCGCGAAAAGGCAAAGAGCATCGCAAAGGCCATGGGTCTGAGGCGAATCAAGGCGGAAAGCCAGTGTCTGGATTGTCATTTCACAAGCAAGATTGTTGACGGCGCGGCGGAGCCGGTGTCCGGCATTTCGTGTGAGTCATGCCACGGTGCCGGCAAAGAATGGGTCGATGTTCACAGCAAGTTCAGCGGCAAGACGGAACAGGCCGAGACCGATGCTGAGGAAGCGGCACGCTGGAAACTTTCTGAAGAAAAAGGAATGATCCGGCCGAATGGCGAAGGCGCGATATACCGTTTGGCGAAGAATTGTTTCAGCTGCCATCTCGTGCCAAAAGAAAAACTCGTCAATACCGGTGGCCACCCTGCCGGCAGCGCTTTCGAGCTTGTATCCTGGTCGCAGGGCGAGGTTCGGCACAACGTTTGGTATTCGAACGGCGCCAATAAGAACGCGAGTGCCGATCGCAAACGGATGATGTTCGTCATGGGCATTGTGGTCGAGCTGGAAACAGCTTTGCGCGGAGTTGCCAAGGCGACCGAGAAAAAGGACTATGCGGTCGCAATGGCCAAACGGGCCAGCAAGACCCGCAAGAAAGTTGCCGCCGTTGCCAAGTTGCTTTCGGATGTCCCGGAGCTTGCAACAATCGTGAAACTGGGCAAATCGGCATCTTTGAAATTGAACAACGAGGCCGAACTCACCAAGGCTGCGAACGCGGTTTCTGTCGAGGCGCTGGCACTTTCCACAAAATATGACGGCAGCACCTTTGGTGCACTCGACAAGTTCATTCCGAGTGCGGAAAAATACAAAGGGAAACCAGCCAAATAGTCTTCGTAATGCTTTCTCGGAGGCGCAAATGACCAGAATTCAACATGTCGGCAAGCCCCAGCGATGGGATAAACCATTTGGGCGCGAGCGGATGACGGAGCCTGAGGTTGATCGTGTTCTCTCTGCGTCAATTTTCGATCAGATCGATGGCGGAGATTTCCCCAAAGATTTGGCGCTGGCGGACATCATTGCGAATGATGGTCGCATCGTCAGATACGCGCGGGGCCAGATCATTGTACGAAAAGGCGACTACGGAAACTCGCTGTTTGTGATCCTGAAGGGAGCAGTCCGAGGAATCGCCAGTGGTGATGATGATCTTGCTGTGGATCATGCGCCTGCAAGCAAGATGTCGTGGCTGCAGTCGTTGGCTCAGCTGTGGCGCAACTCAAACATTCCGGAAAGCAGAAAGTTTGGGCTTAGGGCGCTGCCTGCGGGTACCGCCGACCGGCTCAAAGCCTCCAATAGTGAGGG
>JAJFHM010000239.1 GCA_021775625.1 Hyphomicrobiales bacterium | reverse complement strand
CTCGACCTGATCGCCGCATCCGCAGACAATGCCGAGCAGCTCAAATGGCTGTTGCGCATGATGCAGGCTGCAGGCCCGTTGCCTGAGCCCGCCAATTGCAGTCAGGAAGCTGCCTGAAAGGGTGAGGACGAAGAGCGTTAGCTAATTTCAGCGATCTCCTGCGGCACCGGCCGGGTTTGCTGAAACGATGGTCGTTGCTCCATCCTGTCCGAAAACGCAGCGAGTGCTGGATATGCGCGGCACCAGTCGAGATCGCTCAGGCGCACGCTGACATAGCCGAGCGCACAACCCGCTGCAATGTCGGCGAGGCCCATGTCCTCCCCGACGAACCACTCGTTCTCGCCCAGCAACCTCGCCAGTTCGCGCAGGCCCGCATCGACCTTGGCGTGCTGCCGGGTTGCCCAGTCGCGGCTTTGCAGCTTTGCTTTGCGCTTGCCCTCGACAGTGAGCAGCACAACCGCATCGCAGATGCCGTCCGAGAGCGCCTCCACCTGATGGTGCGAGACGCGCTGCAATGGATCCGCAGGCAACAGGGCGGGCTCCGGGTATATTGCTTCGAGATATTGAATGATGACGCGGCTGTCGTAGACGCTTGAGCCATCATCCAGGATTAGCACCGGGATCTTGCCGAGCGGATTGTGGGCCGGCGCCGCTGTGTCCGGGTTCCACGGTATATCCATGACAATGTCGTGCGGAATGGCTTTCTCGATCAAGGCAACGCGCGCCTTGCGGGCAAACGGGCTGGGGGATGCGATGACGAGCTTCATGGCGGGCATTGCTGTCTGGGGCATGGACCCGCAGTTTAACACACGGGTTCTTGCTGCACGCAATTCCCTTCCTTCCAAAAATGCTCTAAACGCTCACTCCATGGCGCCACCGATTTTGACATTGCAGGACATTCAACTGACCTTCGGCGGCACACCGCTGCTTGAGGGCGCGGAGCTTATTGTCTCCGAGGGTGAGCGGCTGTGTCTTGTCGGCCGCAACGGCTCGGGCAAATCCACCCTGCTCAAGATCGCTGCCGGTACCATCGAGGCGGACGGCGGCGAGCGCTTCATCCAGCCCGGTGTCACGGTTCGATATCTTGCTCAAGAGCCTGATCTTAGCGCCTATGCATCTGTGCTGGCTTATGTGCGCGACGGCCTCACGGAAGGCGATGATCCGCACAAGGCACGCACCTTGCTCGACCGCCTGGGGTTGACCGGCGAGGAGACCCCCTCAACCATTTCCGGCGGTGAGGCGCGCCGCGCGGCACTGGTGCGGGCGTTGGCGGCGGCACCCGACATTCTGCTGCTCGATGAGCCGACCAACCATCTCGACCTGCCAGCGATCGAATGGCTTGAGCGCGAACTGAGCACGATCAGGTCCGCCCTCGTCATGATTTCCCATGACCGCGCGTTTCTGGGACGCCTCAGCCGCGCCACGGTGTGGCTCGACCGGGGCTGCACCGAACGGCTGGACAAGGGGTTTGCCCATTTCGAGGCCTGGCGCGACGAGACGCTGGAGCAGGAAGAGACCGCCCGCCACAAACTCGGCCGCAAGATCGTGCGCGAAGAACACTGGCTGCGCTACGGTGTGACGGCGCGGCGCAAACGCAATGTGCGCCGGCTTCAGTCCCTGCATGACATGCGCCGCCAGCGCCGCGATCTGCGCGGACCGACCGGCAATGTGAAGCTCACGGTCTCGGAGGCCGAGCAATCCGGCAAACGGGTCATTGAGGCGAAGGAGATTTCAAAGTCCTTCGATGGCCGCACGATTGTCTCGGGGTTCTCGACCCGCATTCACCGCGGCGACAGGGTCGGCATCGTCGGACCCAACGGCGCCGGCAAGACAACCCTCCTGAAGCTGCTCACCGGAGAGCTTCAACCCGATCACGGCTCGATCCGGCTCGGCACCAATCTCGACATGGTGACGCTTGATCAAAAGCGCGAAAAACTCGACGCGGGCTGGACCGTCGCCGACGCCCTTACCGGCGGCCGCGGCGACATGGTGGATGTCAACGGCAAGCCCAAGCATGTGGCCAGCTACATGAAGGACTTCTTGTTCCTGCCCGAGCAGATCAATACGCCGGTCCACGTTTTGTCCGGCGGTGAGCGCGGCCGCCTGATGCTGGCGCGCGCGCTTGCCACCATGTCCAATCTCATGGTGCTCGATGAACCGACCAACGATCTCGATCTGGAGACCCTGGACCTCCTGCAGGAAATGCTGGGGGACTATCCCGGAACACTCCTGCTGGTCAGCCATGACCGCGACTTTCTCGACCGTGTCGCCACTTCGGTGATTGCCTATGAGCAAACCCCGCAAGGGCCCCACTGGATCGAATATGCCGGCGGCTATACGGACATGGTGCGGCAGCGCGGTGAAAGGCCGTCCGGGACCGGGCGGCGAAACGGATCGAAGCCGAAGCCTTCGACACCCATCCGCGAGGCGCTAAAGCAGGCGAAGCGCAAGCTCTCCTTCAAGGAAAAACATGCCCTGGAAACCTTGCCCGCGACCATGTCCGGTCTCGAGGGGGAGATTGCGAAATATCAATCCGCCCTCTCTGATCCGGATATGTTCGGGCGCGATCCACAGGGGTTTGAACACGTCGTGAAAGGCCTCGAAGCGGCCCAGGCAAAACTCACCGAAGCCGAAGAACAATGGCTCGAGCTGGAACTCCTCAAACAGGAACTTGAAGGCGCATGACGGAAATCTACGTCGATGCGGATGCCTGCCCGGTCAAGGACGAAGTGATGCGGGTTGCCGGGCGCCATAAATACAAGGTCTTTTTTGTCTCCAATTCCTGGATGCGCCTCGACGATGGGCCCCTTGTTGAGCGCGTCGTTGTACCCGAGGGGCCGGATGTGGCGGATGACTGGATCGCCGATCATGTGAGTGACGCCGACATCGTGATCACCGCAGACATCCCCCTCGCCGACCGCTGCGTGAAGCAGGGTGCCGCCGTGGTCGGCCCGACCGGCAAACCATTCACGCCGGATTCCATCGGCATGGCTCTGGCCATGCGCGATCTGAAGGCGCAACTGCGCGAGAGCGGGGAAATTTCCGGCTATAACGCAGCCTTCACAAAACAGGACCGTTCGCGGTTCCTGCAAACGCTGGAACAGGTGGTGCAGGACTTGAAGCGCCGGGGATAAGACCTGAGTTTTCCACACGCGCCTCCGCCGAGCCTCACATTTTTCCCCAAACCCGTTAAACTGATCTCCCATGACTGCGGAACGCCGCACGCTTGAACTTGATACGGACACGCCATTCGACCTGTTTCGCGTCCGCACAGGCCTTGTTGACCCGGATCCTCGACCAAAGCGGCAACAGTGTTTCGCCGTCATCTGGATCGAGGGCGGGTACGGTGAGCATGAGATCGACTTTTGCCGCTATCCCTTGTCGGCGCACCGCATCTATGTGATCTCGCCCGGCCAGGTGCATCAATGGCACGACAATGCGTTCCAGGGCCGCGTCTTGCTGTTTGATCCAACTTTGCTTGCGGGAGAACCGGGCGAACGGGTGTTGTTCGGCTCTAGCCTTTATGCGGGCACGAACGCTGCACCCTTCGTCAGCGTGGCGCACCGCTCGGCGGGCGATCTCATCGCACTTGCCAACCTTATCGAGGGCGAATTCCATTCCGATCCTGTCGACCGGGCGGTCATGCGGCATCTCTGCAGCGCCTTTGCCCTGGCGCTGGCGCGCGCGCCTGCGGGCCGCGACGGGAGGCTCGCCTTGTTGCTCCGGCTGATCGAGGAAAACCATGTCGCGCAACGGTCGCCGGACTTCTATGCCAAGATCATCGGATTGTCGGCAAAGCGCCTGAGCCAGATAACACGACACCATCTGGGGCGGACCGTGGTGCAACTGGTGCACGACCGGCTGATCCTGAAAGCCCAGCGCGAACTCTGCGTCACCGACAAGGACGTGCAGGAAGTGGGCCTTGCCCTGGGGTTTGACGATCCGTCCTATTTCACCCGATTCTTCCGCCGGGAAACCGGCCAGACCCCAAATGAGTTCCGCAGCACCGCACAAATTGCGTCGCAGCCTTTGTTGCCATTTACGCAAGCGATCTAGCCGGTTTTCTCAACTGGTATGGAAATTGCGGTTGGGTGGGTCATGTTCTTCAGTGTTTCAAAAATGTTCTGGATGGTGGCCCAACCCACCACTCTGATCGGTCTCATGGTGCTGCTTGGTGCGGTGCTGCTGTGGACCCGGTGGCGCCGTCTCGGGCGTATGATGGTGGTGGTGAGCGGCGTTGCCTATGCGCTCTGCCTTAACCTGGCGACCGGGCAACTGCTCGTGGCGCCTTTGGAAAACCGGTTCTCGGCGCAGTCGGAAAAAGTCGAGGACGTTGACGGCATCATCGTTCTGGGTGGGCCGATTGATGCACCTTTATCCGCATCGCGCGGCCAGGTTTCCCTGTTTGACGGCTCGGAGCGTTACTTCGAGTTCATTCGCGCGATGAACCGACACCCCCAGGCGCGCGGCGTCATCTCCGGTGGCAACTCATCACTGACGCGGGAAAAC
>JAJFHM010000238.1 GCA_021775625.1 Hyphomicrobiales bacterium | reverse complement strand
GCTGGTGATTGCCTGCGGCGCTCTTTCGATCGTCTACGGCATTTGGGCCACAAAATCGGTCATGGCCGCTGACGCGGGCAATGAACGCATGCAGGAAATTGCCGGCGCCATTCAGGAAGGTGCGCAGGCATACCTCAGCCGTCAGTACACGGCCATCGCCATCGCAGGCGTGGTCATATTCGCGATTGTCGCTTTCTTACTGTCGCTCAAAGTGGCGATTGGTTTCGCCGTTGGCGCCGTACTGTCGGGGGCCGCTGGCTTCATCGGCATGCTGGTGTCGGTACGCGCCAATGTGCGCACCACGCAGGCCGCCAGCAAGAGCCTGGCGGGCGGTCTTGAGATTGCCTTCAAGTCGGGTGCCATCACAGGCATGCTGGTGGCCGGCCTGGCCCTCCTGGCCGTTGCCGTTTACTACATGATCCTGACCGACATCATGGGCTACAGCACAACCGACAGGACCGTGATCGATGCATTGATCGCACTTGGTTTCGGCGCTTCGCTGATTTCGATCTTCGCCCGTCTCGGCGGCGGTATCTTCACCAAGGGTGCGGATGTCGGCGGTGACATGGTCGGCAAAATCGAAGCGGGAATTCCCGAAGATGATCCGCGCAACCCGGCAACAATTGCGGACAACGTCGGTGACAACGTCGGTGACTGCGCCGGTATGGCAGCCGACCTGTTCGAGACCTACGCCGTGACCGTGGTTGCGACCATGGTCCTGGCTTCTATCTTCTTTGCCAGCAGCGGCAATGTCAGCGAGATGATGCTTTATCCGCTCACCATTGGCGCTGTGTGTGTGATCACATCAATCATCGGAACGTTCTTCGTCAAACTCGGATCGAACCAGTCGATCATGGGCGCACTTTACAAAGGCATCATCGCCACCGGCGTGCTGTCACTGATCGTTTTGTGGCCGCTCACCGATTACGTGGTGGGCATGGACACGCAGCTAACGGCTGGCGTGAAGACCTTCACCGGCTGGGATCTTTATCTGTGCGGTGCGGCCGGCCTTGTGGTGACGGCATTGATCATTGTGATCACCGAGTATTACACCGGCACGAACTACCGCCCCGTGCGCAGTGTTGCCCAGGCCTCGACAACCGGGCACGGCACCAACGTCATCCAGGGGATTGCCGTGTCTCTCGAAGCAACGGCGCTACCGGCTGTTGTGATCATTGCAGGCATTCTCGTCACCTTTAACCTGGCCGGGCTTTTCGGTATCGCCATTGCGGTGACCACCATGCTGGCCATTGCCGGCCTGATCGTTGCCCTCGATGCCTTTGGCCCGGTGACGGACAATGCGGGCGGCATTGCCGAAATGGCCAACCTGCCGGAAGAAGTCCGCGCCACAACGGATGCGCTGGACGCGGTCGGCAACACCACCAAGGCGGTGACCAAAGGATACGCCATCGGATCGGCGGGTCTGGGCGCACTGGTGCTGTTTGCAGCTTACACCGAGGACCTCAAGTTCTTTGCCGCCAATGGAACACAGTTCCCTTACTTCGCAGATGTTGGACCCGTCGACTTCTCCCTGTCCAATCCCTACGTGGTTGTCGGGCTGTTCTTCGGTGGCCTGTTGCCGAACCTCTTCGGTGGGATCGCAATGATGGCGGTTGGACGTGCAGCCGAAGCGGTGGTCAATGAAGTGCGCCGCCAGTTCAAGGAAAAGCCCGGCATCATGAAGGGCACGGAACGCCCGGATTATGGCCGTGCGGTTGACATGTTGACCCGTTCGGCGATCAAGGAGATGATAATCCCGTCCTTGTTACCAGTGCTGTCACCCATCTTTGTCTACTTCGTGGTGTTGGCGATTGCCGACAAGGCGGCAGCGTTTGCGGCTGTCGGCGCCATGCTTCTGGGTGTCATCGTGACCGGCCTGTTTATTGCCATTTCCATGACCGCCGGTGGCGGCGCATGGGATAACGCCAAGAAACTGATCGAGGACGGTGCCCACGGCGGCAAGGGTTCAGAAGCCCACAAGGCGGCAATCACAGGCGATACCGTTGGTGATCCGTACAAAGATACCGCTGGCCCGGCAATAAATCCGATGATCAAGATCACGAACATCGTGGCGTTGTTGCTGCTGGCTGTCCTGGCACACTAAATCGGGTCTGGATCCCAGGCGTTCCATTCGGAATGCCTGGCCGGTTCGGCAAACAAAAAAGGCGCCGTACGGTTTCGTGCGGCGCCTCAATACTTTAAGGGTGGCTTTATTGGGCGCTGCCCGGATCAAATCGTCCAACATTGTTGAACAGTTGCTGGAGTACGTTCAGCTCCTTGCCCCGTGTTGGCGTTTTACGGCTCACGACATCGATGATTTTGCCGTCTTCCAGTCCGTAATGGCCAAATCCGCTGACCCTGGACTCCGGGTCAAAACGTACGGCGAGGATCTCTCTGTCGACCACTTCCGGTGCGAGAAACGCCGTGGTCTCAACGATACTCGATATGTAGTAAAAACTTTCGCCGAGCGATTCCATGGTTGCGGTTGTCGACGGCGAACCCAACAGGGCCTGCACCTCGGCCTTGCTCATGCCGATCTGCAGTTTCTGGATCTCTTCGGCCCGCGGAAGATATCCACGATGGTCGGTTATCGGCTGGACCGGGTTGCACGCGGCAACGCCCGCGCACAAGGTTGCGGCAATCGCAAATGTCATCGGTCTGAATTTTGTTTGCATGGCTTTGTCGGAGATCGCTCAGTTAAGACTTTACTTTACACAATCACTTCGCCACAAGGTGGCGCCGACCCCTTGACTATTGACCTATCGTGCAATGGGGCCGAGTTCAACCGTCGAATTGCACGTTCACGCGTTTTTTGGTTACCGCGCGACCTGCGGGTTTTGGCCGTCCGATGATAAAATTCTTTCGTAACGACACCGCGCAGCACGCGGCGGACACGATTTATGCGGAGATTGTGGCGCAGACGCGGCGTCCGGAATTTTACGAACAAGTCGCAGTCCCCGACACACTGGATGGCCGTTTCGATCTTCTCGTCATGCATGCCTTCCTGTTTTTCTACAGATTGAAGGATGAGAAGGACACAGCGGGCCATCTTGGTCAGCTCGTGTTTGATACGATGTTCGCGGATCTTGACCAAAACCTCAGGGAAATGGGTGTTGGCGACATGTCGATTGGCAAGAAAGTCCGCAAAATGGGGTCGGCATTCTATGGCCGCACCAAAGTCTATGATGATGCGATGGGGCGTTACGATGCGGAGCCCGATATCCTGATCGACGCGGTCCGGCGCAATGTATTCGCCGATGTGCCGGGGGAGGACAACGCCCCTCGATTGGCAGAATACATGGCTCGGTGCTCCCGGTCGCTTCGGCAACAGGAGTTGGGTGACTTGCTTAAAGGGCGGGTGTTGTTCCCTGAACCATCTTTGTAAACTCTAAACGCTTGCAGGGCAGGAAATGTCGACGTCCAACCAATCCGAAAGTGAATTCAGCCGCGTTTATTGCCGCGTCAACGTTCCGCGGTCTGGAATTTCGGCGGAATTGACCGCATCGCAGGATGAATGCATTGCGCTTGCCCGGAGGTTGGGCGTGATTTCGCTTTTGAGCCTGAAGGCGCATGTGGTGGTCGAGCCCTGGCGGAGAAACGGGCTCAAGCTCGCCGGTTCATTTGAGGCGTGTGTGGTTCAGTCCTGTGTTGTCAGTCTCGAGGAATTCGAATCAGGTCTGAAGGGTGAATTGGCGGCAAAATTTGCAGAAGCCGACGACCCGATACTGAACACGGGCTCTTCAATTGACCCGGAAGTGATTGTCGACCCGGTTGGAGATGACGATCCTGAAATTCTGACAGACGGGTGTGCGGATGTGGGCGAACTGGTGGTTTCGACCCTGGCGATTTCGCTCGATCCCTATCCGCGAAAACCGGGTGTTACCCTTGAAGGCGTGTTGGCGGACCATGGACACGCGGACAACGACCGCAGTGACGAACCTGAAAATCCCTTTGCAGTATTGCGCAATTTCAAGGGAACCGGGCGCAAATAAGACTGCAACTATGATACTCAACAGGCCCTAGAGTATTCGGATATTATAGTTGTCTGATTGGTGCGATGGGGTATTGTCCCTCACTGTTGGGGTCGCGTAGCCTGAACGGCGGCTTGGTTTCGGCTCATTCAATTTCCATGAATCCCGCACAAGAGCAGAATGACTGAACACCTGACTATAGCTGTCGACGGAATGGGGGGGGACACCGGCCCGGAAATGGTCGTGTCTGGAGTCTCCATTGCCCGTGAGCGCAATCCCGATGCCAGGTTTTTGATCTTCGGCGACGCATCGGAGTTGCAACGGCAACTCGACAAGTTTCCTGAACTGCACAAGTCGTGCGAGTTGGTGCATACCGATGTCGCGGTCGCGATGGATGACAAGCCAAGTCAGGCACTCCGCCGCGGCCGGAAAACGTCAAGCATGTGGCTGGCGATTATGGCGGTCAAGGAAGGCCGTGCCCAGGCAGCAATTTCAGCTGGTAATACCGGTGCGCTGATGGCAATGGCCAAAGTCATCCTCAAGACCATGTCCGACATCGAGCGGCCCGCTATCGCTGCCATTTGGCCGACTGTTAGAGGTGAAAGTGTTGTATTGGATGTTGGTGCAACGATTGGCGTCGATTCACAAATGCTTGTTCAGTTCGCTGTCATGGGCGAGGCAATGGCGCGAACCATATTCGGGCATGAGCGCCCAACGGTCGGATTGCTCAATATCGGGGTTGAGGAAGTCAAGGGGCTTGAAGAAGTAAAGGCTGCAGGGCGCTTGCTGAAAGAAGCCAATCTGCCGATCGAGTATTGCGGTTTTATCGAAGGCAACGACATCGGGCAGGGTGTGGTTGATGTGGTAGTCACCGAAGGTTTCAGCGGCAACATCGCACTGAAAACGGCTGAGGGGACGGCAAAGCAAATCGGCGAATATTTGCGCTCCGCCATGAGCAGGTCATTATCGGCCAGGATCGGATATCTGTTTGCCCGTGGCGCCTTTAATGTGCTGCGCGAAAAAATGGATCCAAGAACAATGAATGGCGGTGTTTTTCTGGGGCTGAACGGCATAGTGGTGAAGAGCCACGGGGGAACCGACGGCGTTGGGTTCGCGAGTGCAATTGATCTCGCACTTGATATGGCGCGCAATGATCTGGTCGCGCGGATCGCCCGCGATCTGGGAAAATACCACGCCCAGCCAGCCCCTGAAACAGAACCCCAAGTGGAAGATAAGGTAGAAGTTTAGTGAGCACTCATCGTTCCGTAATTTTGGGCTGCGGGTCCTATCTGCCTGAGCGGGTTCTGAGCAACTCCGAACTGGCCAAAATGGTGGACACCAGCGACGAATGGATCGTTGAGCGCACCGGTATTCGCGAGCGGCGCATTGCAGCGGAGGGTGAGTGTACCTCCGATCTTGCGATAGCGGCTTCGCGGCGGGCCATCGAAAATGCTGAAATCGAAGCCGGCGAAATCGATCTGATCGTCCTTGCGACATCCACTCCGGATTATACTTTCCCGGCAACCGCAGTGACCGTGCAGGCGGAGCTTGGCATCACGCAGGGTGCGGCATTCGATGTACAGGCAGTCTGCACAGGGTTCGTTTACGCCATTTCCACGGCCAACGCGTTCCTTCAGTCGGGGCAGCATACCCGCGCGCTGGTGATTGGCGCCGAGACGTTCTCCCGGATCCTCGATTGGGAAGACCGTGGAACCTGCGTCATCTTCGGCGACGGGGCAGGAGCCGTGGTGCTGGAAGGACGAAAACTGAACGGCGCCGCAAACGAGCGCGGTATTATCACCACGCGCATGCGCGCGGACGGCCGGTATCAGGACAAGCTTTATGTGGATGGCGGACCATCCTCTACTCAAACCACTGGCCACCTGCGAATGGAAGGCCGCGAAGTCTTCAAACATGCGGTCGTCAACATCGCCAGTGTCATGGAAGAGGCCCTGGATGAAGCCGGTGTGGACGCCAAGGATGTGGACTGGTTCGTGCCGCACCAGGCCAACAAGCGCATTCTTGATGGAACGGCGAGACGATTTGGCATTCCGGAAGAGCGTGTTGTCGTAACCGTGGACCGGCACGGAAACACATCCGCAGCGTCAATCCCGCTGGCGCTTGATGTCGCGCAGAAAGACGGACGGATCAAGCAAGGCGATCTTGTGTTGATGGAAGCCATGGGGGGCGGCTTTACCTGGGGTGCGGTGCTGGTCAGGTGGTAGTCGGGCAATAAGGCGCAGCCGGGATTTGTTATTGGCGTGATTGCCAAGCCGTTGGGCTTATTGACAAAATGGACTATTGACCTCATCTGGATGACTGAAATAGGTTGTTCCATTAATCGAGAGCGAGGGTGCCGATGGGGGGAAGTACAGTCACGAGGGCAGACTTGAGTGATGCGGTCCATCAGCAGGTGGGATTATCGCGTACCGAGTCCGCTGATCTTGTAAAATCTATTCTCGACCACGTTACCGAAACTCTGGTGGACGGCGAGACAGTGAAACTCTCTTCCTTCGGCACATTCATGGTCCGCAGCAAAAGCGGACGTATGGGTCGAAACCCGAAAACCGGCGAAGAGGTTCCGATAACCCCGCGCCGCGTCCTGGTGTTTCGGCCGAGCCATGTCCTGAAGGACTTGATCAACGGGACAGACTCAGGCGAAGAAGGTTAGCAGGGAAACAAACGCCCGCGCGGGGAGGCCACCTCGGCGTGCGGCGAACCAATGAGGTGCGGCGGTGAGCAAATCCCCAGAGGCGTTCCGAACAATCAGCGAAGTCGCCGATGAGCTGGATGTTCCCCAGCATGTGCTGCGGTTCTGGGAAAGCAAGTTCTCACAGATCAAGCCAATGAAGCGCGGCGGCGGTCGGCGCTACTACCGCCCGAGCGACGTTCAGCTTCTGAAGGGCATCCGCTACCTGCTGTATGGCGAGGGCTATACCATTCGCGGCGTTCAAAAGATCCTTCGCGAACATGGTGTTAACTTCGTCGTGGAAACGGGCGAAAACGCCACCATGGCCCACCCCAAGCCGCGCAGTGGCGAAAGCGGTGATTCACCGCCGCCCCTCCTGGAACCGGAGATGTTGAAGGCGGCCCAGGAAGCCTCCGGGCTGAGCCCGGAGCAGGTTCAGCTGCTGCAGGCATCTTTGTATGAACTCTCGGAGATCAGACGGCTTCTAGACGAAACGTTCTAGGATTTTGCTACGCCGGCGAGTTTCCTGTGAATGACGAAAGCGCCCAGCACGTTTGCGACTGCGCCTATCGCAAACACCTCCTGCACCTTTAATCCGTTGCCCAGCAACGTCGTCGTCGCGATTGCTCCGGCGACCGAGAACAGCGCAATGATGATATTGCCGGAGGCAATTGTGCGCGCACGGATTTTGACACCGCTGCGCGACTGGACCAGAGCGTAAAGCGGCACCGAGTATATGCCTGCGCAAATCGCCATCGCGAAGAAATCCAGCGTTATCCGCCAGCCGGTGACACCTTGCTGTAAGAACGCACCCAGGCCGGTCAACTCCTGTGGCACGGAACGGCCCAGGGTGGCCAGCCACATGTCTGCGGCGAACACCGAAATGCCGACAGCGGACAGCAACACGAACCGCGGAGAAATTATCGATTTCAGAAGCCGGTTGCACAGCATTGCCCCAATGCCGATGCCGATGGTGAATATCGCCAGCAACCAGGTCACGACCATTTGGTCGGCCCCCAGCGCGAATTTGGTGAAGGGCGCCAGTTGGGTGACGTAAAGGCCGCCGATCATCCAGAACCAGGCGATGCCGATGATACCCCACAAGACCGTACTGTTTTGATTGGCGTAGCGCAGCAGCCCGAATGTTTCCGCCACAAGGTTCAAACGCAGTGTCATTTCCGGCGCGGAAGCCGGCGCGCGCGGTATTGCCCTGGCGGCGATGTAACCCAAAACCGAAAACAAAATGAGCAGGCTCGATACCACGGTTGTGCCATTTTCTCCGCTAATCAATACAGTGCCCAGAATGGAACCGAACAAAATGGCAAGGAACGTGCCCAGTTCCATAAATGCATTGCCGCTGAGCAGTTCGCGTTCTTCGAGGTGTTGTGGAAGGATGGCGAACTTCACCGGGCTGAAGAACGCCGATTGTGTGCCGAGCAGAAACAACACCGCCAGCAGCATGCTCGCATTGCCCTGGGAAAAGGCCGCTGCCGCCAGCAGGGTGATGATGATTTCCGCCAGTTTGAGGTGGCGAATGACCGTGGATTTTTCATAGCGGTCGGAAATCTGGCCGGCCAGTGCAGAGAACAGAAAATATGGCAGTATGAACAAAGCAGTTGCGACTGCCGCCAGCTGTGCCGGCGGCAGAGGAGATGTTTCGGCAATGCGGTAGGTGACCAGAATGATCAGCGCATTGCGAAATATATTGTCGTTCAGCGCTCCCAGACCCTGGGTGAGAAGCAGGGGCAAGAAGCGCGAACTGGCCACCAAGCCCAGTTGAGACATTGTCCCCCCAAAATGCCCCTGTAAGGTCATTACAGTATTCGCATCGTTCTGTCATGTGGCAATGGGACGGACGAACTCAGTTTTGTATGTTTGAAACCTGGTAGTTTAAGTGTAAACAACCAATTCTAGGTTGTGCTGGAATTCGCAGTGCAAGAGAAAATACGGATAAGCTCAAGACTTCGATGTAATGGGAATATATGGTGGGTATTTAATCATAAGAATTACTTACCGCGTGAGTTCGCACTCAGGAGTATTATTTTGTGCAAGCGTGCCGCTGATTACTTTGAGAGAATGAGGATGAACAGGTAACCTGCGCGCAGTTTTCTAAAAACACGCTCAGCAATGCAGGCCACGGCCGCCCTAGTCCTGACATTGTCGTTTGGCCAGACAGACGCCCGCGCGTGTTGCGGCACCTATCAGGCGGTCAACGTTGCCCACTGGGATGTCTCGAATATCAGATCGGGTCCGTATGTTATGACCGGCCAACGCCGCGCCCCCCTGGGTGCGGGTGTCCTCCAATGGCCAAGCCGGGTGGGTTCACAGGGCTTATCTGCGCCACATCAGATAACCGGATGTTCCGCCCCGTGGTCGGGCGTGCGAGGGGGCTTGTGAACGGCGCTTATCGGCGCGTCTCCGGTATCTCCCGGCCGAGGCCATCGTGTACATTTTGCGGCCTTGCGGGTGTCAGGAAATTTGCCTTGCTCACGGTGAAGGTGTAAGACAACAGCGCTTTTCAGCACGGTCGGAGCGTGGCGCAGTCTGGTAGCGCACTTGACTGGGGGTCAAGGGGTCGTAGGTTCGAATCCTATCGCTCCGACCAATTTTTCCACTCTGGAAACTTGTCCCCCGAACCGGTGTTCAGGTCCGGGAGTTTGTCGCTGTCAGCATCACTCAAGCGAACTGCGCAGCCGTAAAGGCTCGGCCAGTGGCGTTTGTCCAACCGCCGTCTGGGGCAGGGGCTGAGGCGGCACATTCGGGCTCGCTGCGGCAGCCTGCGTGGCTGAAATCGGCTGCGCATGAATGGCAATGATCCCCCATATGGCGCCGGTCAGGATCCAGAAATGACGCCAGTGGTCGCTGTCTACGATAGCGCCCTCGATGGCCAGTCCCAGGAAACTGGAAAACAATACGATCATGATTGCGGAGTGCGGGGTGCGCTGCCGCAGGAATGCGAACGACTTGGCCAGCGTGATCACGACAAACGCAAAATAGGTGAAACCTCCACCCCATCCGCCAATGATGAACTGAAACAAATAGACGTTGTGCGGCTGCTCATACCAATCAGGCAGGAAACCGTGTGCGCCCAGCCCCAGTGGATTTTCCAGAGCCTTCAGAAATGTCAGGTACTGTCCGGCAAACCGGCCATTTGCGGCGCTGTCATAAGGCTGACTGGCGATTCTTTCCAAAAACAGGCCACTGACCCCCTCGACATCAAGCAGCATCACAAGGGCAAAACCCAGAACACAGCCGGCAATAGCCGTGAATGCAAACAAACGCTGTTTGAAGCGTCTGTTTTGAACCGTCAGCAGCCACAAGATGACAGCGACGAGCCCCGAAAATGCGAAATGACCCCAGCCTCCGCGCGAAAAGCTCAGGAGGATGGCCAAAGACAGGATCGCGAGAACCCCCAGGTTCACCAGGGCCCAGAATGTGGAACGCGATGCTGCGTGATAGACGCAGTAGATCGCAGGTGGAATGAGGAAAGGTGCCAGAACGTTGGGGTCCTTGAACGTGCCTTTGGCGCGGCCATAGAGCAGGAAGTCTTCCGATCGCGAGCCGAGAACGTCAAAATACGCCAGAATTCCCGCAAGAGCGGCAACGAGAGCCGCGATCACCCATCCGTTCATCAATGCCTGAATGGCGCGGTCCCGGAAGCGATAGATGAAGCTGGCGATGAACACGGCAACGGCGATCAGCAGGGCCGTGATCTGCATGTGCCTCACCGTGTCATTAAACAGGTCTGACGCCGGCGCCTGGCTGGTGCCGATCAGGCTGAACACAAGCCACACGCCAAGAACGGCAATCATAAGGACAATGCTTTTTGGCACCCTGATGCCGAACAGCAATGCCAGGCCAAACATCGCTATGAACCCGAGGTCGAACGGTGCCGGTTCAAAGTGCACAATGCCGCTGGAACAAATCAACAGCCAAAAGCAGATGATAATGATGTTCTCTGTGCCATAGGCAATGGTGTGCGGAGCTGTGGGAGCGTAGGTCAATACGCGTTCTCCGTGTTCAGCAGTGCCCACGGTGTGACAGCGAGGATGTAGAGGTCAAATGTCAGCGACCAGTTTTCGATGTAGTAGAGATCATGCTCAACGCGGCGTTCGATTTTTTCCGTCGTGTCGGTCTCGCCGCGCCACCCTTTGACCTGTGCCCAGCCGGTGATGCCGGGTTTGACCTTGTGGCGTGCGAAGTACCCATCGACCACTTCGGTGTAAAGCTGCTCTGCAGCCTTGGCCTGGGTCGCATGCGGCCGCGGGCCAACCAGTGACAGCTGACCCTTCAGGACGTTGAACAGCTGCGGCAGTTCGTCAAGGCTGCTCTTGCGGATGAACTTTCCGACCTTCGTCACCCGCGGATCGTCTTTGGTGACCAGTTTGGCAGCTGTCCTGTCCGACTGCTCCACATACATGGAACGGAATTTGTAGACTTCGATGAGTTCGTTGTTAAAGCCGTAGCGCTTTTGCTTGAAAAGCACGGGGCCTTTGCTGTCGAGCCGGATTGCGAGCGCCACCAGCAGCATGACCGGAGAGAGGAACAACAGCGCAAACGCGGCGATGATGCGATCTTCGAGCGTCTTGATGATGACATCCCAGCCGGACAACGGTTTGTCGAACACATCCAGGAACGGGACCGAACCGATGTAGGAATAAGCACGCGGTCTGAACCGTAATTTGTCTGTATGCGCACTTAACCGGATATCGACCGGCAGCACCCAGAGCTTCTTGAGAACTTCCAGGAGACGGTTCTCGGCCGAAATCGGCAGCGAGACAATGAGGAGATCGACACGTGAACTGCGGGCGAAATCAACCAATTGCGAAATGTTGCCCAGTTTGGGGTATCCCTTGACGGTGGAGGGCGAGCGATCATCGCCGCGATCGTCGAACACCCCGGCGATCGAAATATCAATATCCGACGAACCGTCCAGCGCTTCGATAAGTTCACTCGCCCGGTCGCCACCACCGACGACAACGGCTGAGCGGTCAAGGCGGCCATTCTGGTTCCACCTGCGGACCAGGGATCCAGCGAGAATTCTGAAACATATCAGAGCGATCAGGCCAATGCCGAACCAGCCCAGCAGCCAGACACGCGAATAAATGTCTCCTGCCTTGGTGAAGAAGACCACAGCGGTCAGGACGCCGAAAACAATGCTCCAGGCAAGAGCGACACGGGCGGATTGCTCGCCGACACGCAACAGGGCGTGGATGGTGTACAATCCGAACGCCTGAAAGACGATTGGAATCAGTCCGGAGACGATGAGGATTGGCGCGGCGTACTGGATGGCGCCTGCGAACACGCCTCCGGAAACGTAAAGCGCCCATATATCGATGCCGACGAGTGCAATGATGAGTGATTCAAGGGTCCGGATTGAGCTGAGAATGACACCAGGCGATATCCAGCTGTAGGCTTCGCTGGCGCGCTCGACACCCGTTCCACTGACCGCGACTGAATTGTTGGTCAGACTTTCAATCACATCTGCTGATGCAAGCGGGCGGGATTTTAAATTTTCTTTACGCATGGGACCGGTAATCCTGATGTCAGTGCAAATCGGCACATTGAAGGCAATAACAACTGGTCCTTGCAAGCAACACGCCACGAAACACGGAGCAATGGCAGTGTCACTGCAAGCCGGTTAATGTTGTGTTACCCAGTGGCGCTTCGGTGTGCTGAAATGGGATTTTTGGCCGCCCCGGCGGCATCTGCGGTGTTGCGGTAGAACTCCAGAACAGAATCGACCATTGTGTCGGTCGTAAAACGCGTTCGAACATTTTGCTGAAGTTTGAGCGATATTCCCGAATACGGACTGGCAGGCTCAAGACAGCGCAACATCGCATCAGCAAGTGAGGATGTGTCGCCGGGTGCTATCAAATGATCGTTGTATTCGGAATACATCTCCGGAATGCCGCCGACATCTGTCGCAATCACCGGTTTCGCGGCAGCAAGAGCTTCCAGGACAATATAGGGAAATGATTCTGCCCTGGACGGCACCACCAGTGTTGTTCCCATTGCGAACGCTTTACGTGCGGGCATGGCGTCGCGAAATTCGACATGAGTTTCAATGCCAAGGTGCTTGGCCAGGTGCTTGAACTTGTCTGCGTCCGGTCCGGAGCCGACCACAACGGCACTCGCGTTCCGAGTCTTGAGCACAACTGCGAGGGCTTCAAGCAGGACATCTATCCCCTTGAGCATGCGCAATTCGCCGATGAACAGAAACTCCGCCGCGCCTTCGGAAAGCGTGACCGGCACGAACTCGCTTTGGGTCACACCGTTATGGATGATCCGAGACGGACATGACGGGCGCCCGACCTTTTGATCGTACACGTTTTGCCCATAGGCGCTTTCGAAAATCAATCCGTCCGTGGCCCGGCTGAGCAGGCGTTCCAGGGTCAGGAACATCAGCCCGGCTGCGCTTGATTTGTCATAGTGCAGACTTCCACCATGAGGTGTGTAAAACGCCCTCGATCGGCGGCCGATGGTCGCAAACCTGGCATAGGCGCCCCCCTTGGCTCCATGCCCGTGCACAATGTCTGCGTCGAGAACTTTGCAGCGCTTCCTGATCGACAGCGCAGTCGTCAGGTCCGACAGTGCGATCTGGCGGTGCATGTGATGGCGGTGTACACCGAGCGCGCAACTGCCGGCTATCACGCTCAATGCGGCTTCATAAACGCCTTCACCTTCGAAGGCGTCGCAAATGATACCCACTTCGAGGCCGCGTTCAGCCTGTCCGCGCGCCAGGTCGCAGACATGCCGGAACAACCCTCCAACCGGTGCGCGGAGACAGTGTATGACTTTCAGGGGTTTTTCCATGCCATTCTCGGCTGCCTCAACAGGCCCTAAAACCATCTTTCCCGAACATAAATGGTATCGCCCGGCAGGACGGCCGCCGTTGGCGACAGTTTCATCGAAACCGGGCCGTTGGTGGTCTGCCGCGTAACGATGACTTTGCCCTGGTTGGCGCGTGCCGTGTATCCACCGCCAATCGCAATGGCCTTCTGGATGGTCATGCCGCCGACGAAGGGATACTGGCCCGCGGTAGAGACTTCTCCGAGAATGAAGACCGGCCGGTAGGTGATGAACTCAACCGATACATCCGGATTGCGCAGGAAGTCCTTGCGCAGTTTGGCTTCGATGATCTGTTCGATTTCCGGAGCTGTGCGGCCGCCAACCGAAAAACTTGAGAGCAGTGGCATCGACATATTGCCGGTATTATCGACATTGTACTCGGCCGTCAGGTCCTCTTGGCCGAAGACGGTCACCCTGAGGCGGTCGCCATTGCCGGCACGGTAGCCACTGAGAAACTTGGAGACATCCGCAGCGGCGGGATGGGTACCTTCGCCGTCAGTGTCGGAACTTGCACTGAGTGTCTGCACGCGCGGCGTCCAGCCAAGCTGCTCACCCTCCGGTGCCGGAGTGTAGAACTCGTCCCATCCGGGCCAGCCGCCGGTACATCCGCCGACCAGTACACACAGCCCGGCTGCGATCAGATTTTTTACTCTACCCACGGAGATACTCCCCGATTACTAACGAACCACTGGCCGACAGGATTAACCTTGTTTGGTCAAGAAACCCTTAACCACCGGTTTCATTATGACCCACCGTTAAGAGATTAGTTACGCCTGCGGACGCATGGTTACGAACGACTTAAAGGCGATTCTGCTCAGGAGCCGTAGGGCACCAAAATGGATAATTTGTACCAGAGTAATCCCGTTGCGAACCCTGCGATGGGCGCGGGCTATTCAGCCGAGCAATCAATCAGCATTACAAACCTTCTTTATGGTGTGTGGAAACGCAAGCTCCTCATTTTGTTGGTGTTTGCCATTACGATGGCCGGCGTTGTTTTCTGGCTTTCCGTGGCCAAACCCCGATATACGCCCGAATTGCGCATTCTCATTGAGAGCACCGAAAATGCTTTCACCCAGCCGCAGTCATCACTGAATCAACAGCGTAATACGGTGGATCGCAACGAAGTCACCAGCCAGGTGCAGGTTCTCCTGTCGAGCGATCTGGCTCACAAAGTCGCCAATGAACTTAATCTTGGGCAATATCCTGAGTTTGGAGCAGCGCCCAAAGAGAACTCCATGTTCACCGAACTGTTCAAGTTCCTGGGCATCGACCGCGAGCCCACCACGCAATCCGTCAACCAGAACGTTATTGAGCGCTATTTCAAGAAACTCAACGTCTTCGCTGTTCAGGAATCCAGAGTGATCGCTGTCGAATTCACTTCGGAAGATCCGGAACTCGCCGCCAAGATTGCAAACACCATCGGCACGACATACGTCCGCGCGACGCAACAGGTGAAGTACGATTCTGCCAAGGACGCCATGACCTGGTTGTCTGGCGAGATTGGCCGCCTTCGTCAAACTGTTGCGACGTCTGAAGCGGCGGTTGAAGAGTTCAGGGCGCGCAAAGGACTGTTCAGGTCGGATACGACCACACTGCACGCGCAAGAGCTGGCCGGCATCAACAGTCAGATGATCCTGGCCTCGGCTGCGCGCTCAGAAGCAGAGGCGCGGGCCAAGTCGATCCGCAAAATGTTGCAATCCGGGGGGGGCATAGACGGCTCAAGAGATGTCCTGACTTCCACGGTCATTCAGCGCTTGAGAGAGCAACAGGTTACTCTTCAGCGTACGGTTGCGGATCTGCAAGCGACGTTTCTGCCCACCCATCCGCGCATGAAACGGCTTTCAGCAGAGATCAAGAACCTCAGTGCCCAGATACGCAAAGAAGTCTTGAAAATTGTTGATAGCCTGGAGAATGAGGCCAAGGTGCAAGGCGCCCGCGAGGCGGAACTGCGCGCCAATCTTGCCGGGTTGAAAGCCAAGACGTTGACAAACAATCAGGATGAAATCACCCTGCGCGCCCTCGAGCGGGAGGCCGAGGCCAACCGCAGCCTCCTGCAAACCTTCCTGCAGCGCTTCACCGAAGCCAGTGCACGGCAGGATATTTCAGCCCTGCCGGCGGGTGCCAGGATCATTTCGCGCGCCCAAGTTCTTGGAAAGCCGACCTTCCCGAGAACAAAGCCGCTGTTTCTTATTGGCGTTGCGGGGGCGGTGGTTCTCGCTATCCTGATCGCATTCGTCGCGGAAATCATGACCGCCCCGACTTATCCGGCAATGGCTGCCGTTCCAATGCGCCGCGAGCCCGGCTTCCAGACGCCGCCTGCTGCGCCTGCAGTTGCATCGGCCACCGTGATTTCGGATGAAAATGTTGTACCTGCCGTGCCGGATGTGCCTGCTGCGCCGGATGTGCCTACTGCGCCGGATGTTCCGGCTGCCGAACAAATCTATACGGAAACCCCTGAATCCAAGCCGGCGAAACCCAAAGAAAGCCCAGGCTTCGCAACTGTTCTGGAAGAGCTCCCGCCACTGATGACCGGCAAACTCGGGCTCGTCGCAAGCGGCAAGGTGTGTTCCACCGATCCGACGGGTGAGTTCGCGCTTGCCGTGCGGAAAGTGTTCCAGAAATTACGCGACGCCGGACAGGCGGCCGGGACGAGGCGCTTTGCCTGGACCAGTGGCGAGGACCTCGAAGACAAGGTTCCCGTTCTCGTCAATCTGGCGCGGACATTCGCTCAGAGCGGCGCAAAGACCATTGTCATTGACACCGATTGTGCAAGCGACGAACTGGAAGAGGCTTTCGAGGTGGGCGAGGGTGTCGGTCTTTCGGACCTCCTTGCAGGACGTGCCGCATTTACCGACGCGATTGTCAGGGACAGTGCCACAGGCCTCCACATTCTCCGGCAGGGGGCGGGCTTGGCTGAGGCGGAATCTCTACTGGGTAGCAAGCGGATGGATTACATCCTCGATGCCCTGGATCAGGCCTATGAAGCCGTCATCATCAATGTTGCGCCGATGAATGAAGCTCTCGCGCACCAGGTCGCGCCCAAGGCGGGTTATGCGGTTGTGTTCGCCGAAGCGACAAAAACCGGCAAGAAATTTGGGTCGGAAGCGATTTACGCCTTACACGCACTCGGCGTGCACAAGACGGCCGGTGTGAGTGTGCAGGCCAATGGAATGTTCAACAAGCTCCTGTCTAAATACCGCAAGGCCGCTTGAATAAGGTCTCACGCGACACCTTATGTCGTGCAGCAACTATCGGCTCCCGCTTCTGGATCAAAATCATGGCGATTAAGAAAAGCGATATCATTCGCGCTGGCCTGTCGACCCTTTATCACTCGGGCATATACCGGGCGTTTGAAGGCACATGGAGTGGGATGGGTGCCATATTCATGCTGCATCACATCCGCCCGCAAGTGGAACCGTTTCCGGGTTTTCATCCCAACAGCTGTCTTGAAACAACCCCTGACTTCCTCGATGCGGTGCTCGCGCGCCTGAAAGCTCAGGCCATTGAGTTTGTGAGCCTCACGGAAGCTGTTGCCCGAATTCGCAGCGGCGATACGTCATCACGGTTTGCTGCAATCACAATTGATGATGGCTACCGCGACAATCTCGAGCAGGCATTGCCGATATTCCGAAAATACGACTGCCCGTTCACGGTGTTCATCGCCACTAAGATAATCGATGGCGAGGCGGTCCTGTGGTGGCTCGCACTGGAGAAAATCGTCGCGGAAAACGACACCGTCAGCACCAGGATAGACGGTGTCGAAAAAACCTTTCAAACCACGTCCACCGGCGAGAAGCTTGCCGCCTACGAGGAAATCTATTGGTATCTGAGACGGGTCAGTGAGGATAAACAGCGCCGCAAAATCATGAACCTGTGCTGCCGCTATCAGGTGAACCTGGCGCAACTCTGTCGTCAGCAGGCCATGGGCTGGGACCAGTTGCGTGCGCTTCAGGCTGATCCATTGGTGGACATTGGCGCTCATACCGTAAATCACGCCGCACTTGCCAAACTGCCTGAAGACGTGGCGCGGCAGGAGATTGTTCTGTCAAAACGGCGCTTGGAAGATGAACTCGGCATCGAAGTCGAACACTTCTGCTACCCCTATGGGGATCCGGGATCGGCCGGTGTTCGGGAATTCGAGATGGTACGTGACCTCGGAATGACGGCCGCCGTCACCACCCGCAAAGGGTTGCTTTACCCCGAACACGTCGACCACATGTTTGCACTGCCAAGGGTGTCGCTCAACGGCGACTATCAGAGCCTCCATTACATCGACCTTTATTTGAGCGGCGCTCCATTCGCCCTGTGGAACAAGTTCCAGAAGGTCAATGCGGCCTAGATCGTTTCACGTTCATATGAACGTGAAACGATCTAGGCGTTGGGCCTCTGCATCCATTTCACCAGCATGACGGCTGGTGGCATCCAGGCCACCCCGGCAAGGATAAAATAGATGGCGTGGACCACGGCGTGTTGATCCAGAATATACGCCACGGCAAGCCGCATGGCGGCCAGCGAGTAGACAATCAACAGCAGGATTAGAGAGATCGCCCCGATCAACTTGCGCTTTCTGATATCCATCGCGAACCGACTGCCCATGCGTTTCATTGCCGACACCCGGTAATGGCCGAAGTGATGCCAACTTGAAAGCCCCATGTGTTGATGTGATCGTTTGCGCGACCCCTTGCCGCGCTGCTCGGTGGGCGCTTGTTGTGCAAGCGAGCGGGCAGTAATACCAAAGGAACGGACTGTTGACTCATTTCATGGGCCAGTCCGACCTGCTCGCCAAGGCGCGGGACGCGGTGCGATGCGGGGTATCGGACAAGGCCCGCAACGCAAGGAGACGGGCCAGAATGGCCCATGAAATGAGTCAACAGTCAGTTCCTTTGGTATTACTGCCCGCTCGCTTGCACAACAAGCGCCCACCGAGCAGCGC
>JAJFHM010000237.1 GCA_021775625.1 Hyphomicrobiales bacterium | reverse complement strand
CGGGCGGCACCGGCGGCGATTACTGCGCAGCCGCGGGTACGATGTGTTTCACAGAAACCAGCAACCGGTTGAAGATGCTGATGACATTACCTGCCACCGAACGGCAACTGGAAATTCCGATCAGCCGCACGGCGAAGGCTCACGAAGTCGATATCGACTATTCCTGCTCCGCAGACGCGCTTGAAATGCACATGGAAGTTCCCGGATCGGATCAGGTTCTGAACTTCGATTTTGCCCGCGAGTAGAACACTAGATCGCTACACGATCATGGGCACTTGCGGCAGCAGTCCGTCGAAACCGGGCCGGCGCAATGTCGAATTGACGCTTGAACACCCGGGCAAAGGCTGCCTCCGACCCGTAACCCGTGGCCTCGGCAATTTCGATGATTGCATCATCGCTTTCCAGCAGTTGCCGGCGCGCCAGTTGCATGCGCCACTGGGTAACATAGCCATGCGGGGTCATACCCATCAGCGTTGTGAAACGCTCGGCAAAGAGGGTGCGTGACATTCCGGCCTCACTGGCCATGGCGTCGACGGTCCATGGCTCAGCCGGCGCCATGTGCACGGCGGAAAGCGTTCGACTCAGGTTGGGGTCAAGCACGCCGGCGAGGCAGCCGGCCGCCTCACCCGAGCGATCGACGAAGGCGCGCACCACCTGGATGAAAATGATCTCTGTCAGCCGGTGAACAATTGCATCCGCACCGGCCTTCTCGCCCAGCACCTCGGCAGAGACGAAACGCATTACTGATTCAAGCCACTCGGCATTCATGGTCTGTGTGTTGGGGAGGTGGATGGAACCGGGAAGCGAACTCAATACCGGGTGCATGGCGCCTTGTTCGAATTCGAAGTGTCCACAGAATATCTTGCATGCAGGCCCCTCTTCCACCCCGCCGTAAATCAGAGCGCCGTCTCCCCGGTAGCCTGAGCGGTCCAGCACTTCATCCAACTGCTTTGGAGGCTGATCGCGGGTGTCGCTGAGAATGTGGGATGCGCCATGCGGAATGACGATCAGGTCGCCGGTGGCCAGGTGTATCGGTTCTTCCGCCCCATCGACCCGCACCCAGCAATCGCCACGGATCACCATGTGAAACCGGGCCACATTGCTGAATGCGGGAACGCGGACACCCCATGGCGGTGTGAAATGGGTGTGAAAATAAACTGAGCCGCGCATTTTGAGCGCTGTCAGAATCTGGCTGAGTGCGTCGTTCGCCATATCAAATCACTCCGGAGTTTGCTGTTACCACAAACTCCAATATGGGCTTTCACGCAAGCGTTCCGGACGAATGATCAAGTTTTTTGGACGTTTGCACATAGATCAAACAGGGTCTGGGACCTTATGTGTCTTCCCGCAACCCGCTGGCCGGTCTCAACGGGGCCAACGCCCAAACCGCTCAGTATTTCTATGAACGCTCATTTGAATGGAGAAAACACATGAAACGGCGCATCCCGGCACTCCTTGCGGTTTTGTTGACGGTAACTGTCAGCTTCGGGGGCCTGGCCTCCGCGAACGCCAAGGATGCAACACAGCTCAACGACCTTGAAATTGCCCACGTCGCCTACACAGCCGGCGTGATCGATATCAGATACGCCCATCTGGCAATGGCTTTGTCGCAAAACGAGGACGTTCGGAAATTTGCCGAAACCATGCTGCGTGATCACACTGCGGTTAACGTGCAAGCCCTCGCCTTGGTGAAGAAGCTCAACATCACACCGCAGGACAATGATGTCAGCCGTGAGCTGGTCAAAAATTCGAACGCCCTGGTTGCCGAACTTCGCACGCTCGACGGCGCTGCATTCGACAAGCGCTACGCGGGCAACGAGCTTGGCTACCACCGGTTCGTCAACGGTGCACTGGAAAAAATCTTCATCCCAAATGCCAGGAATTCAGACCTGAAAGCACTTCTGAAAGCCGGCCTCAAGGTTTTCAAAGTGCACCAGAAGCACGCAGAAATGATGGCCAAAGCGGTCAATTGACCGAAATGCAAGAGGTGGTGGCGATCAAGACCCGCCACCGCCTCGATCTTGCAAATGATTGCAACCCCATGCTCGCAAAGGTCGAGAAGATGACAACACGACGTAACGTGCTGGGGCTCCTGCTCGGCGCTCCACTTGCGGTGACAAGAAGCCGGTCCGTGCATGGTGCCGGCCCGGCAGTGCACACAGTCAGTATCGAGAGTTTCGAGTTTGTCCCGAAGATTGTCCAGGCGCGGCCGGGCGACCGGGTCATGTTCGTCAATCGCGATATCGTTCCGCATACCGCTACCGGCCGGCCCAGGAAATGGGATTCGGGGGAGCTGGATCAGGGGGAGAGCTGGACGCACGAGGTCTCGGAAATCGGCACATATTCCTTCTACTGCCGCTTTCACCCCACCATGAAAGGGTCCATTGTGATCCGTTAGGGCCACACCTGACCGACATGGAAGACTGCAGGACGATGATCCAAATCAAGCGAGTGTATGAACCGAAAGCCCAATCTGATGGGACCCGCGTTCTCGTAGATCGACTATGGCCGCGCGGCCTCAGCAAGGAAGATGCCTTGCTGGACGACTGGCAAAAAGACATTGCGCCGAGCCATGAGTTGCGCAAGTGGTTTGCGCATATGCCGGAGCGCTGGGATGAGTTCGTCACACGCTTTCAAACGGAACTGCAATCACAGGACAACGACGACGCCCTCGAACAGCTCAGATCGCTGGCGTCAGATGGGACGCTAACCCTGGTTTACGCGGCCAAAGATGCCGAGCGGAACAATGCCGTTGTTATCCGGGACTGGCTATTGCGCAAGGACGATTAGTCTCGATCTAAGCCGCGATTTCCGCTTCAACCCAATCGGCGAATGCCCGAACCTGTTCCGTCATCTGGGTATCGGGTGGCAGCATCAGGTAATAGGCCCATTCGGTGTGCAACACCTCTTCGACCGGGCGCACCAGGCGGCCTGCGTCGAGCGTGCTGTCGCACAGATGACGCCAGCCGAGTGCAAGCCCCTGGCCGGCCTCTGCTGCATGCATGGATTCATTGAAGTTCGGGAAGTGCGGCCCGGGGATGGGATCGCGCACCTCGACACCAAATTGCGCCAACCAGATGCGCCAGCTCATCGGTTCGTGACGCGGTTCGTCAAGGTGGAGCAGGCTTTTGGTGATCAGTTGCGCGATGCTGGTAATGTTGCGGCTGTCGAGATATTCCGGACTGCACACGGGGAAGATCTCCTCATGGAACAGCCGGCGCACGTTGTCGCCGGGCGGTGCTGGCCGGTGAAAGCGGATGGATACGTTCGGGGTCGTCGAAACATCGCCGAAATAGGGGTCGGACGCCAGCAGGACCACATCGAAGTCGGGGTGCGCATTGCGGAAGCGGGACAACCGGGGCATCAGCCAGTAGGACGCAAACGCCATGGTGGTGGCGATGACCAGCCGCGCCCCGCCTGGTTCCTGGCGCAGTTCTTCCGAGACCTGTGCAATATGGCGCAAGCCAATTGCTGCTGCCTGAAACAGCTTGTGGCCTTCCTGGGTGAGCCCGAGGCCACGCGGGCTGCGATTGAACAGCAGCACACCGAGATCAGTCTCCAAGGTCTTGATCTGTTTTGACACCGCGACCTGGGAGACATTGAGTTCCTCTGCGGCCCGGGTGAAGTTCAAGTGCCGTGCGGCCGCCTCGAAGGCTACCAGCGCGTTGGTGGGGGGCAGTTTCTTGCGCAACGAATCCATAACCACAGGTTATCGCATGGCACAGAATAAAGCCACTTTACGGACCCACCTCGCAAAAGGTCTACTTAGGCCTGAGTAAATCGTTCTCACTGGCCATTGGGGAGAAGTGCAATGACGGAACATGCACGTGTGTGCATTGTCGGCGGCGGCGCCATGGGTGTCGGCCTGTTTTATCATCTGGCTCTGGAAGGCTGGACCGACATCATTCTGGTCGAAAAGGGCGAGCTGACGTCCGGCTCCACGTGGCATGCGGCCGGGCTGTGCCCGCACTTCATCGGCGATCTGACGATGGCTCACATCCACAATTACGGCACCCAGCTCTATCCCAAGCTCGAAGAACTGACCGGCCAGCCCGCCGGGTGGCATGGCTGCGGCGGCATCCGCCTCGCCATCACCGATGAAGAGGTCAACTGGTTCCACTATGTCCAGGGGATCAGCAAACTGGTCGGCTACGACATGGAAATCATCGGGCCGAACGAGATCAAGAAACACCACCCGTTCCTTGATGTCAGCGGCGTCAAAGCCGGCGCGCTGACCTTCACTGACGGCCATGTCGACCCGACCTTGCTGACCAACGCCATGGCCAAGGGCGGACGCGACCTCGGCGCGAAGATCAAGCGGCGCACTCTGGTGACCGATATCACTCAGCTCGACAGCGGCGAATGGGAAGTGGTGACCGACCAGGGCAACATCATCTGCGAGCACGTGGTGAACGCGGCGGGGAGCTATTGCGACATTGTCGGCTCGTGGAGCGGCCTCAAGGTGCCGATCACCAATATGCTGCACCATTATGTTGTGACCGAGCCGGTGAACGAGCTCAAGGATCTCGACGTCGAACTGCCCGTGGTGCGCGACCCTTACAGCTCGTCCTACTTGCGTCAGGAACAAAACGGCATTCTCGTCGGCCCCTATGAGACGGCAACCGCGACGCCCTGTCTCGAAGACATCAGGTGGGATTACGAAAGCGAACTTCTGCCGCCGGAGCTCGAGCGCCTCGAGCCCTGGCTGCTTAAGGCCTGCGAGCGGTTTCCATTGTTCGGGGAATACGGCATCCGGCGCACGGTGCCGGGTGGCATCACTCACACGCCCGACGGCAATTTCATGGCCGGTCCCGCCCCCGGGCTCAAGAACTACTGGATGTGCTGTGGCGCCGCGATCGGCATCTGCCAGGGCGGCGGTGCCGGCAAATATCTCGCCCAGTGGATGGTGCACGGCCAGGCGGAGGTCAACATGGCTGGGCTCGACCCGAGACGTTTCGGCGACTGGGCCGCGGGCGATTATTGCCGCGGCAAGGCGATCGAAGAGTATGAGCACATGTACGCCTTGATGGCGCCAGGCGAACACCTGGATTCGGGCCGCCCCCTGCGCACCACCCCGCTCTACGAAAAATTGAAAAACAAGGGCGCGCAATTTGCCGAGGCGTTCGGCTGGGAACGCGCCAAATGGTTCGACAAATCTGGCGAAGGGGAACGCTACAGCTTCCGCCGCTCCAACTCTTTCGATGCGGTCGGAGAGGAATGCAAGGGAGTGCGCGAACGGGTCGGCATCATGGACCTGTCCAGTTTCGCCAAGTACGAGATCAAAGGCCCGAGCGCCGAGGCCATGCTCAACCGGGTTTGCGCCAACTCGGTCTCAAAAAAGATCGGTGGCGTCGTTCTCACACATGTGCTGACGCCGGCGGGAATGATCGAAAGCGAGCTCACGATTACACGCCTCGGCGAGGAGCACTTTTATGCGCTTTCCGGCGCAACAGCTGAGCTCAAGGACCTCGACATGCTGACCCAGGGGATACTGGCCGGCGAAGATGTCACGGTAACCAACATTACTGACGATTACGGCGTCCTCGTTCTGTCGGGTCCCCGCGCCCGGGATACGTTGTCCAAGGTTACCGATGCCGCACTCACCAATGAACATTTCCGTTGGTTGTCCGGTCAGGAGATCGTGGTTGCGGGCATCAACGTCCGCGCATTGCGGGTCTCCTACGTGGGCGAGCTGGGCTGGGAACTGCATGTTCCAATGGCCGACATGGAGACGGTTTACGACGCCCTGTGGGCTGCCGGTGAAGAGCACGGCATCAGCGATTTCGGAACCTATGCGATGAACTCCCTGCGCATGGAGAAGGCCTACCGTGGCATGGGCGCGGAACTCACCAACGAGATCACCATGGTCGAAGCCGACATGGAGCGGTTCGTGAAGCTCGACAAAGAGTTCACCGGCAAAGCCGGCACCGAGAAGAGCAAGAGCGATGGCGCGCGCATTCAACTGGTCTACATGAGCGTGGATGCGAAAGATGCCGATCCGCTCGGCAACGAGCCGATTTTCGCCAATGGAGACGTCATCGGCGTGTCCACCGGCGGAGCCTACGGACACAGTGTCGGCACGACGCTCGCGTTCGCCTATGTGAAACCCGAATTTGCCACGCCGGGCACGGAACTTGAAATCAAGCTTATGGAAAACATGCGCCCCTGCAAGGTCATCTCCGAGCCTGTCTGGGATCCGAAGAACGAACGCCTGCGGGCATAGTCACGGCCAGGTCATGAGCGGAACAGGCAGTGGCGCGCGGCGAAGTGGCGGCCGAAAGGCACGTCTCGCTGCCCGTCAACCTGACGTTCGATTGGACCATCCCCCGGTGCGGCCTGGCCTGGTGGGCGGCAAGTATCAGCCCTTGTCCGGTCACGACGTGGATCGGATTTACGGGACAGCGCTTGACCTGCTTGAGACCGTCGGCATGGGAAGCCCGATCCCGACGTTCATAAAACTGGTGACCGAAGCAGGAGGGCGCCTCACTGAAGGCGGACGGCTGTTGTTTCCCCGCGGCATGGTTCGCCGCGCCATCGACACGGCGGCAAAGCGCATTGTGGTTTATGGCTTCGATCCCGCGCATGATCTTGAAATCTCAAGCGAACGCGTGCACTTCGGCACCGGTGGTGCGGCCGTCCACATGTATGATCCGGTGGCGAACGAATTCGCGCTGTCGCAGCTCCTCGACCTTTATGACCTCGCCCGCCTTTACCACCACATGGACCACCTCAACTTCTTCCTGCGCCCGATCGTGGCCAGGGACATGGAAGGCCCGCGCGAGCTTGACATCAACACTGCCTATGCGGTGATGTCGGCGACGACCAAGCCGGTCGCCAGTTCGTTCTTCGATCCGGCACATGTGTACGAAGTCGTGGAAATCGCCGAGGCCATGCTCGGAGACACCGGCAGTTTCCAGCACCGCCCCTTCCTGCATGCCGCCAACACATTCGTGGTGCCACCGCTTCGATATGCGGAGGAAAGCTGCGAGTGCCTGGTGGCGCAGGTGCACGCCGGCATGATGCCGATGCTCGTCTCCGCCGGCCAGGCCGGTGCGACCAGTCCGGCAGCACTGGCAGGCTCCCTGGTTCAGGCGCTGGCGGAATGCCTGTCCGGGCTTACCATTGTCAATCTCCTCAAACCGGGCCATCCGGCGACCATGGGCATGTGGCCTTTTGTGTCGGACCTGCGGACCGGGGCCATGAGTGGCGGCAGTGGCGAAGAAGCGCTTTTGACGGCGGCCTCGGCCCAGATCATAAACTGGCTCGGCTTGCCCTCGGCACAGCCTGCCGGCATGACCGATGCCAAACAGCCGGACAATCAGGCCGGTTACGAGAAAGGTGTGACCGTTGCCCTGACGGCTGCCGCCGGCGCCAACATGATCTATGAGTCGGCCAGCATGCTGGCGAGCATCCTGTCCTCCTGCAAGGAGGCGCTTGTCATCGACAATGACATGCTGGGCATGATCAACCGCACGGTGCGCGGCATCGAAGTGACGGATGAGACCTTGTCCGCCGAGACCATTCGAATGGTCGTGGAGGGCGAAGGACATTTTCTCGGATCACAACAGACCCTCGCAATGATGCAGTCGGAATATCTCTATCCGGCGGTGGCCAACCGGCTGAGCATCAAGGAGTGGACCGCGGCCGGTCAGCCGGAACTTCTGCAAGATGCGCAAGCCCGGGTCAGGGACATTCTATCCAGCTACTACCCAAGTCACGTTCCCATGTCGGTGCATGAGGACATACGCCGCAAACACCCGGTGCGGCTTGCGATGGCGGAACTCAACGGGACGACGAAACGGTGGGACTAGAACACGTTGCAGCGCTATGGTGCATCTGACCAATACGCAGCAAGGGAGATGCAAATGTCAAAAATTGAGGCACGACTGGCCGAACTTGGCCTCATTCTGCCTGAGCCCATTCAGGTGCCTGCAGGCATGGTATTGCCGTTTTCGTGGGTGCGCGCACGCGGTAACCGCGTTTACTCCTCTGGACATATTGCGCTCAATCAGGATGGCTCGGTTGCACAGACGCTGGGCAAGGTGGGTGCAGAAGTGAGCCAGGAGCAAGGTTATGAGGCAGCGCGCATGACGGGCCTTGCGATGCTGGGAAGCCTGAAGCGCGAACTCGGCGACCTCGACCGGATCACCGCATGGCTCAGGGTCTTCGGCATGGTCAACACCGCGCCCGACTACAATTCCTACCCCATGGTGATCAACGGGTTCTCAGACCTCATTATCGAGGTCTTCGGATCCGACATCGGCGATCATTCCCGTTCCGCAGTGGGTCTCGCCGGGCTGCCCTTCGGCACGCCTGTGGAAATCGAAGCGGAAGTCGAAATAAGCGGCTGATCGCCCGGCACGGATTACGTGGATCTGGTGACGTCGTCAGCGTCCGGGCGGTGTTGCATTTTTCCCCGCACAACGGCGATGCCGATGAGGATCAGCGCCAACGCCGCGAGAGCATTCGCCGACGGGCGCTCGGCCAGTATCAACGCCCCCCACAGCACGCCGAAGAGCGGCACCAGAAAGTTGATCTGCGAGAAGAATGACGCACCCTGCCGGCGGACGATGACGAACAGCAGCATTGTTGCGACAGCGGTATGAAGCGTCCCCAGCACGATCAGCGAGCCTAACGCCATGGAACTCGGGTTCAACGTCCACGGCTGGTCGATCAACAGGCTTGCCGGGATCATCATGACCGCGGAGACGCCGAGCATAGAGGCCGCCGCGGCACGCCTTGGCAGATGGACCAGACGTTTGGTGAGCAGCGCATTGATGCCATAACACGTTGCCGCTCCGGCGACCGCCAGTTCGCGCAATGTGTCGCCGCCCAGTTGGGCGAGACGATCCGGCCCCATCAACACGATCAGCCCCAACAACCCCATCGCAACGCCAATGGCCTTGCGCGTGGTGAGTTTCTCGTCGCTGGTGAAAATATGCGCCAGCACCAAAGTGGTAAGCGGCATGGTGGCCATGAGAATTGCCGCCAGACCGGAATCGATTTGCTCCTCACCCCAGCCGATCAAGGTGAACGGCACAGCATTGCCCGCCACGGATGCGCACACGATGATGCCCCACACGCCCCAGCCCCGCGGCAGTGACTGCCCCGCCATGCGGGCTGCGGCCCACAACAACAGGGCAGCGATGGTGATCCTTGCCGCGGCGACGGTGACCGATGGGATCTCGGTGACCGCCAGTTTGATGAAGAGAAAACTCGACCCCCAAATGGCCGCCAGCACCACCAGCAATGCGTAATCCTTGAACCCTGGCTGTCCCGCAGACACGTTCCACTCCTGCTCGTACGGTGCCGGGCGACTCCTTAAGGGGTTTCAATCCCCATTGATACCGGCAAGTTCACGGGCCTCACCCACAGATCGGTGCGCGACATCAGCTTGCGAGGGATCCGAATCGGCATTACTGGCGTAAGTTCGCGACTTGCCCAACTGGGGAACGGGGCCATGCACCAATTCGACATGATTGTTATCGGCAGCGGACCGGCAGGCCGACGTGCCGCCATTCAGGCGGCAAAGTTCGGCAAGAACGTTCTGGTGGTCGAGAAAGGGCGGCGGGTCGGCGGCGTCTCGGTGCACACCGGCACCATCCCGAGCAAGACGCTGCGTGAAACAGTGCTCAACCTTTCCGGCTGGCGCGAGCGGGGGTTTTATGGCCGCGCCTACCGCGTCAAGCAGGACATCACGGCAGCCGATCTGCGCGACCGTTTGCACATCACGCTCGACCACGAGGTCGAGGTGCTGGAGCACCAGTTCGCCCGCAACAGTGTGGATACTGCGCGCGGCCATGCAAAATTCGTCGGCGCGCACGAAATCGAGGTTGAGGGTGACGACGGCGAACGCCAGACCTACTCTGCCGACAAATTCATGCTGGCGGTGGGCACCCACCCTTTCAGGCCTGCAAATATCCCTTTTGACGGCAAGAAGGTTCTGGACAGCGATGAAATCCTCGACCTGCAAGTGCTGCCCAGAACCCTGACCGTGGTCGGCGGCGGGGTCATCGGCGTGGAATATGCAACGATTTTCTCGGCGCTCGACGTGCCGGTGACCCTGGTGGAATCCCGTGAAACGGTGCTGGATTTCGTCGATCGCGAACTCATCGACGATTTCATCTACCAGCTGCGCGACCGCGGCGTGGTTTTGCGGCTTGGATGCAAGGTTGAATATGTCGAGTGTGACGGATCGGGGCCCTGCACGACATATCTCGAAGGTGGCCGAACGGTGCGCACCGATGCCCTGCTCTACGCGGCCGGCCGCACCGGCGCGACAGAAACACTGAACCTCGATGCCTGTGGCCTTACATGCGACGACCGCGGCAGGCTCGAAGTTGACCGCGCCACCTTTCAAACCCAGGTACCGCACATTTACGCGGCAGGCGACGTCATCGGCTTCCCCAGCCTCGCATCGACGTCGATGGAACAGGGCCGCACCGCGGCCTGCCATGCGTTCGCAGCGGATACGCCTGAGCCTCCCCAGTTCTTCCCCTATGGCATCTATTCGGTGCCGGAGATTTCGACCGTCGGCATGAGCGAGCAGGAAATTCAGGAACGCGGCATCGAGTATGAGTGCGGCATTGCGCGTTTCCGAGAGACCTCACGCGGGCACATCATGGGTCTCAACGCCGGTATGATGAAGCTGATCTTTTCCCTCAAGACCCGCCGGCTGCTCGGCTGTCATATCGTCGGTGAAGGCGCCACGGAACTGGTTCACATCGGCCAGGCGGTGATGAACCTGAAGGGCACGCTGGACTATTTCGTGGAAAGCACGTTCAACTACCCGACCCTGGCGGAAGCCTACAAGATTGCCGCCCTGGACGCCTGGAACCGGATGCCAGCCAAATAGCGGCTGGCCGCACAGCTGTGAAACTGAGTCAGTTTCTATGTCTAATCATTTGATTTACCCGTCGATTACGGTGCGCACGATCCACTGGTTCATCTTGTGAACGGTGAACTCGCGCGGCCCGTAGGGCCCTGGCACGCTGGAGCTTGAGCGCAACCCTTGCTGCTGCACAGGGCCAATCCCGTTGTCCTCCTCGATCCCGATGATCCAGCGGTGAAAGTACTTTTCCACATCCGCGGCAAAGCCTTTGCGCGCCGCCGTGGCTTCGGGAAAGCAGAACGCCACCCGCACTTCCGTCCGCTCCGGACCGAGGGGATGAAATGTTACGCACCACATACAGTCCTGGGTGCAGGCGAACTGGGTGTTCGGGTAAAGCATTGTGAAAAACGTGCCCTCCGCCGCCTCGCCCTCGAGTGTTGGAATGTGCGGGAACGGCGCGGTTTCACCGGGCAGGACCGCAATGGACGTCTCCTGTGGCATGTGCAACGCGCACCAGTTCCCGGTGCTCTCAACCGACTCCGAATGCTGCTGGCCCAGCGATCCGGCGTGGACCGTGCCGGTGTGATAGTCCTCCAGCGCGTTTTCGGCGAGGACCTTCCAGTTGCACGGGACATCATAGGTCTCCCGCCGCACCACGCGCATGGCAGCGAAGTCGTAGCAGCGGAAGCGATCGGCAAAATCGCCAAGATACTCTTCCAGATCCGGTGCCGCATCATTCGCGCTCACCCACAGAAATCCTTCGTAGCGGCCAAGCCGCAAACCGATGAGGCTCCACTCCGCCCGGTCAAAACCCGGCACTTCGTTCATTGACGGTGCGCCGCGCAACTCGCCACTCAGATTGTACGTCCAGGAATGGTAAGGGCATGAAATCGCCTTGCAGGATCCCTGCCCGGCTTCCAGCAGCCGGGCACCGCGGTGACGGCAGGTGTTGGCGAAAGCACGGAGTTCACGATCACTGCCGCGCACGACAACCACCGGGCCGATGACAAGGTCGGCTGAAATATAATCACCTGCCGCAGGGATTTCGCTTTCATGTCCGACAAAATGCCAGTTCGGTCGAAAGCAGCGGTCCACTTCGCGATGGTGGAATTTGGGATCGGTATAACACCAGGCTGGTAACGTACGGGCGTTCACGAGCGGCTCCAGTGTCGCTGCATAATGCGATCTGTCAAAGAGGCCGCCGTTTGCCGGGTTGGACATCTGTCACACTCTCCTACCGCTTTTCCGAGACTGCAGACTATTTCGGGCGTGCGCCGCAGTCCACTGCCCTTGTTTAGGCCCTTTGTCCGAAAGCGCAAATTTTGCACTGCCGGGGCTTGCCGCAGACCCGGCCATCCCCATATGTGAGAGCTGGGATGCAGCGGAGGACAATCAGCACATCGCTATTGTAACGCAATCACTGTGTGGTCACATTGCGGGGTATAGTGTTGTTTAGAATTCGTCAGTGATTCCTGGCGCATGATGCTGATTGAGGTTCTCAATTGAATCCTGGACATAGCGGCGGCAGGCGACTATTCGCTGCTGTGCCGCAACGAACTTTAAAAAGTCCCGGATCGAACAATGTCTTGGAGTGACACATGATAGTTGACCGTAGATGCTTTTTGGCAGGCATTGCGGCCGTCACACTGACGGGGCTGCCATCTTTTGCCGGCGAGAGTGAGACCGCACTTTTAACTGGCGAACCGTTTGATGTGGAAAAGGTCGATTTGCGGACGATTCCATCGCAGTTCCACAAGCAGCTTGTGCCCTATGCGACCGAAGAACTGCCCGGCACGATCATCATCGACACCTATGAGCGGCATCTTTATCTGGTGATGGAGAGCGGACAGGCCCTGCGATACGGCATTGGTGTTGGGCGGGCCGGCTTCGCGTGGAATGGCGATGCCACGATCAACCGCAAAGAAGTCTGGCCCGACTGGCGCCCGCCGGAAGATATGCGCGAGCGTGAGCCCGAGTTGCCGGAGGTCATGGACGGCGGCCCGGAGAACCCGTTAGGCGCACGCGCGCTCTATCTGTTCGAGGGTGACAAAGACACGCTCTATCGCATCCACGGCACGAACTACCCCAAGTCAATCGGTACGGCGATGTCTTCGGGATGCATCAGGTTGCTCAACCAGGACATCATCGACCTTTATGGTCGCGTCCCGCTTGGATCGAAGGTGGTCGTTGTCGGCCCGGATCTGGCCTCAGAAGAAGTTCGACAGGCGTTCCGTCCGAAAGCCGAGACCAGCAAGAGCTTCAGCAGAGACGATCACGACGATTTCGACATGGTATCTGAACGCTGATCGGGCCTCCGGGCGGATTAAATTTTCACAGAATATTTAGCGACCTCGAATCGAATAGCCGTTATTCTTTTGGCTCGCAAAAGGTGAAGGTAACCCGTGTGTATCCTTGATTACACACGGTATGCCCTTATCTTTTGTTCACATTTTGGGCAACGTGGATAACGGGTTGGATCGCTATGGCCTCTGGGTTCCGGTTTATGTGCATCGCCGTCTTTGCGGCAACGTTTATTGCAATATCGTCGGCTCCGACGCCGGTTCAGGCGTCGCCTGAATCGTTCGTTCAATCGCTTTCCCGTCAAATACTGGCAGCCGCCCGAACCAACGATACCGGACGGTTCAGGTCTTTGCTGCGGGCCCATGCCGATGTCAGAGGCATTGCGGATTTTGCGCTTGGCCGCTTCAAAGCCAAGCTGCCGGCATCGCAGCGCAGCAAGTACTATCGTCTTGCCGAAAACGACATGGTCAAGTTTTTCGGCGACTATTCAAGCAGTCTGCGTGGCAGCGGCGTGACAGTGAAGCGGGTCAGGAAGAGCGGGTCGTTCATCACGGTCGATACGACCATCGATGGAACCGATAATGCCGTGACCTGGAAGCTGGTGCAAAGAGGCGGCTACAAAGTCCGCGACGTGCAGGTGATCGGGATTTGGCTGGGCGGCCTCATGCGCACGTCCTACGGCAGCATTCTGCGGCGCTCCGGTTACAAGGCGCTCTTCGCCCACATGCAGCAGTAAACTGCCGCATGCAGGCTCGTTGTCAACACCGTTTGGCGGCGTCAGCCGACAATTTCGTTTTCGCTGAAGCACATGCCGATTTCGATGGCGGCGTTCTCTGCACTGTCAGAGCCATGAACGGAGTTGGCTTCGATGTTCTCGGCAAATTCCGCACGGATGGTTCCGGCATCGGCATCTGCCGGATTGGTGGCGCCCATGACTTCCCGGTTCTTGGCAACGGCACCGTCGCCTTCAAGCACCTGCACGACAACCGGTCCCGAAGTCATGAATGCAACCAGATCGTTGTAGAAAGGGCGCTCCTTGTGGACCGCGTAGAATGCTTCCGCCTGGTCACGGCTCCAGTGCTGGCGTTTCTGCGCGATCACGCGCAAACCGGCACTTTCAAGCTTGTCGATGATCTTGCCGGTGATGTTGCGCCGGGTGGCGTCTGGTTTGATGATGGACAACGTCCGCTCTGTGGCCATGCCTAAAAAGTCCTCTGAGTGAAATTCATGTATTCCCTTGTGGGTTCGCCGCGGGTTATATCGGCCCTCCCGACAACCTGCAAGCGCATCCGGGCGAACCGTAAAAGACCATATGATCACCATCCAGGACCTCACCTACCGGATTGACGGACGCATTCTTCTTGAGAACGCGAGCGCTACGATTCCAACCGGTCACAAAGCCGGGCTGGTGGGCCGGAACGGGTCCGGCAAGACGACATTGCTGGCGATCCTGCTGGGGCAGTTGCAGGTGGAGACCGGGCGGGTCGACATCCCGCGCAATTCAAGGATCGGCGCGGTGGCGCAGGAAGCTCCCGGCGATGACCGCAGCATTCTGGAAACAGTGCTGAGCGCGGATACGGAACGCGCCGAGCTTCTCAGGCGCGCGGGAGGTGAGCAATCGGCGGATGAGATTTCCGCGACCCAGCTCCGGCTGGTCGACATCGGAGCTCATACGGCCCCCGCCCGCGCCGCCACGGTTCTTCACGGGTTGGGATTTCCATCAAACACCCACGACACGCCGTGCAGGGAGTTTTCCGGCGGTTGGCGCATGCGCGTCGCGCTTGCGGCCACGCTCCTCTCCGAACCGGACATCCTGTTATTGGACGAACCCACCAACTATCTCGATCTTGAAGGCACTTTGTGGCTGGAGAACTACATCCGCCGCTATCCCTATACGGTGTTGATGGTCAGCCATGACCGGGATTTGCTTAACGGCTGCGTCGGCAGCATCCTGCATCTCGATCAGACCAAGCTGACCTTCTATTCCGGCGGCTATGATCGATTTGAACGCACCAGGCGCGAACAGCAGGCCCTGCAGCTCAATCTGAAGCGCAAGCAGGACGACGCCCGCCGGCATATGCAGTCCTATATCGACCGGTTCCGCTATCAGGCCAACAAGGCGCGGCAGGCGCAAAGCCGGATCAAGGCGCTGGCGCGGATGGAGCCGATTGCATCCGTTGTCGATCAGACGGTTTTTCCGTTTTTCTTTCCGGCACCGACCAAGGTCCTGGCGCCACCGCTGATCACCCTGGAGGACGCCTCGGTTGGTTATGAACCGGGAAAGCCGGTGCTGCGCGGCCTTAACCTGCGTCTCGACCCGGATGACCGCATCGCCCTGCTTGGCGCCAACGGCAACGGCAAGAGCACATTCGCAAAGCTGATCGCTGACCGTCTGCCGGCAATGGATGGCCAGGTCAAGCGCGCGCACAAGCTCAATGTGGGCTATTTCGCCCAGCACCAGCTGGACGAGTTGGACAGCAAGCGCACTCCGTTCGAATACGGCTACGAATTGATGCCGGGCGCGAGCGAAGCACAACGTCGGGCGAAGATCGGCGCGTTCGGCTTCAGCGTCGAAAAGGCCGACACCAAGATTTGCAATCTTTCCGGCGGCGAAAAGGCGCGCATGCTGTTCGCCCTGGCGGGGTTTTACGGCCCGCACGTGCTCATTCTGGATGAGCCCACCAATCACCTCGACGTGGACAGCCGGGAAGCGCTGATACATGCCCTCAACGATTTTGAGGGCGCGGTCATCCTCATCAGCCACGACCGCCATCTGGTGGAAGCAAGTGCGGATCGTCTGTGGCTCGTCGACAAAGGCACGGTCGGGCCTTATGAGGGCGATCTGGATGATTACCGCAAACTTGTGCTGCAAAAACGAAAACCCGACTCAGAACAAAGAGATGGGCCAGGCAGTTCACAAACTGAGTCACCCCCTGCCAGCAAGCAGCAGCGCCGGCAGCGGGCCGCCCGGGAACGCGAGCGGTTGAGCGATCTGAAGAAACATGTGCGGCAGTGCGAAACCGCGATCGCCCGCGCCGAGGTCCGGCTCGATGAAATCGATGCGGCGCTTGGCGATTCCGACCTCTACGCGCGTGCACAGGACAAGGCGCAAGCACTCGCCAAAGAACGCGGCACGTTAAAGAAGGCACTCGAAATACTCGAAGAAGATTGGCTGAAGGCGAGCCAGGCCTATGACGAGAGCCGAGCAGTCACGGCTGACCAATAGCGCCCTTCTCACTTGGACCATACCGCCGAAGGCTGAGCAACCGCCCTGGTTTCAAGCATTATAACGCATTTCGGGACGCCCTCATGAGATGCCCTCAATTCACGCTATCATGCGGCCTTTAAAACCGGGAGGAGGTCAGTCATGAGTGAGAATACACCCACGGAAAATGTATCGGCTTGGTTGTCGGGGTTCGGTTCGGCCCTCGAAAGCGGCGATATTGCAGGCGTGCTCGGCATGTTCGGCGACGAGAGCTACTGGCGCGATCTGGTGTCGTTTACCTGGAACATCAAAACGGCAGAAGGCAAAGACGGCATCCAGGCAATGCTCGATGCCACTTTGGGCGAAACAAAACCCAGCAATTTTGCCATCGAGGGCGAGGGATCGGAGGCAGACGGCATCACCGAAGGCTGGTTCACGTTCGAGACAGGTGCGGCGCGCGGACGCGGCCATGTCCGTTTGCAGGGGGACAAATGCTGGACCTTGCTGACCACCATGGTGGAACTCAAGGGCCATGAGGAACACAAGGGCTCGACCCGCATCAGTGGTGTGGCGCACGGCGTCGAAAAAGGCCGCAAGAACTGGCTGGAACGAAAAACCGAAGCGGAGGCCACGCTTGGTTATTCCGAACAACCTTATTGCGTCATCATCGGCGGTGGACAGGGTGGCATCGGCCTCGGCGCCCGGATGAAACGGGTGGGCGTGCCCACCATCATTATCGAAAAGAACGAACGACCGGGCGATTCCTGGCGCAACCGTTACAAGTCCTTATGCCTGCATGATCCGGTCTGGTACGACCACCTGCCCTATCTGCCCTTTCCTGACCACTGGCCGGTGTTTTCGCCGAAGGACAAGATCGGCGACTGGCTGGAGAGTTATACCAAGATCATGGAGCTCAATTACTGGAGCTCAACCACGTGCAACAGTGCGCATTACGACGAGGCCAGGCAGGAATGGACGGTGGACGTCACTCGAAACGGCGAAAAAGTGACGCTTCGCCCAAAGCAGCTGATCCTTGCAACCGGCATGTCGGCGGTGCCCAATGTGCCGGAGTTTCCGGGCGCTGACACATTCAAGGGCGATCAGCACCATTCGTCCAAGCATCCAGGCGGCGACGTCTACGCCGGCAAGAAGTGCGTCGTGGTCGGATCCAACAATTCAGCGCACGACATCTGCGCTGATCTCTGGGAGCACGGCGCGGATGTCACCATGCTGCAGCGCTCCTCGACCCATATCGCCAAGTCGGACACCTTGATGGAGCTGGCGCTCGGAGCGATCTACTCCCAGGAGGCGGTCGATGCCGGCATCACGACGGATATGGCGGATCTGATCTTCGCCTCAATCCCCTACAAGATCATGCCTGTGCTGCAGAAGCCGGTTTACGATGAAATGGCCAAGCGGGACGCTGATCTCTATGAACGGCTGGAGAAGGCGGGCTTCATGCTGGACTTCGGCGAGGACGGATCCGGCCTCTTCATGAAGTACCTGAGACGAGGGTCCGGCTATTACATTGATGTGGGTGCGTCCGAGCTGATCGCGGACGGCAAGATCAAGCTCAAGAGCGGTGCCGCAATCCAGGAGATCAAGGAGAATACCGTTGTGATGGATGACGGCACGGAACTTGAGGCTGACCTGATCGTCTATGCAACAGGCTATGGCTCCATGAACGGCTGGGCGGCACAGCTCATATCACAGGAAACCGCAGACAAGGTCGGCAAATGCTGGGGACTGGGCTCCGATACGGCAAAGGACCCGGGCCCGTGGGAAGGCGAACTGCGCAATATGTGGAAGCCAACCCATCAGGACGCTTTGTGGTTCCACGGCGGTAATCTGCACCAGTCACGGCATTATTCGCAGTTCCTTTCGCTGCAGATCAAGGCGCGCATGGAAGGCCTCTCTACACCGGTCTACGGCATGGGCGACGTCCACCATTTGTCCTGACGAACGATATTGCCGGCGGGTCAGGCCAGATGCGCCTTGATCCGTCGGCCAGCCACATCGGCGAAACCGTAGGGCTCGGACTTTTCGAGCATTGTCCAGAAACTCTGCATCCAGTCCGGATCATCCACTCTGCCGGACAGAGCCGCGATGCCGTCGGCATCGAGCCAGTAGTGCCCCTCGCCTGCGTCCTCCGAGAGTTCCAGAAATGCATCGCTGGCACCCGTGCCGGAGACCTGAGCCGGGGCTGCCGCAATGTGAAACCGTTTGAAATCGTCCACCTCTTCCAGTGACAGGTTTCCAGTCTCCGAGACATTCAGATACACGCGCTTACTCTCCTTGATTAGGGCCAGTTGAGTATCAGAGTATTTATCACGGCAACGTGTCGAATCCTCCCCCTTTCGTTCGTCCCCCGGTGTGAGGCATCATGAAGAAACCCCCTCAGAGGAGAGACAGAAATGCAGTACATGTTTTTGATTTACAATGCGGAAGGTTCAGGACCCGAAATGGGATCTCCCGCCTTTCAGGAGATGATGGTCGGGTATCAATCCTTCACCGAGGGTGTCAAGGCCGCGGGAAAGTTCGATTCAGGCGCACCGCTGCAAGGCATTGAAACAGCGACCACTGTCCGGGTGAGAGACGGTTCAACGCAAACTGTCGACGGTCCGTTCGCTGAGACCAAAGAAGTTCTGGGAGGCTACTACATCCTGGACTGCAAGGATCTGGACGAAGCCATCGCCCATGCAGCACAAATTCCGACATCGAAGTTCGGTTCCATCGAGATCCGTCCCGTGATGCAGATGTGAGCGATCGGGACGTTGGCTGCTGAGAACTCAGCTCGAGAGACGCGGGCCGCGGTCGAACAGATCGTCCGCGATGAATGGGCCCGCGTGCTCTCGAGCCTGATGGCGCGGGTGCGCGACCTTGAGCTTGCTGAAGACGCCCTTCAGGACGCCCTGATTTCAGCCCTCAAGACCTGGCCTGCAAGCGGCGTTCCGGACGTCCCACGCGCCTGGCTTCTCAAAGTAGCGCTGAACCGGGCCATCGACCGCATTCGGCGCAACTCCAACTTCGAGAGCAAGCGGGAGCAGTATGAAATGGAGCTGAAACTGAACCTTGAAGACGGTGTTGATGGGACAGCCCATGACATTCCCGATGAGCGGTTGCGTCTGATCTGCACATGTTGCCATCCAGCCCTCAACGAGCCTGCGCAGGTCGCACTGACACTAAAAACCATTGCCGGGCTGGCGACCGGCGAAATTGCCCGCGCATTCCTGGTCAGCGAAGAGACCATGGCGCAGCGGCTGGTGCGTGCCAAACGCAAAATAAAGGCCGCGAACATTCCCTATCAGGTGCCGGGAGCAGACGCCTGGCCGGACCGTCTGCGGGCGGTGCTGGCGGTGATCTACCTCATCTTCAATGAAGGCTATGCCGCATCAAGCGGAACCATGCAGGTGCGCGCCGACCTGTGCCGCGAGGCGATCCGCCTCGGTCAAATCCTGCATTCCCTCCTGCCCCGGGAAACCGAGGCTGGAGGACTGCTGGCCCTGATGCTCTTGTCCGATGCCCGCAGGGACGCCCGGACCGACGACCGCCGCGAGCTCATAACGCTTGAAAATCAGGATCGGGCGCGTTGGGACCACGAGCAGATCAAGCGCGGCTCAGGGCTCCTCATTGCAACCCTGGCCCAGGGCGATATCGGTCCCTTTCAGGTTCAGGCGGCGATCAGCGCAGTGCACTGCGAGGCTGCTGATTTCGCGGCGACGGACTGGAGGCAGATTTGTCTGCTCTACGAGAAACTCCATGGATTACAGCAGACGCCGATCGTCGCCCTCAACGCAGCGGTTGCCCTGTCCTTCGCGGTGGGACCTGAAGCCGGCCTTGCGTCGATCGCAGGTCTCGAATGTTCACGGTCGCTTCATGCATATCAGCCTTACCACGTGGCCCGTGCCGACATGCTGAAGCGTGCTGGCCGTGACATGGAGGCGGCGGATGCGTATCGCGAGGCCCTCCGGCTTACGGAAAACGAAGCGGAGGCGAGGCACCTGAGGAGCAGGCTAAAGGCGCTCAGTTGAGCTGCTGCCCCTAGAGCGCTTCATGTTCACGCGGAAACGACCTAACCGTCCCAGCGCCCAAGTGCCTTCAACACCAGGCTATGGAAATGGTGCACCGCATGTTCGGATGTGTGCGTGCGGTTTGAATCGATCACAAAGCGGCCCTGATGATAGCCGTATGACCGCAAACCCTGCTGGACGCTTTCCACCAGGCCCACATCTTCCGGTCCAAGCACATCGTTGAAATAGTCCATGGAGGCCTTCTCGGTGTCGGTTTCCCGGCCATCCTTTGAATAATACGTCAGCACCTGATGGCTGACTTCCGGTCCTGACGGCAGGAAGGAGAAGGTTGCAATGCCCTCGGTGCCGGGAAAGGTGACGAAGGCCAGGGTCGGAAACATGAAGGCGGTCGAAAACGGCTCGCATGATTGCCCGTCCGCTTCCGCGAAATCATAGGCGCTGTTTGAGGGCCGACAGTTGCCATACTGCACGGACCAGTTCTCGTGTGTTTCCACAGTGTAGGTGCTCATGTCGACCAGATCGACAAACGCCTTGTGGCCTGTGGCGCAGTGGTAACATTCAAGCAGGTTATCACCGACGTTCTTCCAGTTGCCCTTGATGTCAAAGACGATCTCGCGGGCCGGCTTGAGCGCATCAATGTCGGGGCAAAAGCCGCGTACGGTCTCCTCGAGGCCCGGTTGGAGCGTTTCGATCGTTTTGGCTTGCGGATCCAGATTGACGAAAACAAACCCGGCAAACTCCTGAACCCGCACCGCCGGCAATGTGAAGTCCGCCTTGTCGAAACCTTTCACGTCCTCGCACAGGCGCGCAACCTTGAGGGCGCCGTCATAGTCATAAGCCCAGGCGTGATAGGGGCATGTGATGACGTTCTTGGCACGGCCCTTGCCGGTCAGGAGCGCATGGCCACGGTGCTGGCAGACATTGTAAAACGCCCTCAACTCACCGTCGCGGCCATGAATGACGAAGATGCGCTGGCCCAGAATTTCAGCGGTCACATAGGCACCGGGCTCCGCCAATTCGGAGCGGTGCGCCACAATCAGCCAGTGTTTGTCGAATATGGCGCGGCGCTCGTCTTCGAGAACGTCCGGATCCCAATACATCCGCGCCGGCATGGTGTAGGACAGTTCCGGGTCGCCATCGAAACGGTCTTGCGTCGGGTCAGGCAGTTTGTAGATCTGGTCCATTGGACATCCTCGCGGGCAGATAGTTGCGTCAGATTACGCAGGGATGATACGGCATTACCACAATCAGGCCTATATGCTTGGAGGCACTAGAGCATTTCCCGTTAAAACTTTTCGACCCAGGGGCGCAGTTCCACCTCCCAGGCCCAGGCGCTGCGATGCTGATGCAGCACGCTCATGTAAGTCTCGGCAATCGCTTCGGGTTCCAGCATGCTGTCAGGCTGCCCATCTATGGACGAGCGACCCTCGCGGTCGTCGTTGCGGATGCCGCCGTCGATGACGAAATGCGCCACATGAATATTCTTCGGCTGAAGTTCCCGGGCCATGCTTTGCGCCAGCCCGCGCAGGGCGAATTTGCCCATGGCGAACGACGCCGATTGCGGATAGCCCTTCACGCTGGCGGACGCACCGGTGAAGAAAATCGCTCCCTCGCCTTTTTCCACCATGCGCTTCGACGCCTCCAGCGCCACCAGAAAGCCGCCATAGGCGCTGACCAGGATGGCGTTCTTGACCTCTTCGGGCACCAGTTCGACAAATGGTCCGCGCGCCCGGGCACTTGGATTGTACAGCACGAAGTCCGGTGTCCG
>JAJFHM010000236.1 GCA_021775625.1 Hyphomicrobiales bacterium | reverse complement strand
CCGAGTGGCGTCTGGGCGCTCGGGTTTGTTTCCCTGTTCATGGATGCATCGTCGGAATTGGTGCATTCCCTGCTGCCGGCGTTGTTTGTTTCACTCGGCATTTCCATGGCGGCGGTCGGTTTCATCGAAGGCGTGGCCGAGGCCACCGCGTCCATTACCAAGGTCTTTTCAGGGGCGCTCAGTGACTGGCTCGGCAAGCGCAAGATATTGGCGGTGATTGGCTATGGCCTGGCGGCGATCACAAAGCCGCTGTTTCCTCTGGCGCAGTCGGTAGAGGTTTTGTTTGCAGCGCGATTTATAGACCGGATCGGCAAGGGCATCCGGGGCGCGCCGCGCGATGCCCTGATCGCCGACATCACGCCGCCCGCGATCCGGGGCGCGGCCTATGGCCTGCGCCAGTCGATGGATGCGGCGGGGGCATTCATCGGCCCAGTACTGGCAATTGCTCTGATGGCCCTGCTGTCAGACAATATTCACCTTGTCCTGTGGTTTTCCCTGATTCCAGCTGTGCTGTGTATGGCGTTTCTTCTCTTCGGGGTCCAGGAACCGGATGATATTCCGGCCGGAAAAGACAAGCGTGGGCTTCCTTTACATCGCGCGGACCTTGTGCAGTTGAGCGGCAGATATTGGCTGATTGTTGTGATTGGCGGGCTGTTTGCCATGGCGCGCTTCTCCGTGGCCTTTCTCGCCCTGCGCGCCATGGATTTGGGGTTACCCGTGGGCCTGTCACCGCTTGTGCTGGTGCTGATGATGGTCGTCTTCTCGGCGTCCTCCTATCCGGTGGGGGTGCTGGCGGACCGTATGAACCAGGGGGTCTTGCTGGCACTTGGTTTCATCGCACTCATAGTGGCCGAGCTGGTGCTGGCTAGCGCTTCTGCGTATGCCGTCGCCCTGATCGGGGTTGCGCTTTGGGGCGTTCATCTGGGGCTCACGCAAGGGCTGCTGTCGGCCCTGGTCGCTGACAGCGCGCCGGATAATTTGCGCGGCACGGCATTCGGCATCTTTAGTCTCGTCAACGGCATCGCGCTTTTGTTTGCTTCTCTCGTCGCCGGTGTGGTGTGGCAGATTCTCGGCGCATCGATGGCCTTCTATGCAGGAGCAGGCTTTGCAGGGTTCGCCCTTCTCCTGCTGCTCATATCCTTCCGCTCAAGTCACTGGGCCTAGGATGTCATTTTTTCCGCTAGTTTGACAGGCCGGACAAGAGAACTCGCGACCCATTGCAGGCATTGGAGCATGGCCAGCTCGGCCGCCGTCGCCTGCTGGCTTGAACGGCGCCTGGAATATAGGATGGGCGGACAACACAACAACAGATTGACCCTGCCGGAACCGGCGTCGGTTGAGGGGATGAACCTGAACATGTCTGATCGAACCAAAACCGGACGCGTGGCAACAACAGATGCGGCCAGTATCTCTGCCTGGCTGGTGAATGAGGGCCTGAGAGGGGCGACACAGACCGCCTTGCTACAGGGTTTCTGTGAGCGGCTTGTCGCCGTTGGTATCCCCCTTCAGCGAGCGCATGCCGCACAACGCACTCTTCATCCCGTATACAAAGCAGTGGGATTCGACTGGCACCGCGAGGATAGTTCCGCAACCCGGGCGGATTACGCTCGCGTTTCCGAACCACTCGACCGATGGCTCAATAGCCCCTTCTATAACATGCTCCAAAAGGGCATGTCAGAACTGCGCGAACGCCTGACAGACGGAAATGAGCCTTCCCAGTTTCCCGTTCTGGAGGAGTTCCGCGCTCAAGGGGCAACCGATTATTTCGCCTCGGCACTATCCTACGGGAAAGCGACGATCGGCCCACGCACCGACCCGGACAATCCTCCCGAGGGTATGATCTCGTCCTGGACCAGTGACGCACGGCAAGGATTTTCGGACAGCGACATCGGCAGGATCAAGGAACTTCTTCCAGTAATGGGGCTTGCCCTTAAGTCAGCGTCAAGCTACCGGACCGCCCACGATCTCCTTGCCGTCTATCTCGGCCGTGACGCCGGGGAGCGGGTGCTGTCGGGAGATATCCAGCGGGGCTCACTCGACACCATCCGCGCGGTCATCTGGTATTTCGACCTGCAAGGCTTCACCAAACTCGCCGAAACGACGCCCGGTGACCAGATGATCGCCATGCTGAACGATTACTTCGGCGCCGTCGTCGGGGCGGTGGAAGCCTACGGCGGCGACGTGCTCAAGTTCATGGGCGACGGGCTTCTCGCGATCTTCAAGTTTACCGACGACGACGGTGCCTGCTGCTCGCGCGCGATTGCCGCCGCGGATGAACTGCTCGAAACCATGACGGCGATTAACCACCGTCGCGAGGCAGAGAACCTGGTACGCACCAATTTCAGCCTGGCGCTTCACATTGGCGATGTGATGTACGGCAATATCGGGGCCGAGGACCGCCTCGACTTTACGGTGATCGGCCCCGCGGTCAACATGGCAGCGCGCATACAAGCCATGTGCCGGCCCCTGGAACAGGACCTGATCATCTCCTCTGCCATGGCCAGGTCGGCTGTGCGCGAAAGCAAGCGTATCGTCTCGATAGGCAGCCATGTCCTGCGGGGTATTCCTGAATCGCAGGAGCTGTTCACCGTGGTCGCCCCAATATACCCGGAAGAATAGGCTCCCGCCCTGGGTGTGCTGGTGCTCTCAGCTATGCATTGAAGTTCCAGATATCACGGTGCAGCCACCAGGTGTCATCGCGTCCCCGCTTCCATACCGCCACATATTTGCCGAGCACCTGCCCGCGATCACCGTCCTCGCCAGGGGCTGTTGCGCTGATGGTGCCGACCTCGTTGGCCACATCGCCGAATACATCGACCTCCTGCGTGGTCATCGCGACATCGCGGTAATCCGCGTCGATAAACCTTTGCCAGGCGCCCTGAATTCTCTCGCGGCCATCAACCCTCGCCGCATCAGGCGGAAGCAACACGGCGTCATCTGTGTAGTGAGCAGCCACACCCGCTGCGTCGCCGCTGTTCAAGCTCTCCAACAAGGTCTTGATCATCGCCTCGATCGTTTCTCGTGCCGTGGTCATGGCGGTTCCCTTTCGATGGTCGTACATCGCCGTGCGGCGGTCCTTTTTCGTGATCCGCAGGCGAGTTCGCAGTGAGCAAGGATTGTCAGCCGTGTCCTCTCAGGAAACTTCGACGATCTCTCGCTTCAGGCTCTCGTGAAAGTCCATAACCTCGCGCATTTCCGCTTCCGGCACTTTGAAAGCCTCCAGGGTTGCAGTTAGATGGGCCATGGCGCGCGCCCAGTCTTCTTCGTCGAGGCGCATCCCAATATGCACGGTCTTCATGTCGCGGCCCGTGTAGACCATCGGTCCGCCCGACGATGCGCACAAAAAATCGACCAGCAACTGTTCCTCGCGCGCAATCCCATCGGCGCCCCGGTGGTCATAGAAGCGGCGCAGCTTGTCGTCATCTTTGATCCGCACCATCAACGCAGCCGCGACCGCGGCAATGGCGTCATACCCGCCCAGACGTTGGTAAAGCGATATTTCCGACATGGTGAGTATCCTTGGTGTTGCGGCCGATCCGGCCGGGCTGTTTCAAGCGGCGCCAGCGGGTTAATTTTTCAGCGCCGGATAGCCTTTCAAATAAATCCAATCATCTTTCTCGGCCG
>JAJFHM010000235.1 GCA_021775625.1 Hyphomicrobiales bacterium | reverse complement strand
GATGAGATCTGGGGCACCACGGTGTGGAACACCGAAGCCTGGATCAAGGCCAGACATCAAAACCCGCAGATCAAGGTCGCCTCCATCGGCGAAGCCGGCGAGAAGGGCGTGCGTTACGCCTGCGTGGTGAACGACCTGCACCGGGCGGCCGGGCGTTCCGGCGTCGGCGCCGTCATGGGCTCGAAGAACCTCAAGGCCATTGCTGCGCGCGGCACCGTTGGCGTTACGGTCGACAATCCGGCGGAATTCATGAAAGCGGTGGAGTGGACCCATGCCCGCATGGCCAAGCACGGCGGTCGCAAGGAGCTGACCGAGCTTGGCACCAACGCCATGATCGACATGATGCAGGATTTTGGCGGGCTGCCGACCCGCAATTTCCAGGCGGTCCAGTTCGAGGGTGTCGACAAGATCAACACCACCGCAATGGCGACGCCGAACGAACATGGTCACACCAACCTGCTCACCAACAAGGCCTGTTTCGGCTGCACCATCGCCTGCGGGCGCATCGCCCATATCGATGCGGAACATTTCACCATCGTCAATCGCAAGGAATACATGCACGCCTCGGGCGGGCTTGAATACGAGACCGCCTATGCCTTCGGTCCTCTGTGCGGCATTGACGATATCGATGCCCTGACTTTCGCCGGCTACATGACCAACGAACACGGCTATGATCCGATCTCGTTCGGCGGCACCCTGGCTGCTGCCATGGAACTGTTCGAGATGGGCGTCATCACCGAAAAGGACACCGATGGCGTGGCGCTCAATTTCGGCAATGCCGAAGCGCTCACCATCATGGCGGAAAAGACCGGCAAGGGCGAAGGCTTCGGCGAGATCCTGGGGCTCGGCTCCAAGCGCATGTGCGAGAAATACGGCCATCCCGAAATCGCCATGGTCGTCAAGGGCCAGGAATTTGCCGGTTATGACAGCCGCGCCCTGCAGGGCATGGGACTTGGCTATGCAACTTCCAACCGCGGCGCCTGCCACCTCAAACACGATGTGTTCGGTCCCGACATGGAAGACCAGACCGGCAAGGGCAAGGCCGAGCCGTGCAAGGACAGTCAGGACTACGTGGCGATGATCGATTCCACCGGGCTCTGCCTGTTTGTCTCCGGTGCCGGCATGAAGGCCAATGCCTTCCAGGAACTGATGGACGCGGCCTGCGAGGGAGACTGGTCGGAAGAACGCATGCTCGAATGCGGCGAACGCACCTGGACCCTGGAGCGCATGTTCAATCTCAAGGCAGGTCTCACCCGGGCGGACGACGATCTTCCCGCCCGCCTGAAAGAAGTGCCCGCACCTTCGGGTACTGCCAAGGGCAAGGTGGCCGAGATCGATATCATGATCCCGGAATATTACGAGTATCGCGGCTGGACGCCGGACGGCGAGCCGACCACGCAGACCCTGCAGCGGCTCGGTATGAGCGAGCGGGTTGGAGGCTGAGCCCATGGATTATGTGGTTGTCGGCGCCGGCCCGGCCGGTGTCATTGCAGCGGAAACCTTGAGGCGCACCGATCCTGCAGGTTCGGTCAAGTTGATCGGCGGCGAAACCGAAGCGCCGTATTCGCGCATGGCGATCCCTTACCTGCTGGCTGATGACATCAAGGAGGACGGTACCCACCTGCGCCACGCCAAGAGCCACTATAAGGCGCTTGGCATAGATGTCGTGCAGGGCCAGGTCGCCTCGGTTTCACCCGCCGACATGTCGCTTGCCATGGACGGCGGCGGCACGGTCACGTTCGACCGGCTGTTGATCGCCACCGGATCGCAGGCCGCCCGCCCGCCGGTCCCGGGCATGGATCTGGACGGGGTTGAAAACTGCTGGACCCTGGAAGATGCCCGCAAGATTGCGGCTGCGACCAGGAAAGGCTCACGCGTCATCCTCATGGGCGCCGGCTTTATCGGCTGCATCGTGCTTGAAGCACTTGCCGCCCGCGGCGTGGAGCTGACGGTTGTCGAGATGGAAGACCGCATGCTGCCGCGCATGATGGATCATGCCGGCGGCGACATGATCAAACGCTGGTGCGAGGCCAAGGGCGTGAAGGTCCTGACCTCCACCCAGGTCGCGGGCATTGAAAAATCAAACGGCGCCCTCAACGTCTCCTTCGGCGATGACGGCGGCATGGAAGTCGATGTGGTGGTCTGCGCCACCGGGGTTAAACCCAATATCGGCTTTCTCGACGGCTCCGGCATCAAGTGCGAGGTTGGCGTGCTGGTCGACAACCACCTTGCCACCAACAAGCAGGGCATCTATGCGGCCGGCGACGTGGCCCAGGGGCCGGAGCTCTTGACCGGCGCCAAGGAGATCCACGCCATCCAGCCGACCGCGTCCGAACACGGCCGCATCGCTGCTCTCAACATGGCGGGGCAGGCGACGCGCTATGGCGGTTCTTTGTCCATGAACGTGCTCAACACGCTCGGGCTGGTTTCAAGCTCGTTCGGACAGTGGATGGGCACTGACGGCGGCGAAGAGGTCCAGGTGGTCGATGCGGACGGTTTCAAGTATCTGAAACTTTCCTTCAAGGACGATGTGATCGTCGGTGCCCTGGCCCTGGGCCTGACCCAGCATGTCGGCGTCATTCGTGGCCTGATCCAGACCAAAACCCCGTTGGGGCATTGGAAAGACCGCCTGATGCAGGACCCGCACCGGGTCATGGAGGCCTACCTCGTGCGCACGCAGGGCGGCTCTTTCGGTTATTAGAGCATGCGTATCAGTGTCAAGACCGGCGGCCTTCTGGGACGGCATCTGCCCAAAGGCTCCAGTGCCAATCGGGCGCAACTGGACATCGACGATGATCTTGGGCCCCTCGACGTCCTGCGCCTTCTCGGCATGCCGGAAGACCAGCCCTATCTGATCATGCTCAACGGGCAGGTGGTGCCCACCGCCGAGCGTCCGGCCACCAAGCTGGCGGAAGATGACGAGCTTGGACTGTTCCCGCCGCTCAAGGGCGGCTGACTGCCCGTCACACAGCAACCAAGAGCGCACTTTCACAAAGCCGTGAACTTTGCGGTTGCAGCTGGTCATCGTCACCCGTAATCAATAGCGTGAGGTGGTGGAAAGGACGCAGCATCCATGCTCAGGTGTCTGACAATAGTTTCGATCGCGGCAATGGCCCTCATTTCGGTTTTGTCCGACGCTTTTGCCGAACCCCGTATCCGCAATATCTGCACCAGCAAGGCAGCCCTCGATGCGTTGATCATCGCATACCAGACCGGTGACCGTGACGCGGCCATGGATGCCCGGCACAAGTGCCTGGGCAGCGTTGCCGTTGACGACCTCATTGTTGTGCGCGCAGGTGCGCTTGAAGGCTACATGTCACACAGTTTCTGCCGA
>JAJFHM010000234.1 GCA_021775625.1 Hyphomicrobiales bacterium | reverse complement strand
GTCATACTGCAAGTGTTGTTCACCCGCTTTGGGAGGTGTCATGGCGCACAACCGAAGAACATTCATTGTCGGGGCGACAGGTCTTTTGTTCTCCACGACCGCTGCCGCCGCCGTGCTGACCCCGCCGCAAACCGCCGGACCATTTTACCCCGAAAGCATTCCTTCGGACCATGATATCGACCTTACACAGATCGCCGGACGGAGCGGAAAAGCGCAAGGCGACGTAATGGAACTTTCCGGCCGGGCGCTCAGTGCCAGGGGTTGGCCGCTGGGCGGGGGGGTGCTGGAAATCTGGCAGGCCAATGCGTTCGGCCGCTATGCCCATGCGCGCGACCCCGGTGGCCGCGAGAGCGATCCGAACTTCCAGGGGTATGCTTCAGTGGCGCTTGTGGGAGACGGTGCGTACCGTTTCCGCACCATCAAACCGGCATTCTATATGCTGGGCGGTGGCAACAGGCGTACGCCGCACATCCACTTTCGCGTGGTCGACAGGGAGGGCAATGAGCTTGTCACCCAGATGTATTTTCCAGGTGAGGTGCTCAATGAGAGTGACGTGCTGTTTTCACGCCTGGGCTCCGATACGGCGCGACGGGCGGCCACAGCGCGGGCCGATGGCGCGGGGCGATACAGGTTCGATATTGTGGTGGCGTAGGGTGGCCGCACACTTCAGCAACCGCAGATCCCTTTTGCAAGCTGGCGGGTTTCGGGATCATCGCCGATGGCGTCAATATGATCCTGGACGATCTTGCAGCAGCGTGCTGCCTCCTCCGTGCGGCCTGCGTCGGTGTAACGGTCGACGGCAAGCAGGGCGCTGCGCACCAGAAGACGTGCGCCGTTGGTGTATGGCCAGTGTTTGTTGAGATAGGCTTCCTGCTCCGCGATGCGCGCCTCCATTTGTGCCCATTCTTCCGCGTTGGCGCTGGCGACGACGGCGTTTGAGAGGGCTTGCGGCAGAAAAGTCCAGATGTAGGCGTCGCCGGGAAAATCGCTGATCGTCTTGCGCAGTACGGACAGCCAGTGGTTCAGTCTGTCGAGTATGCCGGCAACCGCATAGTCCGCAGTGGCGCTGAGAGCGGCATCGGCAAGAACGAGGTGCAGATCCGCATCCGATACATGCGCCCTTGTCAGCTTGTGGAGGGCCTGCAGATGGGTTTCGGCGGTGGCGAGTGAGCCGCCTTCACCGAAACCCGATGCGGCATGACGCAATGCGCTGGCGAGATTGTAGCGGACCGGCTCGTGGTCCGGAAAGTTGCCTGAAACGTTACGGCATGTTTCCAGATGCCGGTCGGCAGCATCGAAACGATACTTCGCAGCGCAGCATTCTGCTGCCACCGAGGCACCCCATGACAGCATTTCGTTGATGTCGGGGTCATCGGGAAAATCTCGCGCCGCGCGGGCGACATCACGAAGGTGCCCGTCCATTTCCTCAAACCGCTCGGAATTTGCGCACACCGCCGCAGCGTACCGGCAACTGGCGGCGAACACGTACCGGATCTCGCTTCGCCGGGGGAATTTGAGAACCGCCTCGCGCATCTCGTTGAGCGAAACGGTTTGATTGCCGGTGTCGTCTTCGAAGCCGTATTGGTATTCCGCCTCGAATGCGGCGCGGGCGAGCCAAACCCGGAAGGCGTAATTCTCGGGAAATGCCTGAACGATGTTCCTGATATCGTCGATGCAGGCCTCCATTTCGTCATAACGGCTCTTGCGGCCATATTCCACCGATGCGCTGTAGGCATGCTTGATAAACAGCAGGCACATCGCCGGGTCTTCGGGCGCGTTTCGCAGGTTTTTGCGCGCGGCATTCAACCGCGGCTCGATGTCCTCAAGCGGCAATTCTTCGGGGTGGGCGAGCTCGTCCATTCAGCACGTCGGTCTTTTACACATGGCCAGCGCTTCAGAATTCCTTACAGAGCCGCAATGCGTCATAAATGGCGGCGTGGATATTGCGGCTTGCCACGGCATCGCCGATGCGGAAAAGCTGGAACTTGCCGTTTGGGTTGGTGCCTATCGTCTGCGGTCTGCCGGCAATCAGGGCGCGGTAGTTGACCTCTCCGCGATTGACCGAATCTTCCTTCAACTCGAAGTAAAGCTCATCAAGCGGTACCGTGCCGTGTTCGACCACCACCTGGTCCACCTGGCGTTCGTCATAGACATTTTCGGTGTAATCGCTCGACACGGTGACGGCCAGTTTATTGCCGTTGCGGGTCACTGAATGGACGCGCGAGTTGATGGTGATGCGCACATTACGGTTCTGCAGGATTTTCATGTAGGGGGCGTGGTTAAGACCACCCATTTCCGGGGCGAAGAACCGCTCCGGCGATATGATCTCGAGGTTGGCGCCGCCTTCCGCAATGAGTTCTGCGGCCTGCATGCCCGGATGTCCGCCATTGTCGTCATAGACCAGCACGTCTTCGGCTGGCTTGGCGTCGCCGGAGAGAATATCCCAGGAGGATGTCACCAGATCCTCGCCGGATTCGATGCACGATACATTGGGCAGGCCGCCGGTTGCGATCAGCACGATGTCGGGATTGAGCGCCCGCACATCGCCGGCCTCGGCATAGGTGTTGAAATGCATCGTGACGCCAAGGTCACGGCAGCGCTCGGCCCGCCAATCGGCAATGCCGATGAGATCGCGGCGGCGCTTCTGTTTGGCGCAAAGCCTTATCTGGCCGCCAGGATCGTTGGCCGCTTCGAACATCGTCACGGCGTGGCCACGCTCGCCGCAAACGCGTGCAGCCTCGAGGCCGGCGGGACCAGCGCCGACCACAACCACATTCCTGGCTTCGCCTTGGGACTTCTCAACCACGTGCGGCATCGTCGCCTCGCGCCCCGTCGCCGGGTTGTGGACGCACAGGGTGAAGTTGCCTTCATAGATGCGGTCGAGGCAGTAGGTGGCCCCGACACAGGGGCGGATTTCGTCTTCGCGGCCCTGCTCGATCTTGGCGACGATGTGGGGATCGGCGATATGCGCGCGCGTCATCCCCACCATGTCGAGCTTGCCTTCGGCGACCGCATGGCGGGCCGTGGCCACATCGGCGATCTTGGCGGCATGAAAGACCGGGAACTTGGTTTCGGCGCGGATCTCACCGGCAAAATCGAGATGCGGCGACGAGGCCATGCCGGCGACCGGAATAACCTTGGTCAGGGGCGCGTCGTGTTGCACCGATCCGCGGATGATGTTGAGGAAATCAACCTTGCCGCAATCGGCCAGGCGGCGGGCAATTTCGACACCGTCCTTAGCACTCAGGCCTTTCTCCAGATCCTCATCCGCAACCATACGCACGCCCATGATGAAATCCGGACCGACCGCCTCGCGGCAGGCGTCGATGACGCGGCTTGAGAAGCGCATGCGGTTCTCCAGGCTGCCGTTATACTCATCGGTTCTGAGATTGGTCATGGGCGACCAGAAAGCGTCCATCAGGTGACCGTAGGCTTCGAACTCAAAACCATCGAGGCCGGCTTCTTTCATGCGTGCAGCAGCGGTTGCGTAATCCTTGATGATACGCTCGATATCCCAGTCTTCCATTTCTTTGGGAAAAGCGCGATGCGCCGGTTCGCGGACCGGGGAGGCGGAGAGTACCGGCAGCCAGTCGGAATGGTTCCAGTTGGTGCGGCGTCCGAGATGAGTGAGCTGGATCATCACCGCACAACCGTGCTCGTGGCACTCATCGGTGAGCTGCTTCAGCCACGGGATGATTTCATCCTTGTAGGCGTAAAGATTGCCGAAGGCCTGGGGCGAGTCTTCCGACACGACCGCCGATCCCGCCGTCATGGTCATGGCAATGCCGCCCTTTGCCTTTTCGACGTGGTAGAGCCGGTACTGCTCCTTGGGCATGCCGTCGTCGGAATAATTCGGCTCATGCGAGGTCGACATGAGGCGGTTCTTCAAAGTCAGGTGCTTGAGTTGAAAAGGCTGCAAGAGAGGGTCGCTTGAGGCCATGTCTGGTTCCCCGAAGGCAGGGTGAATTTGATTTCGGTGCCTACCATGAAGCCTTTGCGGCGAACGTCAATAGGTGACGCAACGGTCTGTTGGTTGAGTTATGTGGAGGGCGATTTATTCTGCCGGCGCCGGGGCGGGCACCTTGCGCTTCCAGACAACTTCATATCCAGGTTCCGGATTATGCGGAATCAACAGCGAAAGACCCAGCGAGACGGCGGCCATGCCGGCGCCGAGCACGAACACGGCGGACGAATTTACAATCCAGACGAGGCCCAGACCGAAAGGCAGGACCACGGCGACGATGTGACTGATGGTGAAGGCGACGCCCGCAGTTGACGCGATGTCGGCGGGATCAGCGATCTTCTGGAAATAGGTCTTCATGGCGATGGCGAGGGCAAAGAAGCCATGGTCTACGATGTAGAGCCCGGCGGCAATCCAGGGGTTGTCGACGACGGCATACCAGGCGAAAACCAGGATCAGCCCGACATATTCGAATATCAGCGCCTTGCGCTCGCCGAACCGCCCGATCAGCGCGCCGATGCGCGGGGCGAAGATCATGTTGAACAAGGCGTTGACCAGAAACAGCGCGGTGATGGCGGCGACCGAGTAGCCGAATTTTTCCACCATCAGGAAGCCTGCGAAGACAATGAAAATCTGCCGTCTGGCACCGCTCATGAAGGTGAGGGCGTAATACAACCAATAGCGCTTGCGCAAGACCAGTTCCTTGCGCTGCGCCGTATGCTGCTTGAACTGCGGAAAGCCCACGACCAGAAGCAGGGTGATGGCAAAGGTGATCGTGCCACCAAGGGCGTATACGTAGACATAATCCAGCGCCAGCCACTTCCAGGTGATGAAGATCAAACCGTAGGCGGTGATCGTGGCCAGTGACCCTGCGGCGATGATACGTCCAAGGTTTCGCGGTGCATCGGCTTTGGGGAACCATTGCAGCGCCAGAGACTGGTTCATGGTCTCGTAGTAGTGAAACCCCACCGACATCAAAAGCGTGGTGCCGTAAAAGGCGTATTCCATGGGGAAAAACCCGGTGATGGCGGTGCCGATGCCCATCAATCCGAGCGCCATCAGCCCAAGCGTCTGCTCGCGCATCAAAAGCAGCACGAACACCGCGGTGAAGGCGAGGAATCCCGGGATCTCGCGGATCGACTGAAGGATGCCGATTTCGTAGCCGGTGAAGTCAACTTTTTCGATGGCGAAGTTGTTGACCAGCGCCATCCAGGTGGCGAACGAAATGCCGTTCGCCACGGCCATCAACATCATAAACATGATGGGACTGCGCCAGTTCTGCTGCGGCTGATCGGTTGGAGCGGTCATAACGCCGGGCATATAGCACGGACATGGCGGATCTGCACGGAATGGCTGGCATGCATGGAGGATATGGCGGGGGGCTGTCAGCGGCAATGAAGCAACGCCCAACTTGCGGTTCGCCAGATGCGCGCGGGTGGGTATGGCCACGGAAAACTCGACGCCAGCCAGTTGATCAACAAATTCACGCTCGATGCTACGGATCCGATCTCGAAACAGGCCGACTTCAAGAAATGCGCAACGGCAGCAAAACTTTCTGACAGCCTTGCTCATCCATTGGAAAAGGAAAACTGCTGGCTTCATTTGACCCATATCAATGTCGTTCGCGCGGTGCCGGCCGATGATTGCGGGCGGGAGCGATCAGGAGATTGCCATGGCCAAAGCGATTGAGTGCATTCGTGACGAACACAGAACCATGGCGCGGCTGCTTGATATGCTGGAAACGCAAATCGATCTGTTTGAGAAGACACACCAGCCGGACTTTGAGCTGATCCAGGAGATCATAGATTATTTCCTGACCTTTCCGGATCTCTACCACCATCCCAAGGAAGACCTGATTTACCGCGTTCTCAAGCAGCGCGACCCGGATGTCGTCGCCCGGTTCGGCGATCTGGAAGCGCAGCACGAGCAGGTGTCAGAAAGATTGCACAAGTTCACACGTGCGGTGGTCGGAGTGATGCTCGATGCGGAAATGCCCCGGCATATCTTTGTTGAGATGGCGAGGGATTTTGTGTCGGGAGAACGCAAACATATGGCGGGTGAAGAATCGGTATTTATACCGGCGGCTCTGGCGGTTCTGACCGAAGAAGACTGGAAAGACGTTGATCACAAGTCGAGCCGCTTCAAAGACCCACTCGGACAGGGCTCGGTGGGAACCCGGTTTACGGTTTTGACCGAACAACTGGCAAGCTGGCGCGGCACGCCGTCGGCGTAAAAGACCACTGCCGGTTGATTTTCCCTTGGCGGGAAACCCGTGGCGCCACGTGTGCGCTGCGGATATGGTCGCCTGAATAATACTTTCAGATGAGAGGTGCCGTATGTCCGATCCCAAGACCCTTCTCGCCATGTCCGGCGCGCCGCAGGAGCCGGGCCGGCTCGCCGATGCAACCGTCGTTATGATTGACTGTCAGAACGAGTATGTCGACGGGATGCTTCCTCTGACGGGAATTGCACCGGCACTGGAGCAGTGCGCAGCACTTCTGGGAAAGGCGCGCGCAGCAGGCACTCCAATTGTCCATGTGATGCATGAAGGCCGGGCCGGTGGCGCCTTTGATCTCGAAGGCCATGGCGGCCAGATCGCCGATCCCGCGAGCCCGCGCGATGGTGAGCGCATCGTCAGAAAACCGCTTCCCAATGCGTTCGCCAATACTGATCTGCACGACGTTCTGCAAGCGATCGGGCGCAAGGAGATTATATTTGCGGGCTTCCAGACGCATATGTGCATCTCATCGAGCGCCCGGGCAGCGCTTGACCTGGGGTATCGCGCCACAGTCGTGGCCGGAGCCGTGGCGACCCGCGATCTGCCGCGGCCGGACGGCGGTGTGATCGTTGCGATGGAACTGCACAACGCCACCCTTGCAGCACTCGCCGACCGGTTCGCGATCGTTGCCCGGGATGCAGATGCGATCGGCTAGAGCGTGATCGGCTACGCCAACAATGCCCTGAGGAGATAGCTCAGTCCCAGTGTGACTGCCGCTCCCGCTGCATACAGCGCGGCGAACCACATCAACCGCTGCCGCAGCGGCCGGATCTCAGGCTGTGCTTTCGCCATGGTTCGTGTGTCCGTAACCGTCGGGGCCATCCGCTTTGCCGCGGAATACCCAGTAGACATAGGCGGTATAGGTGAGGATCAACGGCAACAGGATCAGCACGCCGATCAGCAAAACCGCCTGCGAGTTGGGGGCCGCCGCCGCCTTCCAGATGGTGAGTTCGTAGGGCACCACATAGGGGAACAGGCTGATGACGAGACCGATATACCCCAACACAAAGAGCCCAATTGCGCAAAAGAAGGGTGCGTATTTTCTGTGCTTCTTCACGCCGAAATAAAGCCATGTTGCGAGCCCGGCAACCGCCAGCGGAACCGGTGCCAGGGGCAGCAGTTTCTGCAGATTGATCATCGGCCAGGAAATGCCCCAGCGGTCGCCCGCCTGAATGTTGAACAAGAGGACCGCGAAGGAAACGGCGATCATGAAGGCGAGTACGGCGGGCAGGCAACGCAGGGTCCAGCGCCGTGCCCATTCGGCCTGGGGACCATCTGATTTCATGTTCACCCAAGTGGCGCCGAGCAGCGCGTAACCGACGAGAACCGCGATTGCAACCATCACGCTGAAGGGGGTCAGCCAGTCCAGGCTGCCGCCGTTGAAGGCGGTGCCGCGAACATTGGTGCCCTGAATGAAGGCGCCCAGTATCAGCCCCTGGGACAGGGCGGCGATCACCGAACCCAGATGGAAGGCCCGATCCCAGAAACTGCGTCCCAGTCCCCGGGCCCTGAAGCGGAATTCAAACGCAACGCCACGGAATATCAGAGCGCAGAGCATGAACCCGATGGGCATGTAGACGGCTGGAATGAAGGCGCCAAAGGCCATAGGGAAGGCCGCGAACAGGCCACCCCCACCCAGCACCAGCCAGGTCTCATTGCCGTCCCAGACGGGGGCGATCGAATTCATCATATTGTCGCGATGGGTGTCTGAACGGGCAAAGGGAAACAGGATCCCGATGCCGAGATCAAAACCGTCGAGTACTACATACATGAGGACGGCGAACCCAAGGATGATTGACCAGATTACAGGCAGATCAACGGTTTCCATTGTCGGGTACCTCTTGTTTGAAGTCTGAAAAGTCGTCCGATAGATCGTCAGTCTCAAGCTGCCGCGCTATGTCGCGCAGCGAGTAATCGGTGTCGGCGCTTTCGTCCGGTTCCGTTTGCGGCCGTTCGAGTTCACGCGGATCGCTTTCGATTGGTCCGGCGGTTGTGGCCTCATCGGAGGAGGATGAAGCATCGCCCGTTGCAAGCGGTGGTTTTGGTTCGTCTGCCGCAGATGTCGGATCCTGCCTCTCGAGTGGCGACGACATCATAGGTTTGCGTTTGGCGGGTTTGCGTTTCGCTGCGGCCTTCCTGGATTTTGGAGCGGCAGGTTTCTTCGCCCGTGCAATCTTTTTCTTCGGCCCCGGCCCGGCAACCGCGATGCGGCCCATGTAGAACACGCCGGAGGGAAAGACGATGGAGTATACAACCATGAACGCGAGCAGAGACAACGCCACCTGTTCGCCAGGAATGGGGGACACAGAATCTGCGGTTCTAAGCAGACCGTAGACAGTGTAGGGCTGGCGTCCGGCTTCCGCTGTGATCCAGCCTGCCAGCAGGGCGATAAGCCCCGACGGTAACATAGGCACCACAAGCGCCAGGAACCAGCGCATACGGTCCAGCATGCCGGCCCACGCTGCGTAGGCGCCGAGGATGCCGTAAAGGATCATCAGAAAACCGATGCCGACCATGATGCGGAATGACCAGAAGACGAGGGGTACATTGGGCCGGTCTTCCGGCGGCCATTCCTTCAATCCGGTGATCGCACCGTTCCAGTCGCCGGTGACGATCCAGCTGCCGATCTCCGGAATGGCGAGTTCATAAAGATTGCTTTCGCTCTCTTCATCCGGCCAGGCGAACAGGATGAGCGGCGCGCGGCCCTCATAGGTTTCCCAGTGGCCTTCCATGGCGGCGAGCTTGGTTGGCTGGGTGTCATAGACCGACAGGCCGTGTTGATGCCCGGCCACCAGCTGCAGCGGCGCCAGTATGACAATCAGGCCGAACGCCATCTTCAGCATGGTTTTGCAGTCTTCAACCGCCCGGCGCCGAAGCATCAGATACGATGCAACGCCGGCAACCACGAACGCCGTGCTGAGATAGGCGGCAAGCACCATGTGAACCAGGCGATAGGGGAATGTCGGGCTGAAGACGATGGCAATCCAGTCGACCGCGTAGAACACACCGTCGCGCAATTCGTGGCCGGTGGGATACTGCATCCAGCTGTTGGCGGCGAGTATCCAGAAGGCGGAAGCCAGGGTGCCGATGGCGACAATGCAGGTGGCGATGAAGTGCAGGCCGGGGCCGACAAGCCGGCGGCCGAACAGCATGATGCCAAGGAAGGAGGACTCGAGGAAGAAAGCGCTCAGAACCTCATAACCCAGAAGGGGGCCGAGAATGTTGCCTGTGGCCTGAGAAAACCGGCTCCAGTTGGTGCCGAACTGATAGCTCATGACGATACCGGAGACGACGCCCATGGCGAAGGCGAGCGCAAATATCTTCACCCAGTAGTCATAGAGCCTGAGGAATTTTGCGTCCTGTGTTCGAAGCCACAGTCCCTCGAGAACGGCGAGATAGCTCGCCAGTCCGATGGAGAGGGCAGGGAAGACGATATGAAACGAAATGGTGAAAGCGAACTGCAGTCGAGACAGCAGTAACGCGTCAAATTCCATTACCAATTCCCCTCTTCGCACTCCGGATCAGGGTGCGAGCCCTGGCGAATCTCCATGCTCATGTCAGCATAGTAAGATTCTCCGACGCAAAGATTAGAAAGAAGTTTGCGCAAAATGAGATGAATATACGGCGAGAATATGCGGGACGCCGGCCCGGGCGCGGCTGAGCCTCAGTGTCTGCTGGTGATTTGAAGCAGTTTTCTGCGGGTGGCGGGCTTCAGATTTTCAAACGCGTTCTTGGCGCCAGGCCGCAGTTTTGCCAGCCAAACCTGTGCATAGAGAGCCGCCAGCGGCGTGCGGGCCGCAAAGTGGTCGTTCATGGTGATGGTTTCGTCAGTCCACTCAGACTTGTACGTGGCGGGCGCGCCGAGCATGTCATAATGAGAGATACCTGCGTCGATGCACCAGCAGACCATGTCCTTGATCAGCACTTTGCCTGGCGAATGGCTGCGGTAGTTCCAGTCAAAGGCACCCTGGTAGGCGTAATAGTGGTTCTGCAGAACAAAGCCGTTTTCGATGGCGACGGTCTTGCCGTCGAGTTGAAGTTCGCTTGCAATCGGCAAGGCGCCTTCGAGGCCGGCGGCTTCAAGATCTGCGATGAACCGTCCGGTTTCGGGGTGGAATACGGCTTGGCTGGGAAGGCCGGATTGTTTCAACCACTGCTTTTTGAAGACGAAACCGATGTCCACAACGCGTTTATAGTCAGGGCCGGGTTCATGCACCAGATGCGTAAGCGTATTGCCCAGGCGTTCCAGTTTTTTGCGCCGTTGGTTGTGGCGCTTGCGTCGCGATCTTCCCAGGGCACTGACGTAATCGGCGCAGGTTGCGTAGGCGGTCAGATTCAGCTGGGATGCTTCTGAACGATTGTAGGTTTTTGCCGCCGCGGTCTGCAGCGCCGGTCGCACGTTGGAGCAGTCCAGAACTTTACCAAGACAGATCAGGTCAATGCCCGGCAGGGATTGAAGATGCAGCCAGGCGTCGCGAAGAAGCTTGGCGGATGCCGTGCCGCGATCGACCAACACATCGCCATACTGTAGATGCGGTTCGGTGAGCCATTTCAGGACACGAAGTCCGGTTTCGCGAACTTCCATCAAAGGCCATACAAGGGACAGATGGCCATTGGTTCGTGCGGTCAATATCCTGAGTTCAAATTCAGTGTGCGCGGCGAAATGCTGGTACCACTTCCAGTTCCACTCGAAAGACTGGAAGTAATTGAACTTACTCCCTGAGCGCGCCTGAAGTGCCTGCCACTCAGGGCGGATAGCGGCAAATTCTTCATTTTCCGTGATTATCTGGAGGTCCGTTGCACCGCCCTGCAGTATCTGCGTTGCCTGCGGCGTCCAGACGTCGGCCATTCCGTTCAACGGATGCCCGGGTGAGTGGGATTGTTCAAATTTGTACGAAGACGATGCCATGCTGACCTGTTTCGTTCCTCTCA
>JAJFHM010000233.1 GCA_021775625.1 Hyphomicrobiales bacterium | reverse complement strand
CCATCAAACGGTTCCATATGAACGTGAAGCGATCTAGATCGGTTCATGCGAGATCCTCCGCATGATGGCACGCCACCTGGCGCCGCTTTACGGAACGCAATTCCGGCAGGGCGGAGGTGCATTGCGCATCTGCATGACCGCATCGCGGATGAAAGGCGCATCCCGCGGGAACGTCTATGAGCGACGGCATGGTGCCGGGAATCTGGTTGAGTTGACCGCCCGGCGTATTCTTCTGGGGCAGCGCCTGCAAAAGACCGCGCGTATAAGGATGCGCGGGATTGGAGATGATCTGCGCCGTGGTGCCGGCTTCGACAACGCGGCCCGCATACATCACCAGCATCCGCTGGGTCACATCAGACACCACTGCGAGATCGTGGGTGATCAGGATCAGCCCCAGTTTATGGGTCTCGCAGAGCTCCATCATCAGCCCCATGATTTCCGCCTGGATTGTGACGTCGAGCGCCGTGGTCGGCTCATCCGCAATGATGATCGCCGGGTCGAGCAGCAGGGCTATGGCAATGACCACGCGCTGGCGCAACCCGCCTGAGAGCTCATGCGGATAGGCATCGAATCGCGCTTCCGGCGACGGGATCGCGACCTCGCGCAGTTTGGAAATGCAAAGCTCGCGTGCCTGGCGTTCCGGCATTGCAGTGTGCGCGGCGAGACATTCGATCATCTGCGTGCCGATGGTGAGCACCGGATTGAGCGTCATCATCGGGTCCTGGAAGATCATCGCAATCCGGTTGCCGCGAATGTGGCGCATGGCCTCGTCGTCGAGCGTATCCAGCCGTTGATCGTCGAACCGGATCTCACCGGCGCTGATGCGTCCGGGTTCGGAAATCAGATTGAGGATGGCGTAGGCCGCCATCGACTTGCCCGCGCCGCTTTCACCGACGATGCCGAGGCGTTCACCGGCATCGAGCGTAAAGTCGACCCCCCTGAGCGCTGTCAGGCGTGCGGCCCGCATGGGGAACTCGACCTCCAGTCCCTTGACCTCCAACAACGCCATTAGAGCCCTTTCCATGAATATTGAGCCAGTTTGACCGGGTAATCGCGTTTGCTGGCAAGGCACGGTCCACGCCGTGGTCTGCGTGACCACAAGTGGACTGTAACGCAGTCCAGCGGACGCGAGTACCCGGCCTTCGGTGGGCCATACCGGCCTTTTGTGTGCGTTGCGACGCTTGCCCGATGCCCCGCATCGCGCTGCGCGCCGCGCCTGCCCCAAAGTGCCGGTCTGGCTCCATCAAACGGTTCAATATTCATGGAAAAGGCTCTAGCCCTCCTTGTAGAGCTTGGGATTGAGGGCATCGCGCAGCCAGTCGCCCAGCAGATTGATCGCCAGAATGAGGATGATCAGGACAATGCTGGGAATGACCGTGATCCACCATTGCCCGGAGAGAATATAATCAAACCCGTTGCGGATCAGGGATCCGAGCGAGGGTTGGGTGACCGGCATGCCGAGCCCGAGAAAGGACAGCGCGGCCTCGGCCACGATGGCATTCGCCACCTGGACCGTTGAAATCACCAGAATGGGCGTCATCGTGTTGGGCAGGATATGGCGGAACATGATGCGGGCGCGCGACAGGCCGATAACCCGGGCGGCATCGACATATTCCTTTTCCTTCTCGGCCAGCACATTGGCCCGCACCGTGCGGGCATATTGCGGCCACTCGGCGATGCCGATCACCACAATCAGCATGACGATCGCCAGATCGCTGTACAATTCGGCGCCGAACGCCGCCTGAAACACCGCAAGCGCAATGATCGCCACCATAAGCGTCGACAAGGACAGCTGGATATCCGCAAGCCGCATGAGGAAGCTGTCCAGCCGGCCGCCGATATAGCCCGAAAGCAGGCCCAGGGTCACGCCGATCACCGCCTGCAGGATCACCGCGAAGAAGCCGATCAGCAGCGAGATTCCGGTGCCGTAGAGAATGGTGCTCCACATGTCGCGGCCCTGCGGATCGGTGCCGAACAGGAAGCGCGCATCGCCGCCCTCTTCCCAGACCGGAGGGATTTCGGAATCCATGATATCGATCTGGAACGGATCGTAAGGGTCCTGCGGCGCTATCACCGGTGCAAATATAGCCAGCAGGACAAAGCCCAGCAGCACCAGCGCACTGCCCACGGCGACAGGATCACGCCGGAACTGGTAGATGAAATCCGACGCAAGCGCTCGCTCGACGGCGGCGATCATCCCTTCACCCCGGTGATCCTGACCATCGGATTGACCCTGGTGTAGACCAGGTCGACGATGGTGTTGGTGATGACGAAGATCAGGCCGACCACGATGATGTAGGCAATGATCAGGGGCGTATCCACCCGGGTCACCGCTTCAAGAAACAAAAACCCCATGCCCGGCCACTGAAACACCGTCTCGGTCAGGATGGTGTAGGCGATCAGCGTGCCCACCTGGACACCGCCGACCGTGATCACCGGAAGCAGGGTGTTCTTGAAGGCATGCAACAGCCAGACACGGCGCGGATGCAGCCCCTTGGCCCAGGCAAATCGCACATATTCGGTGCGCAGCACTTCCATCATCTCGCCGCGGATCAGCCGGATAAACAGCGGCAGCATGATCGATGACAGGGCAAAGGCCGGCAGGATCAGATGCGCCAGACCATCCCGCGTCAAAAAACCGGTTCGCCAGAACCCCAGATCGAGCGTTTCGCCGCGGCCATAAGATGGCAGCCAGTTGAGATAAATCGCAAAAATGTAGATTGAAAAAATCGCTGTGAGAAACACCGGAATGGAGATGCCGATAATGGAGACCGCCATGGCAGCGCGGGCAAACAACGATTTTGGATGGATGGCGCAGTAGATCCCCACCGGCACGGAAACAAAAACAATGATGAACGTCGCCGAGAGCACCAGTTCGAAAGTCGCTGGAAACTTCGCGAGAATGACTTCAAGCGCCGGCTTCTTGAAAAAGTAAGACGTGCCCAGATCTCCCTGCACCGCCTTGGTGAGGAACCGCCAGTACTGCACGAAGAACGGATCGTTCAGCCCCATTTCGTCACGCAGCTGATCGCGCACCTCTTCCGACACCGCCTGCCCGACAAGCTCGCGCAGCGGATCGCCCAGGTTGTCCTGGATCGAAAAGCCGATGACCGAAATCACCAGCATCACCACCACGGCCTGGCCCAGGCGTTTCACGAGAAAGGCGAATGTGTCCATAGGTATTGAGATGCTCCCCGCTGCTCACTGCATCATAGCGCGAATTTGCGCCCCGCGTAGCCCGTTGCGTGTCCCGCACTTGATGCGGGGCACGAGCACGAAAGGGGCGTAACGCCGGCATCTTGCCACGATGTCAAAAACGAAGAGGCGCCGCGATGGGCGCCTCTCCTCAACTTCGTTCGGCCCGCAAATCAGTCGATCACGAGATCGCCGAGATAGGGGAAGTTCATGACGTTGACCACGTCTTCGATGTGGACGCCGGTGCGTGCTGCCCAGGCGAGATCCTGCCAGTGCAGCGGCACGAAAGCGGCTTCGTCATACAGGATCTTTTCGATGCCCTGCAGGACCTGGGCCCGTTCGCTGTCATTGGTCATGGTCAAGGTCGCCTCGGTCATCTCATCGACCTTCGAATTGGAATAATTGCCGGCATTGTATTGGCCTTTGCCGGTATCCTTGTTCGGGGTCATGGCCAGGAACTCGTAAAAGTTCGCCGAGTCC
>JAJFHM010000232.1 GCA_021775625.1 Hyphomicrobiales bacterium | reverse complement strand
GCGGCGGCGCTTGGAGGTTCGCTGCTGACGCTGGTTTCAGCATGCGGCACGCCCGCGAATGTCGCTGCGACGAACAGGCCGCCACCTGCTGCTGCGCCGGCTGCGAGAAAGCCCCGGCGGGTGATCAGGTTGCGTAGCGCCATCTTATGACCTCGACTTGTCTGCTGCAGCATGGATGGCGGCGCGAATGCGGTTGTATGTCCCGCACCGGCAAATATTCCCGGCCATGGCGTCATCGATGTCCTGGTCACTGGGTTTCGGTGTGGCGCCAAGCAGTGCTGTTGCAGACATGATCTGCCCAGGCTGGCAATAGCCGCACTGGGGGACGTCCACGTCCTGCCAGGCAGACTGCACGTTCGCCCCGATCTCGGTCGAGCCGACATGTTCAATCGTGGTGATTTCACCGTCTGCGGCTTCATCCAAAGACGTCTGGCAGGAGCGGACCGCTTCTCCGTTGAGGTGGACGGTGCAGGCGCCGCACAGGCCGGCGCCACACCCGAACTTTGTGCCCTTTAGCCCGATCAGATCCCGGATGACCCACAACAGGGGCATATCGCCGGGAGCATCAACGTGATGACGGGTGCCGTTCAGCTGTAGGGTCTTCATCTCCAATCCCCGCTATTTTACTTCGCTGAGGGCGGTTTCGGTGAAAAAGCGCTTCCCGTTCGGCATGACAGCGTTGGCATGCAGCGTCATGGTCTGCAGGTCGAAAATATCCACCACATTGGTGCCGTCCGTTTCCGTCCAGGCAAACAGGATGATCCCGTAATGGATGTCCCGGCGGTCGAGCTTTTCTTCTGCCGTCTTGCCTTTTTGCCCATCAGGCGCCTCAAGATAGGTCCAGCGCAGTTTGTCTTCAGTCAGGAACTCGGTTCTGATCTTGTAGTCCGCGACCTGATAATCGAAGGTGCGGCCCGTGATCGTGTTCATGGACTTCATCTTCTGGGTGTTGATCTCGGTGCCGGCCTGGGCAGGCGGGGGGTTGGTCGGTGGCATCAAGGTGAGCGCACCCAGAGCGACGACGGATAGTGCAGTGGCGAGAGCCTTGCGAAGGGTCATGAACGTTCTCCGAAATGGGTTTGGTTGCATATGTGGTTGCGTTAAGGGCGAAACTGGCGCATCACTCTAAATTCGTCTAATGAATTAAATGAATTGCGTTTATGCGAAAATCGAATTTACTTCGACGCAACGCGAGCCACCTCGTTGTCTTTCAGTCCCTGCTGCAAACCGGAAACGTCACAGCCACCGCGTCGGAACTGCATATGAGCCAGCCCGCTGTCAGCCGGGCACTGGCACATCTCAGGGAGATGTTCAGCGATCCCCTCTTCGTCCGCGCACCGGGTGGTGTTGCGCCGACCGAGCGGGCAAAGCAACTCGCCGAACGGGTATCCGATGTGGTCGATGATCTGGCGGACCTTATGTCCGACGAAGCATTCGATCTTGCATCGAGCGAGCGAACGTTCCGGATTGCCACAACTGATTATGGGGCGGGCACGGTGATCCTGGACATTTGTGATGCATTCAGCAAGCAGGCGCCCAAGGCTAATCTGGAACTTGTCTCGTTCACGCAGGATGTATTCCGCGACCTTGCCGAGGGACGGATTGATTTGGTCCTCTATGTCGACGCGCCAACACCGGAAAGCCTGTTTTCGGAGTTCCTGTTTCAGGAATCCTATTCCTGCCTCTGCCGCCGGGGCCATCCAGTGACGCAGTGCCTCGATGGCGAACGCGTTCGACTTGAAGAGTTCCTGGCGTGGCCACATGCTCTGATCACAGTGTTCGGCGGGCGCTTCGGGCTGATCGACGACGCTCTCAAAAAGCGCGGGATGGAACGTCACATTGCAATGAGGCTGCCCTACTTTTCAACCGCCCCCCTGCTGATCGCTGAATCCGATATGTTGCTGACGCTGCCCACTCGAACCGCCCGACACTTTGCCAGCATTGCCGACCTTGAGTGTGTGAAGACACCACTGGAAATTCCCTGCTTCGACTATCTCCAGGTCTGGCACCGAAGAACCGACCCTGATCCGGCCATGACCTGGCTAAGGCAACTGATCAAAACACAATCCGGGAAATCTTTGCCGGCGTAACCGGGCCAACTGGAGCCCGTGGGAACAGGTGATAAATCGCATTCAAGCCGGCCTGTCATCGCGATCCGATGTGGTACAAGCCCGTGGGCGCGCGATTGCTTTCAGAGATCTGGTGATCCGGACACAAAATGGACAGGGAAGTACCGGTGAAAAATACGCAGAAAGCAACCGATATGGCCACAGACGGGAAAACCGCTGAAAGCAGCGGAATTTCTGCACTGCTGGACAAAGCCGGGCGGACGCTCATGGAACGGCCGCTGTGGTTTACCATCATCGTTGTCCTGGCGTTGGCGCTCCTTCCCGTTGTCGTCTGGCTCGACCTCAGACATTTGTCGAACGCTGCATTGAACCGGCAGGCAAGTGACCTCAATGCAATGATCTCTGAAATCCGGAGTTATTATTCGCGCAATGTTGTTGGACGGATAGTGGCAAATCACGGAAAAAGCACGCCAGCGCGAAACTACGAGGATATCGATGGCGGTATCCCCATACCGGCAACACTTTCAATCGAACTCGGCGAGGTCATCGGCGCGAGAGCAAGCAATATTGGATATCGTTTTGTCTCTGACCAGGTCTTTGCCGGCCGCGCATCGCACCGGCTCGATGCGTTCGAATCTTTCGCTCTCAGCAGCCTGCGCGAAGCTGGCAAACCTGACCTGAATGTTACCGAGATTTCTGGAGCATTCCTGAACCGCCAAGTTCGCATGGCGGTGCCGATCGTCATGGGAACGGCATGTGTCGCCTGCCACAACAAACATCCTCAAAGCCCTAAACGGGATTGGAAAGTCGGCGACATTCGCGGCATCCAATCGATCACCATCGAACAACCGATTGCTGCCAATATTCTATCGTTCAAATTTTTGCTGTTGTATCTGCTCGGAGCCGGCTCGTTCGGGTTGGGCTTTGCCGCGCTGCAATGGCGTCAGGCGGTACAGTTTGGCCGTTTGAACACTGACCTGGAAGAGGCCAATTCATTTCTGGCAGCGGTTTCGTTGAAAATCTCGAAATATCTTTCACCGCAAGTCTACAAGTCGATTTTCAGCGGCGAGCGCGATGCGGTAATTTCGACCGAGCGCAAGAAGCTCACCATCTTCTTTTCTGACATCAAGGATTTTACGGTCACATCCGAACGGCTTCAGCCAGAGGAACTGACCGCTCTTTTAAACGAGTATTTTACCGAAATGGCGAGCATCGCGCATGCGCACGGCGCGACCGTTGACAAGTTTATCGGCGACGCCATCCTTGCCTTTTTCGGCGACCCGGAGACTATGGGAACGCGTGAGGACGCACAGGCATGTCTCGACATGGCGATTGCCATGCAACGTCGGCTGGCGGAGCTTAATCGCGATTGGCGCCGACGTGGCATTGAGGCACCGTTCCAGTCGCGCATGGGCATCAATACCGGTTACTGCAATATCGGAAACTTCGGCAGCGTGGACCGCATGGACTACACGATTATCGGGGCCGAGGCCAACCTTGCCGCCAGACTTGAATCCATTGCCGAGCCGGGCGGGATCGTGATGAGTTACGAGACTTATGCGCTGGTCAAGAACAAGGTCCAGGCGCGTACGCTGGAGCCAATCACCCTAAAGGGAATCAGCCGGCAGGTGGTGCCCTATGCGGTCGAAGGCATTCATGAAGATGCGGGATCATCGGGATCAAATCTCATCGAGCGGATAACCGACCGTCTTCACCTAAGTGTTGATCTCGTTGATCTTGAAGACACCGAGCGCGAGCAGATCGAAACCGTTCTAACGTCGGCACTCGAGGAGGTGAGAAACCAGAGCAAACTCGGTATTTGAAAGCAGCGCTGGATAACGAACTCCCGGGACCGCTTTTCACTGTAGCCCCGCATCGCCATTGCGGATTATGATTTGTGCGCCATCGTCGGCAAAACCGCTCGACGATCCAAGCGAGAGGGAGACAACGGTGACCGCGGATAACAACAAGCTGGTGATCAAGAACATTGGACTGATCTTGAGCGGGATTCTGGAAAACCCGATCCTCGATGGCGATACGATCATTTCCGAGGACGGCAAAATCACCGGCATCGGCAAGGGGGCCGAACTCGACACCGATCACGCCGTGGTCGTCGATGCGAAAGGCACAACGCTCACACCCGGCCTGATCGACAGCCACGTTCACCCGGTGATCGGCGATTACACGCCGCGCCAGCAGCAACTGGGCTGGATCGACAGCTGTCTGCATGGTGGTGTCACGACCATGATATCGGCCGGCGAGGTGCACCTGCCGGGCCGGCCCAAGGACATCGTCGGCCTCAAGGCCATGGCGATCGCGTCCCAGCGCTGGTATGAAAATTTCAGGCCGTCTGGGGTCAAGGTTCACGCCGGGGCACCGGTCCTCGAAGAGGGCATGGAGGAAGAAGACTTCAAACAACTGGCCGAGGCCGGCGTCACCCTGCTCGGCGAGGTCGGACTGGGCAGCGTCAAAGCCGGGGAAACCGCAAAACAGATGGTGGCGTGGGCACGCAAATACGGCATCCAGAGCACCATACACACCGGCGGCCCGTCGATCCCGGGCTCCGGCCTGATCGACAAGGACGTGGTGCTTGAGGCCGATGCGGACATCATCGGCCACATCAATGGCGGCCACACGGCACTTCCCGACGATCAGATCGTTTGCCTGTGCGAGCAGTGCCAGCGCGGCATCGAAGTGGTGCATAATGGCAACGAGCGCGCGGGACTGCTGGCGCTGCGCACCGCCAAGGAACTCGGTCAGCTCGACCGGGTTATATTGGGCACCGACTCGCCGGCCGGATCCGGCGTGCAGCCCTTGGGAATTCTGCGCATGATCGCGATGTTATCGAGCCTCGGCGATACGCCGGCGCACACAGCGTTTTGTCTCGCAACCGGCAACACAGCGCGCATGCGCGAGCTCGACACCGGCCTGATCGAGGTCGGACGCTCGGCGGATTTCATCATTATGGATCAGGCCCAGCACGCGCCCGGCAAGACTATTCTGGAGAGCATCGAACAG
>JAJFHM010000231.1 GCA_021775625.1 Hyphomicrobiales bacterium | reverse complement strand
ATTGAGAATGAAATGCGGGTTCAGCTGGAACGGCACGCCGTAGCGCTTGGCGAAACGGGAGATGTCGTCGAACATCCAGGCGCCCTTGGGCTTGATGGCAACCGGGGTGGTGCCGCCAACCGCATGGAATATGCCGCCGAGAAGGATCGGTTCATAGTTCAGCGTGGCGCCATGTCTGGCGCACATGGCGGGCAGTTGGGTCCACGCGAGATAGGCGGTCGGGCTGCCAAAATCATAAAAAAAGTCGACTTGCTTGCTCATGGGTAGAGGATCTCCTGATGTGTCAATAGTCAGTTCCTTTGGTATGAGCCTACCAGGGCTCGACATAGGTGCGCACGTCCTGCTCGAAAGTCCAGGCAGCGCGGGGTTGTGAATGTAAGTTCCAGTATATCTCGGCCAGTTCATCCGGCTTCATCACGCCGTCTTCCGGGCGCTCAGTGAACCAGTCGGGGAACAATTCCCGGGTCCACTCTGTATCAATGGGCCCGTCAATCACCACATGTGCGGTGTGGATGCCTAGTGGCCCCAGTTCACGCGACATAGACTGGGCCAGGGCGCGTAGCGCATGCTTGCCGCCGGAAAACGCACAGAAGCCCTCTGCGCCGCGCACACTCGCCGTTGCGCCGGTAAACACTATGGTGCCGCGGCCGCGTGTCACCATGCGTTTTGCCACTTCGCGGCCATTGAGAAATCCTGCCAGCGCGCACATTTCCCAGACCTTGCGATAGACCCTGCCGGTGGTTTCGAGAACCGAGAACCGGACATTGCCGCCGACGTTGAAGACCAGCACTTCGATGGGGCCGATGTCGGTTTCGATCTGCTCGATCAGGCGCATCACCTCGTCTTCGTCGCGGGCGTCGGAATGGATCGCCGTCACCGTGCCGCCGAGATCTGTGATTGATGCTGCGGTCTGGTCAAGATCGCCGCGGCGGCGGGTGATGACACAATGAAATCCTTCCCGGGCAAACCGCCTGGCGATAGCGCCGCCGAGAAAATCTCCAGCGCCAACGACAAGTGCGACCTTCCCGCTGTTTGTGTCCGACATCCGGTTTTCCATCTCTTAGAGCTCTGCTCACCAGATCCAATATGCTTACAAGCGGAGCACGCGAACGCAATCGTTCAGTTCAATGAACCTTTCTCCGGAACTATATCCGGTGTGGCGAGGTGCAGGATTTCCTGATTAGATCCGGATTGTTCAACATTCAACAGGCCCTAAGTCCATGCAGACGGATATAAAGATCGCCAATGTCGAGACCTTTTTGGTCGCGCCGAAATCCATCAAGGAGGCGTGGGAAGATGACGACTTCGTGTGGCCGAGCCAGTTGCCGTGCATCCTGGTCAGGGTCAGCGCTGAAGACGGCACCTACGGGATTGGCGAGGCAGCAACTCAGGAATGGTATCTGGGAGAGACCACCGCCCAGATGGACGCGTGCCTGAAGCTTTATGACCGGGCCCTGCGCGGCGCCGATGCAGCCAACATCGCGCAATGCCACCGGAAAATGGTGGCGGTCTATGGCGGCGGGATGCCGGGGGGAAGGTCTGCCCGCTGCGGCGTTGACATGGCGCTTCACGATCTGGTGGGCAAGATAAGGGGACAGCCGGTGCATGCTCTCCTTGGTGGTGCCTATCGCACCCGCTTTGAAATGCTGACCAATCTTTATCACAAGACCCCTGAAGCCATGGCGGAGGCCTGTCTCGACTTCGCCGGACAGGGGTTCAAGGGGCTCAAGGTGAAGGTCGGGGATGTGCTGCTGGCGGATGGCTGGGGCCGCGACACGTTCCTTGCCGAACTGGCTAAGCTGGAGGCAGCCCTTGAGGCGACGCCGCGTGACATCATGATCGACGCGGACGCCAATCAGGGCTGGGAGAGTGCGGCCTGGACGGTGACGGCGCTGAGGCGGTTTTCAGGCTTCGACAATCTGTCGATTGAACAGCCATTGCCCTATGCCGACCTCGCCGGTTCGGTTCACGTGCGCAACCATGGCGGCGTGCCGGTGATCCTCGATGAGAGCGTGTGGTCTGCGGAAGCTGCCATGCAGATCGCCCGGATGGGGGCGGCCGACCGGATCGTTTTGAAGATCAACCGCGTCGGTGGACTGCATGAAGCGCTCAAGACCATCACCATTTGCGAGGCGGCCGGCATGGGCGTCAGTGTCGATACCAATCCCTTCACTCTTATCGGCGACACCGCGGTCTGTCACATCGCCGCGTGCTGCCGTAACCCCTATCCGGTGGACTGCGAGGGCCACGTGTCGTTCCTGAGCCTGGGCGAACATGATTTCATTACAGGCGGGATTACAATCGAGCGCGGCATCGCCTCACTGCCGGATGCGCCGGGGCTCGGCATCGATGTCGACTGGGACGTGCTTGCCGAGCATCAGGCGGCGGAAACGCTCTAACGGAGACACAAGCCAGTGCAGACTTCGCTCTTTATTGCCAAACTGATCGGCCCGATCCTGGTTGTGGCCGGGCTGACGGGTGCGCTCAACACGCAGCTCCTGCGTGAGGTGGGGCGGGAATTTCTTGCCAGTCCGGCGCTTTTGTTCATCGCCGGCTTCATGGCGCTCCTCGGCGGCCTTGCGGTCGTGAATACTCACAATATCTGGGTGGCGGGCTGGCCGGTTATCATCACGTTTATCGGCTGGGTGGCGTTGATCGCCGGCGTGTTGCGTATCGGCTTCCCGGCGATCGCTAGATCGATGGGCAAGACCATGTTGGCGAAGGAAAGCCTGCTGCAGGCGATCGGTGTGGTGCAGGTGCTGCTTGGCGCATTCTTGATGTACAAGGGCTATTCGTCATAGGGCTGAACGGAAACAACGGCCTCGAGCGACATCAACATGAGCGGCGCGGCAACCGATACGAAGTCTGCAGGTTCCGCACCTGCGCCTTCTGACGGCTTCTTCCAGGCCACCCGCGTGCTGGCCTGTCCGTTGTCGAAATCGTCGTAGATTGTGTAGCGGCGCCCGTCCTGCGCGGTGAACTCGAACTTGAGATAGGTGGTTTGTGGCCGCGTGTAGCGGCGGATGACGAACGCCTTTTCGCGGGTTTTGCCCTGCGCCTGCAGCAACAAAGTACTGGTAAAGCCGTCTGTTGCCTTGGTGCCGGAATAGATCGAAATCGTTCCGATCGAATCGGACGTATCGGGCTCGCTGCAAACCGCTACGCGAAAGCTGCCATCAGCCGCGTCGGCTTCGTAAAGAACTTTGCCGTCAACGGGACAAAGGCTTTGTTCCTCTGCGTTTGCAGTGCCGGTGATCAGCGTTATGGCGAGGATGGCTGCGAGTTTTGCAACAACTGTCGGAGGCTTGGTCATTCAGATACTCATTTTCCTTGCCGGGAACTGTTTGAGGCCGAAGGGGCTCAGGACATCATATGGTTGTTGCGGGCATGAAACCAATGCACAGTGCGCAGATGATCCAATTCTGCGGGATTGCGTGCTCGTGTCCGGCAGATCCAGCGGACCGTGAATAGGTGCTGGTGTTTTGCGCCGCAACCCAGTATAAGGCGGCCCAAATCTGGTTCATTTGCAAGCTATCTGCCGCGCGACAGCGGGTCGCGCGCAGTTTTAGGTTCGAGGAATACAACAATGGCAGTGCCAAGAAGTAAAGTGACCCGGTCCAAGCGCGGTCATCGCCGCTCGGGTCATGCGGTCGAAATCAACACCTATGTTGAAGACAAGGACACCGGCGAACTGCGCCGTCCGCACCATATCGACCTGAAAACCGGTCTCTACAAGGGGCGTCAGGTGCTTGAGCCTCAGGAAGAATTCTGAAGCTTTTTGCTTCATCCAAGTCCGAAATTTGATGGGCCGGCTTTATGCCGGCCTTTTCCATAGGGCCTGACGCCACCATGTTCTGCAGTGTATAACCGGCAAACGACTATGTTTCGAGATGCCAAACGGAGACCGGCCCCATGACTTTGCATTTCCCGCTCCTGATCCTTGTTCTCATTGCCTACAACCTGCTGGTCTTCCTGACCGGCGTCAGCCTCGATGGAGAGATATTCTCCATGACCATGGTGTCCGGCGCGCAGTGGAGCTTCAAGGTCTCCGATGTCTTGTTGCTGTTCGCCCTGATCCTATTGTTCTTTGAGATCCTCAAGGCAACCCGCACCGGGGCCGGTGCGGTGCTGGATCACTTGCTGTCGACGGCGGTTTTCATCATCGCGCTGGTGGAGTTCATTTTGGTGGCGCAAGCGGCGACGACGACGTTTTTCCTGATCATGGTGATCACGCTCCTGGACGTCATTGCAGGCTTCTCCGTGAGCATCACGGCGGCGCGGCGCGACTTCTCCGTCGGGCCTCCAGGCGGCTACCAGTAAGCACTGGTGTGAACCGGCAGGCTTTTGCGGGTCACTGCTTGTCGGATTCACAAATGAACAACGTGCCCAAAGTGATGCAAGGTCGGGCGCGACATATCCCCCGTCGCTCGCAGAACATCGAAATTCGTGGCGATACCTGATAAACCGGCACAAACCAGCATTTTGAGCCGGAGCAAGTCATGGCAGAATTTCCCACCAAAGCAAAAGTGGTCATCGTCGGTCTCGGCGGCATTGTCGGGGCGTCGGTTGCCCATCACCTGATCGCCCGGGGCTGGGACGACATTGTCGGCATCGACAAGTCCGCGGTGCCGACGGATATCGGCTCGACGTCGCATGCCTCCGATTTCTGTTATGCCACTGCCCACGACTTCCTGTCCTGCTGGACAACGCTCTACTCCATCGATTTCTTTGAAAAGATGGGCAATTACGCCAGGGTCGGCGGTATGGAGGTGGCGCGCGTCGGCGACGACGAGCGTATGGCGGAGCTTGAGCGCAAGGTTGCTTCCGGCAAGGCGTTCGGCACCCGCGCTTCGATGATCAGCGCCGCGCAAGCCAAGGAAAAATTTCCGCTGCTCGAAGAAGACGTGATCCAGGGCGCCCTGTGGGATCCCGATGCGGGGCTTGTTACGCCGCGCTCCCAGACGGTGGCCGGCAAGCTGGTTGACCAGGCAGAGAAGACGGGAAACTTAAGAAGTTTTCCCAACACGCCGGCGAGCGATCTTGTCATCGAGGGCGGACGCATCAAGGGTGTGGTTACCCATCGCGGAACCATCGAGGCAGACCATGTGATCGTCTGCGCCGGGCTGTGGGGTCGCCAGATCGCTGCGATGGCGGGTGAGGACTTACCCGTAATGCCGGTCGACCATCCGCTGTCCTTCTTCGGGCCCTATAACGAGTTCGAAGGGACGGCCAAGGACATCGGCTGGCCGCTTCTGCGCGACCAGGGAAATTCGGCCTATATGCGCGATACGGGCGATCCGACAACCCCGGAAGGCGGCCAGATCGAATGGGGTTATTACGAGGAAACCGAACCGCGGCTGTGCCATCCGCGTGACATTCTGGAAAAGGACCAGGCGCGGCTTTCCCCCTCCCAGCGCGACCTTGACGTGGAACAGATCATGGCGCCGCTCGAACGGGCCATGGAACTCACTCCGATCCTCGGCGAGCTGGGCTACAATGAGAGCCATTCCTTCAACGGACTGCTGCAGGTCACCACCGACGGCGGACCGTCGATCGGCGAGTCGCAAAAGGTGCGCGGGCTTTGGTACGCGGTGGCGATCTGGGTCAAGGACGCGCCCGGAATGGCAAAACTGCTGGTCGACTGGATGACCGACGGGCGCACCGAGATCGATCACAGTGCGATCGATTACGCCCGGTTCTATCCGTATCAGACGCAAGAACAGTTCATCCATGAACGCTGCACCGAAACGGCGATGAAAATCTACAATCCGGCGGTTCATCCGCGCGAGCCGTTTGCCGGCGGGCGCGGCGTGCGGCGCAGCCCGTTCTACGAGCGCGAGGTGGAACTCGGCGGCTGTTTCATGGAACTGGGCGGCTGGGAACGGGCGCATGGCTATGCGGCGAACGAACACCTGCTGGAGAGATTTGGCAACCAGGTGCCGGTGCGCGAAAACGAGTGGGACAATCGCCACTTCTGGCGTGTTTCCAACGCCGAGCATCTCGAGATGAGTGAGAATGTCGGCATGGTGAACCTGTCGCACTTCGCCATGTACGACATCACCGGCCCCGACCACGAAGCCTTCATGGAATATCTCTGTGCAGCCAAGGTCGGCGGGGAGAACATGGTCGGCAAAGGCATCTACACCCATTTCCTCGATGACGAAGGCATGGTACGGGCGGATTTCACGGTTTTCCGCATGGCAGACCGCTACCGCTTCGTCGATGGCGCCGATGCGGGCAACCGGGACTTCCTGTACATGCAGCGGATGGCGGAAGATCGCGGGTTTGACGTTTCAATCGTGGACGTGTCGGAAAAATTCACCACCATCGGTCTTTGGGGGCCGAACGCCCGCACAACGCTGCAGCAGGTGGTGGCCGATCCGCAAGGGCTCACTCACGAGAACTTCCCGTTTGCGGCGATCCGGCAAATTGAGATCGCCGGTATCAATGTGACCGCCTTCCGCATCTCCTATGTGGGTGAGCAGGGCTGGGAACTGCACATGAGATACGAGGACGGGCTTGCGGTGTGGGATGCCCTGCGCGCCCTCGATGTGATGGCGTTCGGGGTCGAGACCTATGCCAACACGCGGCGCATGGAAAAGAGCCTCAGGCTTCAAAACGCCGACCTTCTGACAGAGTACAATCTCTATGAGGCCGATCTTGCCCGACCGAAAGTGAAGGAGGCCGATTTCCGCGGCAAGGCGAAACACCTTGAATACCGCGCACGGGAGCACCAGCCGGCCATGCTGTGCACGCTGGTGATGACAGACAATGTGGACGCCCAAGGCGTTGCCCGCTATCCGGTGGGCACGCTGCCGATCCTCGACCTGCAAAGCAAGGAAACCCTGGTCGATGCCCTCGGTCGGCGGTCCTACACCACGTCCATCGCCTTCGGCCCGACCATCGGCAAGAATATCGCGCTCGGCTATCTGCCCTGGGACTACTGCCAGGAGGGCCGCGAACTGCTGGTCGATTATTTCGGCGAGCTCTACCCGGTGCAGGTCGCGGGCGTCGGCTACAAACCGCTCTACGATCCGGAGAACCTCAAACCGCGCAGCTGAACCGCTTCAGGATCAACCGCCGCTGTAGCTGACCTTATAGATCGCGTCGGCGAAGTCGTCGGAAATGTAGAGCGCGCCGTCCGCGCGATGCCGTGCAATGCCTCCTACGCCAACGAAAAAGTTGGCGCAGAGGTCCACTGTAGCCAAATACCTCAATACTGCTGCCAAGTGCCGTTGACAAGTTTGAGTTATCTATCGTTAACTATACTTATAGCTAGATTGTATGCAGTGGTGTCGCCACGCCATGTGGCCAATATCGAATCGAGCTTGATATGCAGGGGCAGTTCGAAGACGAAGATCGTGCCGTTGCTGAGCGATGGTGCCTTTCCAAGGGTGAAGGATGGGAAGTTATCGAATTGGCAGGATCAGGAGGCACAGCCACAGTGTTCTCCCTGAAATCTCCGGATGGTCCAAGGACCATTAAAGTCCTCAGTGAAAAGTTTTCGAATGGGGAATTTGCTGAAGTTAGTAGAAAGAGAGTAAATCAGCAAGTTGAGCTTGGGGTGCACAATTCTCCAAATCTTGTGAATATATTTGATGGTGGATACTTTGAAAATCGTTTATTCATTGTCATGGAGAAAGCTCAAGGAAAAGAGCTCGAGAAATGTTTAAAAGATGTACCTAGGTCTCAAATTAGATCTATCGTAGACCAAATCGCAAAGGCGACGATTTATCTACGAGAACAAGGACTCTGTCACAGAGATATAAAATCGGCCAACATTTTTGTATCTGAGGACTACTCTAGAGCGACTTTACTCGATTTGTCAGTGACTAGGGAAATTGATGACCCTGTGGGCATTGGTACTGATCATGGCGGCGAGCTACCCGTGGTGGCTACATCTAGATACACGCCCCCCGAATACTTATTTCGGCTCATAGAGCCGTGTGCTGAACTATGGCATGCATTGGATATCTATCAGATAGGTGGGTTACTTCATGATCTAATTATGCAAGAGCCAATGTTTGAAAATCAGTATAGCGTAACAAAAGAGAATCGCTATCGATTTGCTTGGGTAGTTGCAACACAACATCCGATCATCGAATCTGATGATGTTGATCAAGATTTGATCTATTTGTGTAGGAGAGCGCTCGACAAAGATTGGAAGCGCCGCAGTTCTCTTCGAATAGAAGATTTCTTCGATGATCGTTTGGTGCTTGAGACGCGGGCATTAGGTTTATTAGGAATTGGGATGAAACCCACCAAATTGAGGGCATCCGCAGAAGAACTTGATACACGTGGTCAAGCGAGGGCGTGTGCGAACAAAATTAAGGACGATGTCGTCACGTACTTAAGAAGAAATGGGGTGACGCCAACACACAAATGCGAAGTTGCCGATAGCGACAACAGTTTTCGGATACACTTAAGTTGGAGTCATTCTGGTGGCGGAATCGAACAAGAAAATCAGAATGCTGATCTAGAATATTTCCTCACTTGCGTCCTTTCGGATGGAGCCGTGATTTACAGTTTATGCGGCAATTTGATGGTGTCCGTTAACAATCGGAAGCGGCAGTCCAGTGTGCACCTGCCGGACGTGAGGAAAAGTGATGGAGGGGTCGAAGAAGTTAGTTCACTAGCAATATCGGCACTTCGGACACTTGCGTTGGAGTGTTTTGGTGGCAGTTCCCCTGAGGAAGTTGCCTGATGTCTTTATGGTGGGCACGACGGGAGCAGTTGGACGGTGAGCAGGTCCGTCTCATTGAAGAGTTGCCTCTAACGCAAAGCCACCTCGTACTAGGTGCTCCCGGATCGGGTAAGACCAATGTATTGCTCCGTAGAGCACAATATGTGCGAACTCAGAGCATGCCAAACGTGATGGTACTGACGTTTACTCGATCATTGACGGAATTTGTAAAAACCGGATGCTATGACGGACAGGGCAGGGAGATCTTTCCGCCATCATGTGTTTCAACAATTGAGGGTTGGGTTAGAGATCTCTACAGGCAGCATGACGCAGATTTGCCGGAGGAACGGCAGTCACTCGATGAGTGGAAACAGACTTTGGCCCTGGGTGCGTGCGAATTTATCGAGGCAAATCGCTTGCCAAAATTTGACGCATTGTTTGTTGACGAAGCCCAAGACTTGCTTCCAGAAGAAGTGAATCTGATCAATATTTGGAGTGAAGTGCAGTTCTACGTGGGTGATGATAGGCAACGTATTTATCGCCAACCGTCTGGTTTGGAATCGGTCCGAGAAATTCAACCGAAACCATCTGAGCATTTGTTGCCATTTCACTACAGGCTGGCACCTGAGTTGTGTGAAATGGCTGATCGAATTCTGACGCCGGAGGGTGGGCACCTGCTCTCTGCAACCTCGCACTACGATGGGCCTCGCCCTGGTCGAATAAGTGCACACGGACCAATCTCTAGAGATGATCAAATTTCAGGCTCCATAACTCGACTTGTGGAACAACTTCGTGCCTATTCTGATATGATCGGTCAGGGAGATCGGTTAGGTATCATTGTTCCCCGCCAAGATGACCGGGACATTGTTTGGCAAAGATTTGAGCAGGACCCGGCGCTTTCGGGTAAGTCGAAAATTATCAGGGCGCGAACTGGGAGAGGTGATGATCCAGACTACCACCCGGGATTTTCGCCCAATCAACCCATAGTGATCTTGACCGAAAAAGGGTGCAAGGGTTTGGAGTTTAGAGCGGTGCATTGGTTGTTTTGCAACGAGCTTCAAAATTATCGTCACAGTGAGCACTACTACACAATGGTAACGCGAGCGAAGACGAGTTTGGACTTGTATTTTGATCAGAATCTTCCCCGAACATTGGCTAAAGCATTCGCGCCGCCGACCGAAGGGATTTGGTGATCTGCAATGAACTACTCAGCATTCTTAATTGAAACAGACGACGAAAATTTCGATAAGCTCATGTCAGGTAGAATGGCGGGCCTTCCCATTCCACTCACTGGTCGAAAACCAACACAGAAACTTTCGCCTGGCAAACTTGCAGCTATATGTCACGTTAGTGAGCGAAAAGAGGATTTTGTTCGCCCGATTGCGGTGGTGGTCAATTCAGATAGTCGCAGAAGACTGTTTGGGCGATACTCGCAGCTTCGCTCCGATCTGTCGCCCATTTCGACATGGTGTCACGTTTTAGATTGGGACGAGTTCTCCCGCCTTCCCGATATGACGCGTCTCGGTTATTTGGGGGAGCTTGAGGCGGCATGGGCTGGCCTGGTTGTTGCCGAGGCCGTCCTGCTATCGCGCCGACCATTTTCAAGACTTCGAATAGCCGCATGCCTTTCCACTCAATCGTTTGCAATCGCTCGAACCCGAGCGCTTTGGAATCAAATTGATCAAAGAGAGGTTGTG
>JAJFHM010000024.1 GCA_021775625.1 Hyphomicrobiales bacterium | reverse complement strand
CTGTCGATTTTCCCTGCGCCGTTCAAAGGGATCTGTGTGGCGATGTCGATCTTGCGCGGATGTGCGTAGGGTGGGCCATTGTCGAGGCAATAGCCTTTCAGGTCGTCTTCTGCGACCGGCGCACCGTCGGTCACCATAACCAGGGCGACCGGCACTTCGCCCTTGAGGGCATGCTTCACCGGCACGACACAGGCATCGACCACCTGTGGGTGCGACAGCAACAGGTTCTCGACCTCCTTGGGATAGATGTTCTCACCACCGGAGTTGAACATGTCGTCGGTGCGTCCCTTGAAATAATAGAAGCCGTCAGCGTCGCGAAAAAACAGATCACCGGTGCGCAGCCAGCCGTTGTGCAGGCGCTCCGCATTGACCTCGGGCAGGTGGTAGTATCCGGGTGTGACACCGGGATTGCGCACCCACAGCTCACCCAGGCTGTCGTGGTCGTTGCCGTCGCCGTCGACCAGTTTTACCTCCCCTTCTGGCCATGCCACGCCACAGCTTCCATGCGGCACCGCACGGCCGTCAAGCGGGGGCCCCAGCATTACCGGCCCGCCCTCGGTGAGCCCATAGCTCTCGCCGACGGTGACGCCGAAGGCCTCTTCGATCTGGTCGGCTAGTTGCTTGGTGACCGGCGCGGAGCCAATGACCAGAGCCTGGAGATGCGAGAAGTCGAGACTGCCGATCAACGCGCGGTGCCGCAGCATCATGGAAAACGCCGCCGGCACGCCGCCGGAACGGGTGATTTTGTACTCGGCAAGCGTGCGGATGAAGCGTTCGGCATCGAAGCCGGGCAACAGCACAACCGAACCGCCGGCATGCAACATCGGCTTGATGGCGCCCGCCATTGCGTTCTTGTGATAAAGCGGCATGGCTGCAAGCACCCGGGTGTCGGGCGTCGATGGCCAGTATTTCTGTACCGTACGGATCCACCAGAGCTGTCCTTCGTGGGTCAGCGGCACGCCTTTGGGCTTTCCGGTCGAGCCGGAGGTGTAGGGCAGAAACGACAGGTGATCAGGCGACAGCTCGGGCGGATTGAATGGCACCTCGGCGGCCATCAGTTCGGTTTCGTAATCGCGCCAGCCGTCCGGTGCCGGGTCGAGTGCGAAGCGTACCGGCAGGTCGAGGCCGTCAATCACACCGACGACAAACTTGTTGGTATCCGCCTCGATGACCGCACCGCGGCAGCCGGAATTCTCAAGAATGTATTTGATGATTTCTGCGCTCAGTTTGGTGTTGAGCGGTACCGGAACGATGCCCGCCCGCATCATGCCGTACATGATTTCAACGAACTCGAAACGATTGCCGACACAGATCGCCATCCTGTCGCCGGCTGCAACCCCGGCGGCTGCCAGCAGCGATGCGACGCGGTCGAGGCGGTCTTCCATCTCGGCATAGGTGACCTTGCGGGCAGGCTCATGCGAGAGGTCGAAGATTGCCACCCGGTCGGGGTGATCCTGCGCTGCGCGATGCGAGAAATAGCCCAGGTTGTTGTGCCGCCTGGTTTCGAGATCCATCGTCCGCTCCTCCCCTGATACCGCCGTCACGTCGCCGCCCCCCGCGATGGTGCCGCGATCATAAGGCGGCTTCATACGGCGGACAAGACGTCGAACAGCCGTCCTTTGCTTGACATATGGCATCGTGCGGTTTCTCGTGCAGCCGGTATCATTTATGGAGTGTGTCCGCCATGCCTGAAATGCCTGATTACCGTACGGCGCTGGTGACTGGAGCGTCGCGCGGCGTGGGTGCAGAGATTGTGCGGTCGCTGGTCGCTGAAGGATTGGACGTCTGGGCACTTGCGCGGGCATCAGATGAGCTCGACGCCCTGGCGGCCGAGACCGGATGCCGCGCGGTGGCGGTGGACCTTAATGACGACGCAGCCACCGATGCTGCCCTGACAGGGCTTGAGATCGACGTTCTGGTCAACAACGCGGGCCTGATCTCGGCGGTCAAGCCGTTCGTGGAGCTGACCGGCGCGGAAGCCGACGCCATGCTCAACCTCAATCTGCGCGCACCGCTGCGGGTCACCAGCAAGCTGCTGCCCGGTATGATTTCACGCCGCTGCGGACACATCTTTGCGATCACGTCGATTTTTGGACCGTACTCGGGTCCCAACATGGCGGTCTACTGCGCCACCAAGGCGGCCATCCGCTCTTTTTGCGCCTGTCTCAGGATGGACATTGCCGGCACGGGTATCCGGGTCACGGAGATTGCGCCGGGGCGCACTGAAACCGGGATCTATCTCGATGCATTCGGCGGTGATCAACAAGCGCTGGACGACAGGTTATTTACGAACTACCGAACACTGCAGCCGCAGGATGTCGCCCAGGCACTGATTGGTGCCATACGATTGCCGGCCCGGGCCGACGCCAGTATCATCGAACTCTCGCCAACTGATCAGGCGGCGGGCGGCATGGTGTTCGCCGAACGCGACGCGTGAACTCTTCCGAGCCGTCGAAAAGGAGCCGCCATGGCAGATATCGAATACTTCTATTCCGCCCATTCAGGCTTTGCCTATGTGGGTTCTGCCCGCCTGATGGAAATCGCCAACGCTGCCGGTGCCCGCATCGTGCACCGGCCTTTCCATCTTAACGAGGCCATGGCGAGCATCGGCTCATCGCCGTTTCCCAGCCGCTCGCAGGCGCACAAGGATTATTACTTCAAACGCGAGATCGCACGCTGGACGGAACATCGCGGTATCGGCTGGCTCGGAAAAACCCCCACCCACCATTCAAACGATTACACATTCGCCAATCGCATGCTGATCGCCGGGCTCACACAAGGCCTGAACATGGACCAGCTCTCACATGCCTTTCTGGAAGCCCACTGGCGGGACGACGCCGACCTTGCCGATCGGACAACGCTCGCCGGCCTTGCGCGCACGGTGGGCGTTGATCCCGAACCTTTGTTGAGCGCTGCATCCTCGG